>NZ_JBFMIA010000003.1:0-343618 GCF_040801915.1 Jeotgalibacillus marinus | reverse complement strand
CTTTTGATACGGCAGATGCAAGTTCGGGGGTTGATGCGCCACCTCCCATCGGTGCCTGCACGATAGGAAACGGAAAAGATTGTAGAACCATCCACTCACCTCCAAAAAATTTCTCCTCAGGAAAACTCTTAAAAATTCTTTATCTTATATCTATTGTACATGATGTGGAATGGAGAAAATAGATGAAATTTGGTTATGCGAGAGTAAGTACACACGCCAAAATGTTGTGTCCAATGGATCAATTAGAAAAAGAAACGTGTGATTTGATCATGCGAGAAAAATATACGGGCATCAAAACAGATCGACCTGTTTTTAATCAGCTGCTAGAGGAAATAAAAGAAGAAGATACCATAGTCGTCACTAAATTGGACCGACTCGCACGGAATGTACAAGAAGGCATTCAAGTGATTGAAGGTCTATTTGATAAGGGTGTACGTGTTCATGTGTTGAATGTGGGGATGCCCGAGAATACTACGATGGGACGATTCTTCTTACAAACGATGTTAGCTGTAGCAGAAATAGAGCGAAACATAATTATCGAAAGGGTCCAAGAAGGAAAAGCCTCCATGTTTAAACCCACTAGGAGCGGGTCATCTTTTATATGTATAATTGGTGAAAACTAGCTGATCAACAGACGTGATAAATTAAGTTAAACGAAGGTGTTAATTCTAATGTACAAGATACTAATGTCATTAGAATTAACATCTTTTTTAGTAGTACGAGAGAGCGTAAAATAAGTTAGGTATCACTATAGGACCGACACCGTATTCCCAGAATCAAAGTATTAATCATGTTGTGTGCATCTTTCACGAAACATTCTTTTCTTGTAGTTGTAGGCGCATTTATTCATCTATTTTACCTTTAGAAATGACTTCCAATTTCAACACAAAAATAATTTATATTTAGAAAATTTAGATTACTGTGTTGCGTTTGTAAAGTGTGTCTATTACAATGAAAAATAGATAAATAGAATGATCATTCCATTATACGGAATGATCATTAACACTTTTATAACGAATGATTTTAATGGATGCACTTTAGAAGGATATCCAAATTACATCAGGCATCCTTTAATTTAAGTCTAAATTTCAAGCGATACACACATTTAAGTCATATTTTAAGGAGGATCATTATGGAGAAGTTACTAAAAAAGACTGATTTTTCAAAACATATCAACAATGGGGATACGTTGCTTGTTGGTGGATTTGGTTTATCATGAACACCACTTACTCTAATTGATGAACTATCTATGTCTGGTAAAAAAGACTTGACGGTTGTTAGTAACAATTTAGGTGAAGCAGGGAAAGGTCTAGGAAAGCTATTGTTGTCTGGATCTTTGAAGAAAGCAAAAGGGTCGTATTTCACTACAAATCGGGATGCAGTACAAGCGTGGTCGGAAGGGGAATTGGAAATTGAGCTCGTTCCACAAGGTACTTTGGCTGAAGCCATTCGATGCGGTGGAGCTGGAATTGGTGGATTTTACACAAAAACAGCTGTTGGGACAAAGCTTGCTGAAGGTAAAGAAGAGAGGGTCATGGATGGAGAGACGTATATTCTTGAAAAAGCGATTAAGGGTGATGTTTCTTTGATCAAAGCTTTGAAAGCGGATACATTAGGGAATCTTGTATATGATCACACTGGTTGTAATTTCAATGCAGCGATGTCAACTGCTGGAAAAGTGGTTATTGCTGAAGTCGATGAAATTGTTGAAGCGGGTGAATTGGAGCCTTTAGAAATTGTTACACCACATGTGTATGTAGATTTTATCGTGTTAAATAAATACGTGAAAAAGAGAGGTGAATATGTTGAGTCAAACTGAGCGCATTAAAATTGCTAAAAGAGTGGTCAAAGAACTATCGGATGGGGAAGTGGTTAATCTTGGCGTGGGCATTCCGACATTAATCCCTGATTACCTTGGAGATAAAAAAGTGTATTTACAATCAGAGAATGGGCTGCTTGGAATGGGTCCGACACCGGATAAGGAAAATATTAATATGGACTTAATTAGTGCTAGTAAGAAACCGATTACGATGAATATTGGGGCGTCCTTGTTTGATAGTTCAGATTCCTTCGCTATGATTCGTGGTGGGCATGTGGATATGGCTGTGTTAGGTGCACTTCAAGTGGATCAACATGGTGAAATCGCCAACTGGGCGGTTCCAGGAAAGACGATTTTAGGTGTAGGTGGAGCGATGGATCTAGTTGCAGGTGCAAGGAGAATTGTTATCGCTTCTATGCATCTGGCAAAAGACGGTCAACCGAAACTTGTGAAAGAGCTGACCTTACCTAGTAGTGGTGTTAGAAAAGCTGATCTACTTGTAACAGAACACGCTGTTTTCAGGTTTACAGATAGGGGTACTGAACTCATCGAAATATTATCTGACATGAGTGTGGATGAATTGAGAAAAATCACAGGGGTCGAATTTAAGTATAGTGAAGAAAAAATTATTACGTAAAAAGTGGGGAGAGGTAAATGAAAAAAATAGCGGGATTATTTATAGCTGTGTTTACAATAACAATGGTTTTAGTTGGTTGTTCTTCTGATGCAGGAAGTGGAGCGGCTGAGGGTGGCGATGGAGAAATTCCTTCAGAAATCACCTTTGGTTCTGCGACTGTAGGAGGCTTTTGGTATACATTATCTGGTGCCATGGCTGATAAAATGGCAGATGTATTCCCTGGTTCTTCCACAACAATCGTTGAAGGTGGATCTATTTCAAACATATTAGGTCTTGGTGAGAGTACCTACCATATAGGTTTTAGTAACGGACAAACTGTCGAGGAAGCAGTAAACGGTAGTGGTCCATTCGAAGAAAAAATTGATAATGTCAGTACAGTAGCGACACTGTATCCAAATGTGTTCCACATTGTTGTACGTGCTGATTCGGATATCTATTCAGTGGAAGATTTGAAAGAGAAAATAGTAAGCCCTGGGATTAAAGGATATAGTGGTGAGCTTGCGTTCTTGGATATATTAGAACTTTCAGGGATTTCTTATGATGATCTAGAACGAATTGAATATATTGGGACTTCGGATGGTGCTGATTTATTGCGTGATGGTCATATCGATGCGATTGCGGGAATGATTGCTTCACCGGTATCGACTTTCCAAGAATTAGATACAACTTTGGGAATTCGCTTAATCCCACTTGAAGAAGAAGTGGTCGAGAAGCTTTATGAAAAGAATGAAGGGTACCTACCGTACACGATAGAAGGTGGCACATATCCGAAAGTGACAGAAGATGTAAATACGGTCGCAGGATACACTGTGTTGTTAGTGGATGATGATTTGATGAGTACAGATGATGTTTACAATTTAACCAAGATGATGGTGGAAAATGCAGATACATGGAAAACAATTTCTTCTGTCATGAATGACTTTGACGCTGAATATTCTGTTGAAAATAATGTCGGAAACATGCATCCAGGTGCGGAGAGATATTACAAAGAAGTTGGAGCAATGGAATAAATTGAATGTATTTTTTCAGCAAGGAGAGTGATTTTATGGCAAGGAAAGTAAACTTTGATTTAGACAAAATCGAAGAAAAAGCGACACACGACGAAGATGGTCTTCTGAATAATAGACTGCGCCCGTTAATGGGGGCAGTCGGCACATTTATTTCTATTATTGCGATCCTTATGTCACTTTTCCATTTGTATACAGCACTGTTCGGTGTTTTTGAATCGATTTTACAGCGGTCTGCCCACTTGGGTTTTGCGTTGATTCTTGTTTTTGCTATTTACAAGCCTACTAAAAAGGCATCTGAATCTAAGCTGATCCCCTGGTATGACTGGCTGCTGATTTTGCTTTCAGCTGGAGCTTATTCCTACTTTGTCTTTAATGCACAGGAGATTTCTTCGCGAATGAGCTACATTGAGCAATTGACAGGCTTTGAGATTACCATTGGTATTACTGCAGGTATTGTGTTGATTGAGGCCACAAGGCGGGTAGTGGGAAATACACTCGTCATTATCATTTTGGCTTTTCTGATTTATGGTATTTGGGGGCATTTATTCTCAGGAGCCCTCTCTCATCGAGAATTTTCGACAATGTGGATTATTGATCATTTGTTCTATACCGCTACTGGTGTTTTCAGTACACCACTTGGAGTATCAGCGACTTTCATCTTCATGTTTATCCTGTTTGGGAAATTTTTAGAGGTTTCTGGAGCGGGACAATTTTTTATTGATTTGTCCGTTGCTGGAATGGGGAAATATCGTGGTGGCCCGGCAAAAACAGCGATTGTAGCTAGTTCGATCCTTGGAACCATATCTGGAAGTGCTGTTGCAAATACAGTGACAACCGGTGCGTTTACAATTCCGCTCATGAAGAAAACTGGCTATAAACGTCACTTCTCAGGTGCCGTTGAGGCCGTTGCATCAACAGGTGGTCAAATTATGCCGCCGATTATGGGAGCGTCAGCATTTATTATCGCTTCATATCTAGGAGTTCCATATATGGATATTGCAATTGCAGCTATAATCCCTGCAGTACTATTCTATTTGTGTTTGTTTATCCAAGTGGACTTGCGAGCAAAGCGGATTGGACTTGTTGGCTTAAAGAAAGAAGAGCTACCGAACTTCTTGGGTATTTTCAAAAAAGGATTTATGTTCTTTATACCACTTGTTGTTATCGTTGTCATGCTTGTAGGAGGTAGTTCCCCAATGAAAGCGGGGCTTTATGCAATTGTTGGCACGATACTAGTAGCCGCTTTTAGTAAAGAGAGTCGTCTTTCATTCAAAACGATCGTTAAAGGACTAGATCTAGGAGCTAAGGCTGCCCTTGAAACAGCAATTGCCTGTGCGGCTGCTGGATTAATTATTGGAGTTATTGGATTGACAGGAATTGGTCTGAAGTTCAGTAGTATTATTATTGACTTATCAGGTGGTATTTTGATTTTAGCGCTAATTTTCACGATGATTACGAGTATCATACTTGGTATGGGACTTCCTACTGTTGCAGCATATATCATTCAGGTACCCTTAACAATTCCTGCCTTAATAGGTCTTGGTGTTGCACCAATTGCAGCGCATATGTTTGTGTTTTATTTTGCAGCATTATCAGCAATAACTCCACCAGTAGCTCTTGCTGCTTTTGCTGCAGCCGGAATAGCAAGATCGGAGCCGATGAAAACAGGTTTGACGGCTGTTCGATTGGGACTTGCTGCTTACATCGTTCCTTATTTGTTCGTATATGGCGAAACACTCTTATTGGTAGGGGGTGCGACACAAATAATTTTATCTGTAATTACAGCTATCATTGGAATAATTGGGATTGCTTGTGCCGTAGAAGGATGGTTACTTCGTCATGCATACTGGTATGAGCGGATCATCCTGTTTCTCGGTTCGATGTTAATGGTCGTATCTGGCATTTATACAGATATTGCAGGGGTCATCATATTAACGTTGATTTACCTGCTGCAAAGGAATGACAGAATAAAAATTATTGAAGAAGAAGCTGTACAAGCAAAGGGGATGTACTGATGAAAACAGTGACAATAGTTGGTTCAGGTGTTATGGGTAAAGGAATTGCATACGCTTGTGCCATATCCGGTTACAAAGTGTTTTTGAATGATTTAAATGAAGAAATCCTTCAAAAAGCGAAAAGTAGTATCGATCAATTACTCTATGAAAGCTTTGAAAAAGGTTTTTTGAAAGAAGAAGCATACGCTCTTGCCGAAGAAAACTTAAATTATGAAGTCGATCTTGCATCGGCAGCAAAAGATTCGCAACTGGTAATTGAAGCTGTACTCGAGAAAATTGATGTAAAAATCGATATCTTTAAGAAATTAGATAAAATATGTGAGCCGGATACAATTTTATCTACAAATACATCGACGATGAGCCCAACGGAAATTGGTGCGCAGACATCTCGCCCAGATAAAGTCATTGCTATGCATTTTTTTAATCCAGTGCATAAGATGAAGCTTATTGAAGTTATTCGTGGTTTGGAAACATCTGATGAAACAGTTGAAATTGTTAAAGCAGTTGCAACCAAGATGAAAAAACAGGCAGTTGAAGTAAATGAATTTCCTGGTTTTGTTACTTCAAGGATGAATTGTCTGATTGGCAATGAGGCAATGAACATGCTTATGGAAGGAGTCGCGAGTGCTGAAGATATTGATAAAGCAATGATGCTTGGGTTGAATCACCCAATGGGGCCTCTTGAACTTGCAGATCTCGTCGGGCTTGATACACGACTTCGGAATATGGAATATTTGTATGAAACATTAGGTGAGAAATACCGACCTTGTCCACTATTGATTAAATATGTAAAGGCTGGGAGGGTTGGAAAGAAAAGTGGTAGTGGTTTCTATGAATATACATAAGGAGGTAAGAAATGAAACAGTATGAATATCTGAATGTGAATATAAATGACGGAATCTATTGGCTTACCTTGAATCGTCCAGATGCTCGTAATGCCCTCGATGCAAAAATGTTTTATGAAATAGAAGTATCAGTGAAGCAGAAAAGAATGAGGGTGTAAAAGTTGTTATTGTCCAAGGTGCTGGGGACAAGTCGTTTGCTGCTGGTGCAGATATTAAAGATTTGAATGCTCGCAAACCTCTTAAAGCTCTAAATCCGGGATGCAAGGTCTTTACAACAAAATTGAGAACTGAAAGAAGGTTACAATCGCTGCTGTTAGTGGCTATGTACTAGGAGGAGGAAGCGAACTTGCATTAGCGTGTGATATACGTATTGCAACAAAAAATGAAAAATTCGGAAGATAAGGAAGAAGGCACAAAGGCTTTTATTGAAAAAGGAAAAGCAGAATTTCAGAATAGATAAAAGGAGATGATGAAATGAATTTAGAATTTTCGGAAGATATAGAATTGTTGCGCTCGAATGTACGGAAATTTGTGAGAGAAGAAGTAGAACCACTAGCCATGGAAATCGAGGTGAACGATCAAATCCCAGAAATGATTGTGGAGCAATCAAAGGAAATGGGCTTGTTTAGCTTGAGTATCCCAGAAGAATATGGTGGTTTGGGGCTTGATATGGTTGGGAAATGTGCTATTTACGAAGAACTTGGAAAAACACACAATGGCTATACGACGCTGATCGGAGCACATACGGGGATTGGAACGGTTGGTATCGTTGAGCTAGGAACAGAGGATCAGAAACGGAAATACTTACCGAAAATGGCGACGGGGGAATGGATTGGTGCTTTTGCGCTGACAGAACCTAGTGCTGGATCCAATGCCGCGAACTTAAAGACAACAGCTACAAAAAAAGGTGACAAATACATTTTGAATGGCTCGAAGCATTACATTACAAATGCTCTTGATGGAAATATTTTCACGGTTATGGCAGTAACAGACAGCTCTAAAGGAGTGAAAGGCATTACGTCTTTTATTGTTGAAAAAAACTTCCCTGGCTTTGTTCTTGGTAGTGTGGAACAGAAAATGGGTCTAAGAGGTTCACATTCAGCAGAGTTATTTTTTGAGGACATGGAAGTGCCTGCTGAAAATGTCTTAGGAGAGGAAGGACAAGGTTATATTAATGCTTTAAAGATACTTACAAACGGTCGTGCCGGGCTTGCAGCACGTAACCTTGGATCGTGTGTGAAATTACTTGAGCATTGCTTGTCATATGCAAAAGAACGCGAACAATTTGGTAAGCGCATCCTCGAAGTCCAAGCAGTTCAGCATATGTTAGCAGAGATTAGCATGCAAATCGAAGTTTTAAGGTCAATGACGTACCGAGTCGCATGGATGACCGATCAGAGACAGCGAGTCGTTAAGGAAGCAGCGATTGCAAAATTATTTGCATCTGAAGTTTACAATAAAGTGGCTGATCTTGCAGTCCAAATCCATGGTGGTATTGGCTATATGAAAGATTATCCAATCGAGCGGTATTATCGTGATGCACGGATAACTAAAATATACGAAGGAACATCTGAGATTCAACGAAATATTATTGCGAGCGAATTGGTCCGCGAACTAATGAAAAAGGAGTGAGAAGTGCAGTGGAATCATATATTGTTGGATCAGTACGGACAGCCATCGGGAAAATGGGAGGCACGTTGACAAACGTAACAGTAGATCATTTAGCAGAAAAGGTAATCCGTGAAGTGTTGCAACGATCCGGTGCAGAAGTGGAAGTAGATGAAGTTATTCTAGGCCAGGCGAAGCAAAGTGCTGATACATCCAATTTGGCACGACTTGCTGCTCTACGCGCCGATTTGCCTGTATCTGTGACAGGTTATACAGTTCATCGTCAATGTGGTTCAGGTTTGCAGGCGATCAATAATGCAGAAATGCAGATTAAGCTAGGATTATCCGATGTTGTTGTTGCTGGTGGTGCGGAGAGTATGAGTACGGCCCCTTATTACATTCGTAACGCTCGATACGGTTATCAAGCAGGGAACGGACTTCTTCTTGATCCGAATACAGAAAGCCAGCCGTGTTCACAACCAGTGGAAACATATGGGAATCTAACGATGGGTTACACAGCGGAAAACTTAGCGGAACAATACAATATTTCCCGTGAAGAACAAGATGAATTCGCCCATCGAAGTCAAGAGCTTGCAGACAAGGCAATTAAAGAAGGACGCTTTGTAAACGAAATTGTGACTTTCGATGTGAAGGGACGAAAGAAAACAATCCCGTTCAATATCGATGAACATCCACGACTATCTAACCCAGAGAAACTGAGCAAGCTACGCGCTGTTTTTAAAGAAAATGGAACGGTTACTGCAGGAAACTCAAGTGGAAGGAACGATGGAGCTGCGGCAGTCTTAATGATGAATGAAGGGAAGATGAATCAATACGGCCTAAAGCCAAAAGCAAAAATCATTGCACAAGCTGTTAGTGGCGTATCCCCTGAAAATATGGGAATAGGCCCCGTAGATTCGACATTTAAAGCATTGAAGCAATGTGGGTTATCAATGAACGATATTTGTCTAATAGAATTGAATGAAGCTTTTGCTGCACAAGCATTATCCGTTATAAAAGAAGCAAAAATGGATATCAATCGAGTGAATGTCAATGGGGGGGCAATTGCGTTCGGGCATCCGATTGGTGCAACAGGAGCAATCTTAATGACGAAGCTATTATATGAAATGGAACGAAGAGGTGAAAAATACGGGCTTGTTACACTTTGTATCGGTGGTGGGCAAGGAATTTCCACAATCATCGAATACCTCCAATAAAAATGTCGGCCTATTATAAAATGAGAAAAAACAGGAGAGGAACTCATGAAAACTAAACATATCGTGCAAATTCTCCCAATGTATCATACCGATGGAGAAGATACGTTGAAAAAACTTGCCCACGTTACAAAGTTTGATACATTTGACGAACAGATCGTCATTGATTTTTTGGACAACAATAAAGTTGATGGTATTATCCTTCGTGCACCAGCGAAAATTACGCCAGCAATTCTTGACGGATGTCACCATGTAAAAGCCATTTCTGGAGCTGGAGTTGGCCTCGATAATATCGATGTCGCTTATGCCACAAAAAGAGGCATTCGTATTCTTCATGCACCTAAAACGAATAGTCAGGCGACAGCTGAACATGCGATCAGTTTGCTACTTGCGACAATGAAGGACATTCCCTTGTTTCACAAGGAAACGCAGATGGGTAATTTTGGTTCACGTGATGAAAAATATACAAGGGAGTTACATAATAAAAAGCTTGGTCTTATCGGTTTTGGTTCGATTGCTCAAAAAGTCGCTAAAATTATGAAGTATGGATTTAATATGAATGTACTCGTATATGTGCGCACCATAGATGAGCCCAGAAAAAAGCTCGCTGATTCTCTTGGTGTTGAACTGACAACATCGATAGAGCAAGTGTTTCATGAAAGTGATGCGATTAGTTTGCATATCCCATTAACAGATGATACGAAAGAGCTAATAGACAGAACATACTTTGATATCATGAAACCATCTGCCGTGTTTATTAATACTGCACGTGGAGGAATCATCAATGAAGAAGATCTTGTTGCAGCACTCAAAAGTGGGAAAATATTTCGTGCTGGAATCGATGTGTTTACTATTGAACCTCCACCGTCAGATCATCCGTTTTTTGATTTGGAAGAAGTGATCGTTACGCCACATATTGGTGGAATTAGCTTGGAAGCGGCAAAGGCAACATCAGTAATCATAGCAGAAAATCTTGTAAAAGCGATCAATGGCGAGCAGTTGATGACGATAGCTAACAGAGAACAACTGGTAGCCAAAGAAAGGACTTGATCGGATAATGAACAAACAATTAGAAAAGGTCTTTCACGAATTTGAACAGAGCGCTTTTTGGAATTTTCTTGGTCTTGAATTGAATGAACTAAAGGAGGGGTTTGCTAAGATAACATTGCCAATCCAGCCATCTTTTATCAATGTGAAAAAGTCTGTACATGGTGGTATTTATACATCTGTTCTTGATACAACGATGGGAATCGCGGCCCGTTCTTTAGGGTTTGATGAAGTCGTAACTCTGCAAATGAATGTCCAATTCCTACAATCAATTGATAACGGAGTCATGTACTCAGAGGCGAGCGTTTTGAATCGAACACGATCCACAGCACTTATGGAGGGGAAACTGTGCGATCAGGAAGATAATTTGATCGCACATTGCACTGGTACGTTCAAAATATCAAAAGTGGATAAACCATGAAAATCCAAACAGACATTACGCAACTGTTAGGTATTCGTTATCCAATTATCCAAGGGGGGCTGCAGGGCCTTGGTACTTCCCATCTTGTGTCGAAGGTTTCTGAAGCAGGTGGCCTTGGCCTTATCACAGCAGGAAGTTTTGAAACGAAAAAGGATATGTTACAGGACATTGATATAGCCCGGAGGCTGACTGATAAACCGTTTGGTGTCAATATTGCAATAGGTATTAGAAAGCCAATGGATGAATTCATAGATGGAGTGATCGAAGGAGAAGTCCCAATAGTCTTTACTTCAGGAAATAATCCGGAACCCTTTATCGACCGCTTGAAAGAAAAAGATATTAAAATTGTGCATGTAGCACCGTCAATCCGTTTTGCAAAAAAAGCGGAATCACTTGGTTATGATGCAGTTGTAGTCAACGGTTATGAAGGCGGAGGACATTCTGGGAAAGACGATACTACGAGCTTGACACTCGTACAAAAAGCAGCGAATGAACTAAATATTCCAGTTATTGCAGCAGGTGGCTTTTCCACTGGGAAATCGCTTTTAGCTGCACTCGCCCTTGGTGCAGAGGGGATTCAGATGGGGACGCGTTTCTTATTGTCAAAGGAAGCGATACTACATAACCGTGTTAAACAACTTCTAGTTAGAATGCAGGAGAACGATACGATCCTTGTAAAGAAATCCATCGGTAAAACTGCACGTGTGTGGAAGAACGCACGTTCAATAGAACTCGCTAAATTTGAAGAAAAAGGCGCCACTTTTGAAGAAATTTTTCCGTACATTAGTGGAGAATCATACGAAGAATTGATCAGAAACGGCAACGTGGAATCAGGTGTAATAGCACTTGGTCAGACTGTCGGTTTAATCGATACAATTAAGACAGTAGAAGGAATTATTCAAGAGATTAGTAATGAATATGATAAACAACTACAAAAATTAAATCTGCTGCAGAAAGGAGATAGTTTAGAATCATGAAGACTTCCGAACAGGAAATTGCAGTTATTACTGGTGCTGCTAAAGGTATTGGTCTTGCTATTACAAGAAAACTTGGTGAAAAAGGTGCACACGTTTGTCTACTTGACCAAGATGAAAAAGGATTGAAGAAAGCTGTGAAAGAATTAGATTCTCTGGGTATTTCCAATGAATCAGCTAAAGTTGACATAACAGACGAAAATGATGTTAAAAAGATTTTTTTCCACCTCGGATACAAACATAAGAAAATCGATATACTTGTCAATAATGCAGGCATTACTAAAGATAATTTGCTTTTTAAAATGACAACTGACGACTGGACGAAAGTCATGGATGTTCATTTGAAAGGTGCATTTCTATGTAGCAAATATGCGCAGGAATGGATGGTGAAAAACAAATATGGGAGAATCATCAATCTATCATCTGTGTCGGCACTGGGAAATAGAGGACAGGCAAACTATGCAGCCGCTAAGGCCGGCATCCAAGGGTTCACAAAAACATTAGCGATTGAATTAGGAAAATTCAACATTACTGTGAATGTAATCGCTCCCGGTTTCATTGTTACCGACATGACAAAAGCGGTGGCAGAACGTATGAATATCTCTTTTGAAGAGCTAAAAGAATCAAAAATTAATCAAATACCAGTAAAACGTGCTGGTACACCGGACGATATAGCAAATGCAGCATGTTTTTTTGCAAGTTCGTCATCTTCATTCATATCTGGACAAGTGCTGTATGTTGCAGGAGGTCCTAAACAATAAGGAGTTACTTGTAAAAAGCGGGAAATAGGATTGGTGGAATTGGACCGGAAGTTGTCAAAGCATTAAAATCCATTGATCAGAACAGATGGATGAAGAATTAGCCCGGATAGGGAGTACCCATCTATGTTTGAACCTGTCCACGGATATCGGCGCGCCAGATATTTCTGTTAAAAAATTTGTAAAACTAACAGCTGCGATCTGGTCCATTCTCCAAAGGGTGGACTTCACACAAAAACGTTTCCTGTTGGTTTTTTAGTTTGCAAAGTTTTGACGATGAGTGAATTCTCTGATTTACTTAAAAAGGGACATCATTACAAACCCCAGACGATTTCACGACTGACCAAAGCGATGAGTGAACGAGTAGAAACCTCTTAAAATCTTGCTCCCTTGGCTTTTCAGGTTGTGATAGATAAACAAACTATCGACTCGATTTCATTTAGCATTTGATCAATCTTGAACGGAATTGCAGTCATGTTTAAAGAAAATGGATGAATGCTACCTTGTATCAGTTATTTAATTTTATTAAATAACTAAAAATCATCTAAAAACAATGAATCTTAACATCATATATGAGGTGCAATAAATATGAGTCAGAGTGTATTGAAAGCTATAAAAATATTAGATTGTTTTACTACCAAACCAGAATTAAGTCTTATAGAATTAGCTGAATTAGCCAACATGCCGAAAACTACAGTATTTCGTCTCGTGTCTTCATTAGAAGAAGGCGGTTTGGTGGTGAAAGTGAAAAAAACAAGTCACGATGTTAAATATTGTATGGCGTTAAAGCTGCTAGAATTAGGAAATCATGTAAGTGATCAATTAGAGTATAGGAAAGTAGCATTACCTCATATGAAAAAATTAAATGAGGAATTAAATGAATTAGTACATATGGTTGTATTAGAAGGAAACGAAGCTGTTTACGTAGAAAAAATAGATAGTACAAAACCTGTTCGTTTAGTTGTTAGAGTAGGTAGAAGATCCCCACTCTATGCAGGATCAGCTCCTAAATTATTACTTGCAAATATGGATGATTCGTCTCTAGAAGAGTATTTGATAAATTTGGAAATGGAAAAAATTACGGAGAATACAATTGATAATATAAATGACTTGAAGAAAGAAATAAAAAAAATTAGAAAGAGAGGTTACTCATTTAGTCGTGCGGAACATTTTAAAGATACTATAGGTTTATCTTTCCCAATTTATAATTATAGTGGAAGAACAGTTGCTACCTTAGGGGTAAGTATCCCTTTAACAGATTACTCAAAAGAGCGTGAAAAGAAAATTTTAGAAAAAACAAGAAATGCAGCACAAAATATTTGGAGGGATTTGGGTTACAAAGGCTTTTGATGAAAAACGTTTAATGAGAGCACTTGTCACTTCTGTGTTAAGGGATAGCAGATCTAGAGAATATTGATTGTTAGGTGCCGTAGAACTGATGTAGGTGATTTTCCCTGAGTTGAGCAGCAGTCAAACATAAAGGAGAAATAATTGACATCACGAAGAAGTCAATTATTTTCCTAGGTATTTGTTGTAGTTTTTGGGGAGAATTGTTTATGCATTCTACAAATAATCTTTTACTAGAGTAGAAATCACCATCTTCATGGGGGAAAATATGACTACCCGCATTTATTTCTCTATAAATGATTTCTAATCTGTATGACATGTTATAGTTTAGGTAAAAAGGTTAGGGGCGATCGATTATGAATGAAAAAAGTGGTATCTTACTCGAAAGTGGGACAAATGAACTAGAGGTCGTTGAGTTTGAAATAAGTGGGGGGAGATATGGGATCAATGTCATCAAAGTAAAAGAGATTATCCAACCGATTCCAGTTACACCTATCCCACACTCTCATGAACATGTACAAGGAATCATTCAGCTACGTGGTGAAGTTCTTCCGGTTGTCGATATGAGAAAAGTGCTTGGTGTCGGTTCTTCACAAGCATCGACCCAAGAAAAATACATTGTATCTGAATTTAATCAACAAAAGGTAGTGTTCCATGTTGACAATGTCTCCATGATCCATCGTATATCTTGGGATCAAATTGAAAAGCCTTCTGATCTTTATCATGGGGGGCTAACACAAGTCATTGGTGTAATTAAGCGAAGTGAAGATATGCTTTTACTACTAGATTTTGAACGGATTATGCTGGATATTAATCCTAATCATGGGATCAATATGGGGATGATTAAAAAGCTAGGTAAGAGAGAGCGGTCTGAAAAAAGACTGGTTGTCGCGGAAGATTCTCCACTGCTGCGCAAACTTTTATTCGATACTTTATCAGAAGCAGGCTATGATAATGTAGAGTTTTTCGAAAATGGTCGAGATGCTTATTCATTTTTAGAAAGTCTTGTCTCGAACGAAAATAATAAAATTGAAGATCATGTGCAGCTTCTGATTACGGACATAGAAATGCCACAAATGGATGGCCATCATTTGACGCGAAAATTAAAAGAAAACACTTCATTTACTAAACTACCAATTATTATTTTCTCATCTTTAATTACAGATGATTTAAAACACAAGGGGGCGAAAGTGGGAGCAAACGACCAAATTAGTAAACCTAACATTGCAGAACTAATCCATAGCATTGACCGATTAGCATTATAAGAAAAAGGTTGACCTCATGTTTATTATGAGGTCAACCTTTTTTTCTTTACTCTCCTAAACGTTTGAAAATGGGTTTTTGATAGGTTCTGTTTTTTGGAGGTTGTGGTGATGAATCTTTAAGCCCAGTATAGGATTGTAAAATGTTTTTTGCTTCCCATAGTCCCATTCGTGTTTTCGGGTTACGCACTGCACCAGACATTTTACCTAAGTGTGGGAGTGAGTTGAAGTCTTCTTTTCTGGGGGGGATATGAAACAAATAGTCGCCACATTCGACTAGCACATCCGAGCGTTGCTGACTTAAACCGGGATTATTTGAAAATTGGAGACCCACTCTTTTCGCTTTGTTTTCACTAATAAGTTTAATAAGTGCTTCTTTTTTTAAAAGATATAAAAATTTTGGATCTGAAGCTGTTTTGGCATGTCGATTTACAGTGAAGACTGCTTGTGAAATAGAAGAAATAATCTCTTTATGAGAACCGTGGTCAGGCATGTCACTACTCCTTTTCCAATCATTTGTCCTTTAAAGTATAGCCTTTCAAGGTGCATTTGAAAAGGCTTGTTCAATGTTCTAGATTAAACGTAGTAGGAATGATTAGAGTGCATTCTAAACACAGAATTCTTAGAACATGCAGATGAATAAATATTAGTTAATATACTTTTTACGTATGCTTAAAAATAACTCGAACTAACAACGTGCAATTAACAAATAGGACACATTTTACAGGTTATTCATCTTTACATTACTTGGAACGATTTTCGAATTGATGTTGAAAATTAATCAATCCTTTGTGAAAGAAATGCAATCTGATAAACGGGACGCTGACATTACCAAAAAGGACGGTTTTTTATTTTAGTAAACTTGTTCCACCTAATGATATTGACTATTGAAATACAAAAACGAGCTGACATAAGTCAACTCGTCTTTCTTAAGGTGAATAGAGTGATTTCTGGAATTGATAATAATCTGAAGGGAAGTCGAGTTGTTCCTAGACCACGATTGACATAAATCGTAGCATCTCTGTTGTGAATAGGCACATCATAGCGTCCTTCAATATATTTTTCTGCATAAGGCGGAACAATGAGCGGACCGAAAAGTGGTAATTGAATTTGTCCACCATGGCTATGCCCACTTAATTGCAAATCAAATGTACTAGCTATGTCAGCTAAGTCAGGCGCATGGGATAAAAGGATATGAAAAGATTCCGATCCAACAGCTTTTTCAATCGGTTTAAAATCAGGCTGACCAAGACTAGGGTCATCTACGCCAGATATTATTATTTTATCGTCGTTTCGTGGGACTGAAATTGCTTCATTTCGAAGTAAAGTAAAACCAGATTGAGTCATAATATCCGCATAAATATCTGTACCGCATGCGCCGTGATCATGGTTACCGTAAACCGCATATTTTCCTAGTGGCGCGTCCAAATCCGAAAGCGATGCGACTAGACTAGGGAATTTTTTGTATTGGTTAGGTTTATCCAAAAGATCTCCAGTGAAAATAATCATATCAGGTTGACAGGATTGAATTTTCTTAATATGTTTTTCTAATTGCTTTTCTGTGTACTGAAATCCGATATGAGTGTCACTAAATTGAGCGATGGTCAAGCCATCAAAACCCATTGGCAACCTTGTTGATGCATAGGTAATTTCAGTTAAGGTTATTTGACTTGGTTCAATAAATCGAGCATATGAATACCCACCAACACCTAATACTCCTGTCCCTAGGACAGTGGCAGCTACTTTTTTAAGAAAAGATCTTCTTGATATTTTTTTTGTCATACTGATCATTAACCTCATCCCGATTGGTGTTGTATAAAAAATTATAACCGTGAATTTGTTGTTTTGCACGAACAATCATAGATTCCCTCAGTTTCTTCATATTGACATTGAATAGAGTGTGAGATACCGTTATAGTGTTATGCAAAAAAGGTCCAAGTTAAAGGGGTTTTATTAATCGTGAAAAAAGGAATTAAACTAGATATATTGCGCATCCCAACAGATCAAGGAACGATCGTTGTTTATACAAAGGGATTTCCAGAAGAACATAAGAAGGGTAAAGTATTTGCTGAGATGAATGGTCAGTCAGTTACTGCAGTTGGACACAATCGTAAACGGACCATTGTTCGCGCAATCACACAGCTTCACAAGAAACTATCATTATACCAAGACTTCTCTCAATAGTGCATTCAAAATCTTATGATCAAAATTGGTCATAGGGTTTTTTTATGCTTGTTTCAGAAGCTCAAAATAGAGTATAATGAGTGAAGATTCATTCATTAAAACGAGGGGGAGTTTTTGTGGGTGCAAAAGTGTATATTGTAACAGGTGGATCGAACGGCATGGGGAAGTACATGGCGAAGCGATTCGTACAGGATGGACATGCTGTACTGATTACAGGTCGTAACAAAGAAAAGCTTGAAGGAACCAAGCAAGAGATGGCAGATCTGCCAGGAACAATTGAGATCTTTCAAATGGATGTACGTGAAGCTGAGATGGCGAAAAGCATGATTCAAGAAGCTGTCAAACATTTTGGACGAGTCGATGGATTGGTCAATAACGCTGCCGGGAATTTTATATGTCCTATTGAAAAAATGTCTCCTAATGGATGGAAATCAGTTATCGATATTGTGTTAAATGGTACATTCAACTGTTCAAAAGCTGCAGGGGACTATTGGATTGAAAATGGAATTAAAGGTTCGATCATTAACATGGTTGCGACATATGCTTGGAATGCCGGGGCCGGGGTGGCTCATTCAGCAGCCGCAAAAGCAGGTGTGCTCTCACTGACACGAACGTTAGCCGTTGAATGGGGACATAAGTATGGGATACGTACAAACGCGATTGCACCAGGCCCTATTGAGCGTACAGGTGGAGCAGATAAATTGTGGGAATCTGAAGATGCAGCAAAACGCACGCTAGCATCGGTGCCTCTAAAGCGCTTAGGAACACCGGAGGAAATTGCGGGACTAGCAGCTTATTTATTTTCAGATGAAGCAGATTACATTAATGGTGAATGCATTACGATGGATGGAGGTCAGTGGTTAAATCGTTTTCCATTTTAAATTTCCGAATGAAAATTGGATAACAGATGCATCCTATAAAAAAGGATGTGAAATCAGTGGATCAATGGACGATAATATTAGCCTCGATCGTCTTACTCATAGCGATAATCGCAACGGTAATGACACTTAAAGTAATGGTAAATCAATCAAAAGCTAAAGATGAGCAAGATCATTCAGTAGAGAAAAGAGTTAGAGATCACAATATACTACTGAACCCAGTTTTTCTTGTGTATATTATTGCTGGAATAGGTAGTATCATTTACATAGTTTATTGGATGGTACAGACATAAAAGCCAGCTGAAAGGAGTTTTCCCTTTCAGCTGGCTTTTAATCGCAAGAAATATTTAGCTTTGATGCAAGTTCGTCCAAATCAAAACCTTTTATAATGTGTTCATCATCAATCACAACTGTGGGGGTTGAATAAGATGAGAGCTGATCGATCATATACTGTCTGGAACGATGGTCTTTTTTTATATTTTTTTCTTGAAATTGAATCTCGTATGCAAGCAAAAACCGCTTAACGATTTCACAAGGAGGGCATTGTGGTTGAGTATAAAGAACAACCTTATGCATTTTCATCACTTCCTAACCTTCTTGATATATTCTTATTTTGTGGCAAGATTTACTTTGTGTCAAAACATTTGCAAGGTCTCTATGCTAAATCATGATAAAAATAGATCCTTATTGCGATATTAGTCATACGAGCCTTAAAAAAATCAGACAATGGTTACATAAAGAACAGTTATCAATGAAAGTTGTGTTCACACGTATAAAGATATGGTATAGTATTCCTTGTTTTGTGATGAGCAGATCGGGGAAACATGAAAATAACTGATCGTGCGATGAGAAACTTGATGACAGAATAACCCACCTGCTAGGATCTCCAGCAGGTCATCAGTTGATTGTTACCATCCATTATCTTATCCGTCTTTTTTCTACGCTGATTTAGACGTTCTTAGAGCTCTTTTAGATAAAGAGGTAGGCGTAAACAAATGATGGTGTAGCTTACCATTTAACTTATTTGGAAGGGAGAATGCCATATGTCACAATCACAATTACTAGGCATTATTCAACGATTAAAAACGTTGCAAGAACAAGATGATTCTGGAGATGTTCAATCTAGATTTTTTGAAGTGAACGGAAGACGTATATGTCAAGTTAAGTATTTTTCTGCAAATGATACTTTCGAACTAGAGGTATACGACAAAGATAATAAGGTTCAAAAATATCCATTTGATAACATTGACATGACAGCGATTGAGATCTACGAGTTGCTACAAGAGGAGAATGAATTATAAAAAAGCCGGTTAATTCCGGCTTTTTTTTGTTTAGGAAATTATATTTTAATGTAGGTGAGAGAACTTAGGCATAGTTAAACTCTTCGTCAAGAGAATCGCGGTGTGCTTCTCTTTGGTCTAGTCATGCCCAAAGTGGAAAATGGAGACTATTTTTCTATTTCATCTAATAGTTGCTTTGGTTAGACAAGATACTTGAGCTGCTGTTCTGCTCAATTAATTAGCTCTTTCTCGGTCTCTGTCATAAATTATGGTATGATGAAATAGCAAAGTACTTGTAAAAAGGGGCTAATTACGATGATTTCAATTGAACATAAAAATTTTTTAGAAACATCGATAGAAGATTTTGTAATTCCTTCAGAAAAGATCGCGCATGTTCAGACGACAAATACACTGGAACATGCATTATTGTTACTCACAAAAAGCGGGTACTCAGCGATTCCAGTGTTGGATATGGACTATCATTTAAAAGGTCTTGTTAGCTCACAACTTATTACAGACTCGATTTTGGGCTTAGAAAAAATCGAATTCGAACGTTTAGATGAAAAAAAAGTAGAAGATGTCATGCAAAAAGATATTCCATATTTGAAAATAACAGATCAGTTCCAATATGCATTGAATCTGCTTGTAGACCATCCATTTCTCTGTGTCATGGATAAGGGGGGATACTTTCAAGGGATTATGACGAGACGAGTGATGTTAAAACAGCTACAACGACATATTCATATGCAAAATCAACGGTCCTAAGATCTAGGGAGAACATATGAACTCAATTGCAGTTAGTCAACGAAAGTTTAAATACCGTCCATATATCCTTGCTTCTGTTATGCTGGCAATGTTTGTAGGGGCGGTAGAAGCGACCATAGTATCAACTGCGATGCCATCGATTGTAGAGGATCTTGGTGGATTTCAGCTTTATAGCTGGGTTTTTTCATCATATCTGTTAATGAGCACTGTTACCGTGTTGATTTATGGAAAGCTTTCGGATTTGTTTGGTAGAAGACCAGTCATGACCTTTGGGATGGTCTTATTTTTGTGCGGCTCATTCTTATGTGGGTTTGCTACTTCGATGGAATGGCTTATTGCTTTTCGTTTTGTTCAAGGCCTTGGTGCGGGAGCGGTTTTACCACTTGCAACCACCATTGTGGGAGATATTTATACAAAAGAGGAACGCGCTAAGATTCAAGGATACCTTTCTAGTGTATGGGGAATTTCAGCTGTCATGGGCCCTGCCATTGGTGGACTCCTTGTTGATTCAATCGGATGGCAATACGTATTTTGGGTAAACATACCATTGGGTACCTTATCACTTATTGGTTTATGGATATTTTTAAAAGAAGATATTGAAAAGAAAAAACGTCATGTGGATTATAAAGGAGCAGCTTTGCTGACTGCAACATTGACGATTCTTTTATACTTATTGGTTGAAGGCGGCGTGTCGATTTCTTGGATATCTTGGCAAGTACTCGTCTTCTTTTTCGTGGCTGTATTCCTTTCTATTTGGTTTATCCGTCATGAGTTACGGTCAGAAGATCCAATGATGCCATTTTCAATTTGGAAAAACCGTTCAATATTGATCGCTAATATTGTTTCACTCACGACGGGTGTTTTATTAATCGGAATTTCTAGTTATTTACCTGCGTTTGTTACAGGTGTCATGGAGCAAAGTGCACGTGTTGCAGGATTCACGTTGACGGCTATGTCGATTGGGTGGCCAATTTCAGCAGTTGTAGCAGGTCGTTTACTAATTAACATTGGTTATTATCGAACCTCGCTATTTGGCGGGTGTTCACTCGTTATTGGTACTACATTATTTTTATTAATGGAGCCGTCTTACGGGCCATTATGGGCTATGGTGGCATCTTTCTTTGTAGGAGTTGGGATGGGCTTAACGACGACGTCCTTTATTGTATCCATTCAAAGTGCAGTTCCTTGGGATCAACGAGGTGCTGCTACTGCTGCAAACAGTTTTATGAGGAATCTTGGAAGTACGGTGGGCGTTGCATTGCTTGGAGGAATCTTAAACGCTAGACTGCGCCAACACTTTGAACAAAGTGATCAACCAGTGATTCAACAGCTAGATGTTAATGCAGTAGATCAGTTGTTAACTGCTGATAGCAGGGCTGAACTCCAACCAAATGTCCTCGAATCTCTTCAACAAGCGATGACAAACGGTTTGCATTCGGTTTATATGGTTGTTTTGATTTTTGCCGTGGTGAGCTTAATGTTAATTTTATTTTTACCAAGAAAGATATAACTTCCTAAAGGGAGGCTCCATTTATCCATGAATCGATCAGATTATCGATTATTAGTCGTATTAGACCAAGAAATGAATATGCGAAAAGCAGCGGAGCGATTATTTGTTTCGCAGCCTGCACTGTCACAACGGCTGCAATCTATTGAAAAAGAATGGCAACAGCCTCTTTTTTTACGTTCACAAAAAGGATTGACTCTAACTCCTGCGGGAGAAATGGTCGTTCAGTTAGCAAAGGAGATTTTATCTAAAGAGGAATCGGTAGTGGAAAAAATTCAATCGATGGATTCAAAAGTGTATGGAACGTTAAAAATAGCTTGCGCCTCGATTGTTGGTCAAAACTGGCTTCCTAAAGTGCTTAAACGATTTGTTGAAAAAAATCCTCATGCACGTATTTCACTTATTACGGGCTGGAGTAGTGAGATTTTGCAAGCTGTTTACGATGGTGATGTTCATATCGGAATTATACGTGGGACCCCTGAGTGGAAAGGGCCTAAAATGCACTTATTTCAAGATCAATTGTATTTAGTAGACCGTGACATTGAACGGATTGAAGATCTACATAAAACCTCAAGACCCTTTATCCAATTTAAAAGCGATTCAACCTATTATCAAGAAATTCAAGATTGGTGGAATCAGCAATTTCACATCACACCAAGGCAAAGTATATTGGTGGACCAAATTGAAACATGTAAGCAAATGGCGTTAAATGGAATCGGCTATGCGATTTTGCCATCTATTACTTTGACCGGGAGTGAAAAAAATATTCATAAAATCCCATTACATTCCGAGAAGGAAATGGCTTTAAAAAGAGATACGTGGCTCTTAGGATACCAATCTTCTTTCGATCTCCCTCAAGTGGAAGCATTTTCACAGGTCGTGCAAGAATATCTTATAGAAATGAATGTTACTCATTGATTTCTATACTTGTTTTTATCTAGTTTTATCTGATAAAGTAAATGAGTACAACTGCATGATTATTCAACTAATTGAGGGGGGAATACTGAAATGAAAAAAATGGATGCGAATGAAATTATTTCGTACATACAACATGCGAAAAAATCAACACCTGTAAAAGTATACTTAAAAGGCGCCGATTTGCAAAAAATCAATTTTGGTGATGTGTCACAAACCTTCTTTTCAGAAAACACAGGAGTTGTGTTTGGAGAATGGGCAGAAATCTCAGAAGTACTTGAAGTTTATAAAGATCAAATCTGGGATTTTGTCGTCGAAAACGACCGTAGAAATTCAGCGATTCCTTTACTTGACTTAAAGCATATTAATGCACGTATTGAACCAGGTGCGATTATTCGCGATCAGGTTGAGATTGGTGACAATGCTGTTATTATGATGGGGGCTTCAATAAACATTGGATCTGTCGTTGGTGAAGGAACGATGATCGACATGAATGTTGTTCTTGGTGGACGAGCAACAGTAGGTAAAAACTGTCACATTGGCGCGGGATCGGTTTTAGCAGGTGTGATCGAGCCACCTTCAGCACAGCCTGTAGTCGTTGAGGATGATGTTGTGATCGGTGCAAATGCAGTAATCCTTGAAGGAGTAACAGTAGGTATGGGAGCAGTAGTTGCTGCTGGAGCTATTGTGATTGAAGATGTTCCACCATACACAGTTGTCGCTGGAACACCTGCAAAGGTTATTAAAGAAATTGATGAAAAGACAAAATCAAAAACAGAAATTAAACAAGAGCTTCGCCAACTTTAAACAAAGGTTGAAGCCCCGACAAGCGTAAAACGCCATGCACCAATAGGCGCTTTTTACCTATTGATCGTGGTGGTTAGACCATTAGGGGGTTAGCCACTTCTGCTAGATGAGGAAATACGTACTTCTGCAGCCAATAAAACTTTGAAATTTGCAATCTAAAAGCGCAGAATGAGTCCTGCGCTTTTTCTAATGAAAAGAGGTTTTTACATTGAGTAATTTTATTGCTATTCGTCGTGACTTGCACAAAATTCCCGAAATAGGGTATATGGAATTTAAAACTCAGGCTTATCTTTTAAACTATATTAACAGCCTGCCGCAAGAACGGTTAGAGGTTAAGCAATGGGAAACGGGTATTTTTGTTTTTCTAAAAGGTCAGGCACCTACGAAAACAATCGCGTACCGAACAGATATTGATGGACTTCCTATTACAGAACAAACAAGTGTTGATTTTCCTTCAGAGCATCCTGGATTTATGCATGCGTGCGGCCATGACTTGCATATGTCAATCGCTTTAGGAATTCTAACAGATGTTGCTCACAAGCCATTAGATGATCATGTTCTGTTTATATTCCAACCTGCTGAAGAAGGACCAGGAGGAGCAGAGCGAATGCTTGCATCGACAATCATGCAGGAATGGATGCCTGATCAAATGATTGGCCTTCACATTGCTCCAGAATATAAAGTGGGGGAAATTGCTACAAAACCAGGTTTGCTTTTCGCTAACACGTCTGAACTGCATATCGAACTTAGAGGAAAAGGTGGGCACGCTGCCTACCCTCACAAAACAAAGGATATGATTGTAGCAGGAGCCTATTTAATTACGCAGCTTCAATCAATCGTTTCAAGAAGTGTAGACCCCCTAGATAGCGCCGTTGTGACTGTTGGGAAACTAGAGGCTGGGACTATAGGGAACATTATTGCTGAGACTGCACGGTTAAGTGGAACGATGCGCACATTAAATCCTGAAGCAATGGAAACATTAAAGACACGTGTGGATGCGATTACCAGAGGAATTGAACTAGCATTTGAATGTGAAGCAACCGTCGATTTTAAACTGCCGTATTATCAAGTATTTAATGATGACTTACTTGTGACAGAATTTATGAATTTCACGTCTGCGAAAACAGATGTGAATGTGATTCATTGTCAAGAAGCGATGACAGGTGAGGATTTCGGTTATTTTTTAAAAGAAATTCCAGGATTCATGTTCTGGTTAGGTGTAGATTCTGAGTATGGTTTGCACCATGCCAAATTGAATCCTCGAGAAGAAGCCATTGATGTGGCGATTGAGTTAATGGTGAGTTATTTACGTAGATAAAAAGGATCCCAAGAAAAAATTCTTGGGATCCTTTTAGCTATGTATGCTTCTTTGAACCCATTTTGATCAAGTGCTTCTTTTAATTCTTTAAGAAGCTCAAGTTCAACTGCCCGCTGCACAAAGTCTTCTCAGAAAGAAAAGTTTACTATGTAGTTGTTTATTTTCAACCGATAACAATCCATACTCCAAATAGCCAGCTCTCTTTATTTTTGTGAGAGCATATTCCAACTCTTTGTTAGAGTTGAAAATTTCAAGACAAGGAATGATTTTTTCTATTGATTCAAATTTTGATTCGTTTTTATCATAGATTTGGTATAAAATAAGTACTGTTAGTTTCTGTATGCAATGTCTTTCAGAAAAATCGCTGATATTAGGGCAGACAATTCCATTAAGGTCACTAGACAGGATGGTTGGCATTTTATTTTTATTTTTTGTATTCATGTAAGATTTTAATTTCATCATTATATCTTCTTCGGTAAAATTACTACATAAGACCTTCACTAGCAAGCCCGTACTCTTATAAGTTCCTAGCTCAATGCTCTTCATAAGAGATTCAAAAAATATCTCAATAGAAATATCTGTTATATTTTGTTGTATATTTTCAATTTGTTCATTTTTATAAATTTTTTCATCATCTGGTGTAGGATCAAAATAAACTTTGATGCTCGTTAGCGGTTGGTCATGCCGTGTATCTTTTTTAGCTTTGATCGTTTTAACGAGGTGACTGGTTTTTTTTGTATCAACAATTTCATCTTGATCTTCGTATGATTTTTTGTTGATTTCTAACAATTCATAAACCCACTCTGTTAGATTTCGAACATTATTAGATTCAGCCTCTTTAAGAATTAATCCTCTTATTAATATAACAGTATTCAGGAGTCGTCTATCTTCCATATCGTTAAGGTCAAGTGAATAAGTATTTATATAATCGTCTATCACGTTAATAATAATTGAAATATGTACATCCTCAGATTTTGTTGTCTTTTTGATGATTTTAAATAAACTAGAAAAGAAATATTTATTAGTAGACGAATACACAGCAGATAAATTTTTATTATTTTTAATAGGATTTTTTGTTTGTTCATTTTGTGGAGGCATCAAATCCATAAATTTTCCTAGAAGCTTTTCATCAGAAATGATCCAATCAGCTTTTGAGCTTTGATGTATGAAAGCAGAATAATGTTTCAATAGGTGTTTGTATGTTTCAATTAACTGATCCCTCTCATTAATAGCGATATATCGGAAATTATCATCTACGCCTTTCTCACCAAATATTTCATTTATTGCTATGTTGAACTTGTCAAAGTCAGCTTCAGTTTCTTTGAAGTTGTTGTGCTTTAGTGAGCTGCTTAATAATTGAAAGGATGTTTGAATTGTCGTTGATACATTTTGTAAATAATATTTAAGAGAACGATCTATTTTTTTCTCTTGTGCCCTCTTAGTGTTTATAAATAAAGCTAGTTTGTTGAGTCTTTTAATGTGCTTTTCTAGGTTATAAAAAATATTCGTACTACGAATTAAGGTATTAATATATAGTGAACATGCATAAATATTTAATAAAAATAAAGGTAGGACCCTAATCTGTTGTTCGTCAATTGTATATTTATTATGGAAAATTAATACTGAAATACATATTAAAAATTGATAAATATACAAAGCAATCGGTTCGTACTTTATAGATTCTGTATAAGAAACTTTTTTTATCTCTTTATATACAAAAACATAAATAGTTATAGAAATAGTAATTTGAAAATAAACTATATTATCAATATTTTCAATAAGAATATTTATTATATTGAGAGAGGTGTATAGTGTATCGAGTCTTAAAAGACTGATTATTTTAAGGCTTAATATATAGTTAATAATTCGCTCGGTTATATCATCAAACAATAAGGAAAGAAGAATTAGCCAGGAGAGAAAGGGAATAAAAATAATGGACCGTTCTACACCTAACATTTTCATTCGAGATCGATAATATGTATCTAAAAATTTATTTTTTAATTTTGAAGTGATTTTTTTAATCATTTAGTATTCTTTAAGAATTGGCTTTTGAAAAAATCTTTCATTATACCATCATCTATTTTTTCTCCCAGTTTACTTTCTTTCCAAGGCTTTTCTGCATGCGTTTTAGTCATTAAATAACGGGCTGATTTTCCTCCTAATTGCTCCCAAACTGCTTCTGTAACTTGTTTTGCTACATCACTTAAAATACTTTCATCAAAATGTTCGATTACTTTTATATTCAAAGAACCATTGTAATTAAAGTTACGGTAGGAAGATGGAGATACTGGACCTAGTTTCCATGCCTCTAGTTGTTCGTTTAATAAAGGGTATTCAGTAACAGCTAGATGTAGGCCGTGTGCATAATAAAGTAATTTTTGCAGCTTAAGATTAGAAATAGATACATTATCATATGATTGGTCTCTTAATTTAAAAAAATAATGAGAAATGTCTATTGACGAAAAAACCGTTTGATTGTCTGATGGATAGCTCATTTATAACTCCTTCCTTGTACTATTATTATATAATATTATTATATAACACATTATAAAACAATTATGTTACGTGCAAAAGAAGCAATAAGCATTACTCAACTGATATTCGTGGTTCAAGAGATGTGTTATCTGACAAATACCATCAATGTTCAGTGGTTTTATGGCCCATCACTTGAGTAAGAACCAAGAAATGGGTACGTTGCTGATTTAGTTGATAGGTTATCTAACTCTGTATCTCTAACTTCATTCACAATCTCAATGTCCATTCCCTTCAAACGTATTGTCGTAGAGCGATGTGGCGCTACATATCATCTAGAGATTTTAAAACGCAATTTCGACAAAAAATTTAATATATTTTAAAAAACAATTGAATAATAAAAAAGAGTGCGTTAGAATTATTTAAGAAAGCGCTTAACCATAATAATTAAACAAAATCAATGTGAAAAAATTGTTTAATAAGAAGTGATAATTGGATTAAAATCTCTGAGGGATTATTAGTGCTGCTTATATTTTTTACGACGAATGAGTATCCGCTTTGAGATGTTAGATTATGAAGTTGGACCATTAAAGTTCAGAAAAATCTTATTGTTCTGTTGTCTACGAACGATATGAACAGCAACTGATGATTTATCTTAACTAAAAGGAGAATATAATGACAAAAAAAATTCGCTCAGCTGTAATTGGACTTGGAAGGCTTGGCTATTGGCATGCAGTTAACGTGGCTTCAAGAATTCCAAACGCAGAACTTGTGGCGGTATGCGATATGAATCTCGAGGAAGCTCAACGGATATCGAAAGAACTTGAAGTACCGTTTTCTACGTCAAGCCCGGATGATATTTTTCAAGATGGTACGATTGAAGCAGTAATTATTTCCTCTCCAACGAGCACTCATTTTGATTTATTAAAAATGGCATCAGAGTCTGGCAAAGCTATTTTTGTTGAAAAGCCGCTGACCATTAATTTAAGTGAAGCGAATGAAATTAAAGGCATTATGGAAAAGAACAACACGATCTGTCAGGTCGGTTTTATGAGGCGTTTTGACCCTGCCTACGATGCAGCTAAAAAACGAATAGTTGCTGGTGAGATAGGTGAACCGATATACTTTCGTGCTATTTCTCGTGACCCATACGCACCCCACGAGTCGTTTATCAAACATAGCGGAGGGATGTTCGTTGATGTATCCATCCATGATTTTGATATTGCCCGTTATCTGATGAAGTCAGAGGTAACATCGGTATATGCCCATGGTCGTGTTTTAAAACATCCATTTTTGGAAAAATACAATGATGTGGACCAATCCCTTGCTTATCTAGAATTTGCTTCAGGTGCGGCAGGAGATGCTGAAGCAAGCCGTAACGCTTATTATGGCTATGACATTCGTGCAGAAGTTATCGGGACGGAAGGTACGATTTTAATTGGAAACCTTCAGCAGCATAATATTCACATTCTAACTAAATCGGGTGCAACGCATGATATTTTACCAGATTTCCCAACTCGTTTTACTGATGCGTACAATTTGGAACTTGCAGACTTCTTCCGGGTCGTAACTGAGAAAGAAACACCTCGTGTCACAGTGGATGATGGTGTAAAGGCTCTCGAAATTGCTTTAGCAGCACGCGAATCATACCGAACGGAACAGAAGATTGACCTTACAAAAACAACTGTAGGATAAGTGGATATAAAGAGGTAGTTATTTTAATTTTTTAAAATAGGAAAACTTGACCACTCAAAAGAAAGCGCTTACTTTTTCTGGTGGTAATGAATGAAAGGGGTTAGTACATGTCTACTCATATAGGAAGCCTCCTCGAGATGAAAGGGATTAAAAAAAGCTTTAATCAAAACCACGTTTTAAAAGAAATTGATTTTGATGTAAAAGCTGGTGAAGTACATGTATTACTCGGTGAAAATGGAGCAGGCAAGTCTACGCTTATTAAAATTTTAACTGGTGCTTATGAAAAAGATGCTGGAGAAATTTATTGGGGTGGAAAGCTGGTCCAAATTACAACACCCGTTGATTCAATGAATCTAGGGATCGCTACTATTTATCAAGAGTTGAATGTTATTCCGGAATTAAAGGTATATGAAAATATTTTTCTAGGACGCGAAATAAAGCGCGGAGGAAAAATATCTATGTTAAACCATAAAGAAATGCGTAAAGAAGCAGAACGATATTTAGGAATGTTAGGCCAGAGCCCGAAGCTGGCAGATCAGCAACTTAGTGAGCTTGGTATTGGTCAGCAACAACTTGTAGAAATAGCGAAAGCGCTTACCCTTGATGCGAAATTGATTATTATGGATGAGCCGACATCCAGTCTTAGCTCCACAGAAGTAGAACAATTATATAGCTGTGTAGAACAGTTGAAGAAAAAGGGGATTGCAATTGTTTTTATTTCTCACCGCTTGGATGAGATTAGACGGATGGGGGATCGGATAACGATTCTTCGAGACGGTTTTAAAATAGAAACCCTCCCAGTTAAGACAACTGAAACCGATTACTGGATTGAGTTGATGGTTGGACGGGCACTAGAGGAGAAGTTTCCTATGCAATCGTTTACGATCGGCGGTGAAGGGTTCCGGGTTGAGAGCTTAAAAGTGCCTGGGACTTCAGAACTGGTGAATTTTTCCGTAAGATACGGTGAAATTGTCGGTATTTCCGGGCTCGTCGGTGCAGGTCGTACAGAATTGGCCAGAGCAATCTTCGGTGCAGATTCACATGGGGGTGGGAAAATTTTCATCGGTGGAAAGCAAGTAAGGATTAAGTCACCTCGAGATGCAATCGATGCTGGCATTGCTTTTATTACAGAAGATCGAAAAAGTGAAGGTCTCCTGCTTGATCAGCCACTGGATTTCAACATAGCTATGGCTAGCATGAAAAAATTTAGAAATAAATCAGGGATGATAAATTTAAAAGCAATTCGTGATGAAGCTAAAAACTATTTAAAAGAATTGAAAGTACGTCCGAATGACATTGATCTTCATGCAAGAAAGCTGAGTGGTGGAAATCAGCAAAAAGTTGTTATTGCCAAATGGCTGTGCACAAATGCAAAGGTATTTATCTTTGACGAACCGACAAGAGGTATTGACGTTGGTGCGAAAGTGGAAGTTTACCGCTTAATGAATCAACTAGTTGAAAGCGGTGTCATTGTTTTGATGATTTCTTCAGACCTTCCCGAGATTATCGGTATGTGCGATCGAGTCCTAGTAATGAGTGAAGGGAAAATAACCGCTGATATTGCGATTGAAGAAGCTTCTCAAGAAAGAGTTATGAAAGCGGCGACAGGAGGATGAAGAAAATGAAAGAAGTAGTAGTGCAAAAAGATGAAAGCAACACACCCAGGCAGAAGAAAACATTAAAAGATTACTTAAGCAAGTTCGGGCCACTAATTGGTCTAGTTATTTTGATGACTGTGCTAACACTTTTATCGGACAAGTTTTTAACCATGAATAATATGATGAACATTGCCCGTCAGTCTTCTATTAATGCCCTGCTTGCCCTTGGGATGCTTCTACCGATTTTAACAGCCGGGATTGATTTGTCTATTGGTTCCGTTCTTGCAGTTTCTATTATGGTTATGGGAATCGTTTCCGTTAACATGGGCTTTAGTCCAATTATTGGAATTATTGTTTGCCTTGCTGTTGGTGCTGCATTTGGGTTATTTAATGGTCTGCTATTAACGAAGCTTCGTCTGCCGCATCCGTTTATTTCTACTCTCGGTACAATGAACATAGCGCGTGGAATTGCTCTGATTGTAACAGCAGCTGCACCGATTGCTGGGTTTCCATACATGATCCAATTTTTAGGGAGTGAATTTGTAGGTCCAATCCCTGTTAGTTTCGCTCTTGTTATTGTTGTATATGTCATCTTTCATATTTTCTTAACTAGAACACAAACAGGTCGCTACATATACGCAATCGGGGGTAACAAGGAAGCCGCTCGTTTGTCCGGAATTAATGTCGATCGAGTTTTAATCATTGTATATACAATCAGTGGTTTTATGGCAGGACTTGCCGGTCTTGTAATGGTAGGACGTGTTAACTCAGCTTTCCCTCTTGCCGGTCTTTCGTATGAACTGGACGCTATCGCAGCTGTTATTATTGGCGGTGCCAGCTTCTTTGGAGGTGTTGGTACAGTATGGGGTACATTAATCGGGGCGATGATCATCGCTGTTCTCCGTAACGGACTGAATCTTTTAAATGTTTCTGCTGATTTTCAAATGACAGTGATTGGTTTAGTCATTATTGCTGCTGTATTTGTCGATGTTCTTCGTCAACGCAAAAACAAAAAAAGATAATACAGTAATCAAAGCGAGAGCATCTTGGTCATTTCCGGTAGAAGTAGGAGTAAATCTGAGGGGGTGGACGCTGGAGTTAGTCATTGTCATTGAAACGCTCACAAAGAACATCAAAAATAAACTTACTTGGGAGGAGTTAAAATGAAGAAACTTAAATTGTTTGGAGGCGCCGTGGTGATATCGTGCCTGGCATTAATTGCAGGGTGTACTGGAGATGAAGAAGGAAGTGGTGGTGACAGCAGTGAAGAAAGTGTTGCTGTTGTACTAAAAACGTTATCAAGCCCTTACTGGAAATATGTTGAAGCAGGAGCGGAAGCCGCAGGTAAGGATCTTGGTGTCGATGTAACAGTTGTTGGCCCGTCAGCTGAGTCGCAAGTAATCGAACAAGTAAATATGCTTGAAGACCAAGTGAGTCAGTCACCGGGTGCTATCGTGGTCGCGCCTTCTCAGCCAGACACAATTATACCAGTAATGGAAAATGCGTCTCAAAGTTTGCCAGTTCTGCTCGTTGATTCAGACGCTGACTTTGAAGGCAAGACAACATTTATTGGAACAGAAAACTATACAGCGGGCCAGGAAGCTGGAAAATTGTTAGCCTCTATGCTGCAAGAAGGGGATAAAGTGGTCTTGATTGCAGGAGCGCTTGGTAATCCAAGCACTGACGAGCGAATTAAAGGTGCGAGAGAAGTACTTGAAGAGGCTGGTTTGGAAGTTGTCGCTGAACAGGCAGCAGATAGTGATAGAACAAAAGCGATGTCTGTTATGGAAAATATTTTCGAGAAAAATAGTGACATAAAAGGTGTTTTTGCTGCTAATGACGATATGGCATTAGGCGCATTACGTGCTGTAGAAGCAAAAGGATCTGATACAAAAGTGATAGGTACAGATGGGACTCAAGAAGCTGTTGAATCCATTTTAAATGAAAATCTTGCAGGAACAATTGCCCAAAGTCCATATCAAATGGGGTATCAAGGTGTTGAAAATGCACTGAAAACGATTGAAGGGGAAGATATTGAAGAACGTATTGATGCTGGTATTGACATCATCACAAAAGAAAATGCACAAGAACAACTGGAGTTCTTAAATAGTATTTCAAAATAATGTTGTTTGCTACTAAATATACTCTTCGTGCTAAACTAAAGAAAAGGAATATCTAGAGGAGTTTGAAAGTTTATGAAGCCAACAATATATGAAGTAGCAAAAAAGGCAGGGGTCTCAATTGCTACTGTGTCTAAAGTGGTAAACAATACAGGTCGAATCAGCGATAAAACGAAAAAAAAAGTAACTGAAATTATGCATGAATTAGAATATCATCCGAGCAGTGTAGCAGCAGCGTTGACTGGAAAGCAAACGTTCACAATCGGTGTGCTTGTTCCTGATATTTCAAACCCTTTTTTTGCTGAAATAGCTCGGGCGTTAGAAAACAGTGCCCGAGAAAAGGGCTATGGAATTATTTTATGCAGCACAGATTACCAGAGTGAACGTGAGAATGACTACTTGGAAGTACTTTTTAAAAAACAAGTTGATGGCATTATCATCGCAACCGAATCAAGTGATTGGAAGGTTTTTGAAAAAATGCATCGCAGGAATATTCCACTCTTAATGTTTTCGATTGATCACCCTGCTTTTTCTTCTCACGTTGTTACTACAGATGATGTAAGAGGGGGTTATCTTGCTGGGCGTTATTTGTTGGATAAGGGGCATCGGCATGTAGCCATGATTGCGGAAATAGATCGTGTAAGTGGACGCTTGCGTTTAGAGGGATTAAAGCAGTCACTTATGGATGAAGAAATTATGTTGGATGAAGGTTTGATTATTTCTTCAAAGTCAAAAATTGACGAGGCGAAGGTAGCTGCACAGAAAATTTTGAAGTTGGAGAATAGACCAACTGCTGTGTTTGCTTCAACGGATTTAATCGCTGCGGTTTTTATTAACGAAGCTCGTAAAGCAAACGTTTCTATTCCAAATGATATATCGGTAATCGGATTTGATAATACCATTCATGCCGAACTTACTGATCCTGGTTTAACAACAATTGCTCAGCCTATTCCGGATTTAGCATGCTATGCTATTCATCAGTTGCTGCAGTCGATTGAAAAGCCAAATAGCTCTGGGCACCGGATAATGCTCTCCCCGGAGTTGATCGAACGTGCTTCCGTAAAGGATTTAAATAATATGTAAAGTAATTAAGAGCGGTGAACAGCCGCTTCGTATGGGCTTATTTACCTAAAAAAGAAAGCGTTTTACCAATTTGTTTTAGGGGGGATTCAGTTTATGACATTTACTGTGGGAATAATCGGTGCAGGTCGTATCGGTAGATTGCATGTTGATAATTTAAGAGCAATTCCGCAAATTCGTGTTAAAAGTGTATCAGATATTGCGACTGAGCATCTTGAAGCATGGGCAATAGATAAACAAATTGAAGTGCTAACAACGGACTATCACGATTTACTGAATGATCCAGAAATCAAAGCTATATTTATTTGTTCACCGACAAATACACATGCAACCATTATTAAAGAAGCAGGAGCGGCAGGAAAACATATCTTTTGTGAAAAGCCAGTTAGTTTCTCAGTGTCAGAAACAGAAGAAGCGCTTGCTGTTGCTGAAAATTCCGGTGTGAAAATTCAAGTTGGTTTTAATCGCCGTTTTGATCCAAATTTCCGTAAAATCCGAACACTCGTTCAAGAAGGTGAAATCGGTACACCACATATATTACGGATCACTTCTCGCGATCCTCAGCCACCTGGTATTGAATATATAAAATCATCAGGAGGACTGTTCATGGACATGACTATTCATGATTTTGATATGGCGCGTTACATCATGGGTAGTGAAGTGGTAGAAGTGTCAGCACACGGTGCGGTGCTTGTGGACCCGGAAATTGGTGAAGCAGGCGATATTGACACGGCTGTAATAACTTTGAAATTCTCAAATGGCGCTTTAGGTGTGATTGATAACAGTCGCAGTGCAGCCTACGGGTATGACCAGCGTCTTGAAATTTTTGGGGATAAAGGATCTGCGCAAGCAGATAACAATCGAGCAACTAATGTTGAAGTTTCAACGGTGAAACATGTATCGAAAGAAAAGCCCTTATACTTCTTCCTTGAACGTTATACACAGGCCTATATTGAAGAAGTGACAGAATTTGCAGCTGCGTGCCTTGAAAATAATGAGGTTAGTTGCAATGGTTTTGATGGGTTACAAGCAGAACGTATTGCTAGAGCAGCAAAACAATCAATTGATACAGGTGTGCCTGTTAAGCTGGGACAATCGATAGAATACTAAATTAGTAGGGATGATGGGAAGGAAGGATAGTATGAACCCACTTAAATTTGTAAAAGATCGGCCCCTTGATTTGATTGCCATCGGTAGGCTGTGCATTGACTTAAACGCAAATGAAACGAACCGGCCGATGGAGGAAACGAGCACATTTACAAAATATGTCGGTGGCTCTCCGGCTAATATCGCGATTGGCTCAGCTCGACTTGGTCAGAAAACGGGATTTATCGGAAAAGTTTCCAACGACCAAATGGGACGTTTTATCACTAATTACCTAGAAAAGAACGATATTGATACAAAAGGCGTTACAACTGACCTAACTGGGGCTGTCACCGGCCTTGCATTTACCGAGATCAAAAGCCCGGATGACTGCAGTATTTTGATGTACCGCGACAACGTTGCAGATTTAAAATTGCACCCTTATGACGTAGACGAAGATTATATTAAGCAGTCAAAAGCTCTCTTAATTTCAGGAACAGCCCTTGCGAAAAGCCCATCACGGGAAGCAGTATTTGTGGCACTCGAATATGCAGAAAAACACGAAGTTACTGTTTTTTTTGATCTTGATTACCGTCCGTATACATGGACTGATGAAGCAGAGACGGCTGTGTATTATAACCTTGCTGCTGAAAAGTGTAACGTTATTATTGGTACGCGTGAAGAGTTCGATATGATGGAAAAATTGTTAAATGTCGAAGAATCAGATGACCATTTTACAGCGTCTCGCTGGTTCTCATACCACTCAGACCTTGTTGTCATTAAACACGGGGATGCCGGCTCCATTGCGTATACGAAAGACAATAAATCACACAGAAGTGGTATTTTTCAGACAAATGTTCTGAAAACCTTTGGAGCGGGGGACTCTTACGCATCGGCATTCATATACGGACTAATGAATGGAAAAGAAGTGTCAGAAGCGATGAAGTTGGGTAGCGCATCGGCATCCATTGTCATTTCTCGGCACAGTTGTTCGGATGCCATGCCGACAGAAGAAGAGCTGGAAAATCATATGGAAACAGCGGTTTACCAACAAAGTTAATATAGAAAGGGAGAATATAAATGACACAAACAACCGTAAAAAAATTGAAGAACTATATTGGTGGAGAATGGGTAGAATCGACTTCGGAAAAGACAGAAACAGTCGTTAATCCGTCAACAGGAGAAGCAATTGCTGTAGTGCCTCTTTCAACAAAAAAAGATGTCGACCACGCAATTCAAACAGCAAATGAAACGTTTAAAACATGGTCACAGACCTCTGTTACAAAACGTGCACGTATTCTTTTCAAATACCATCAGCTACTAGTGAATAACTGGGGGAATCTAGCTGAACTCATAACGATTGAAAATGGAAAAAGCTATCAAGAAGCATATGGTGAAGTACAACGTGGTATTGAATGTGTGGAATTTGCAGCAGGAGCACCCACATTAATGATGGGTAAACAGCTTCCAGATATAGCGACAAACATCGAATCCGGTATGTATCGCTATCCGATTGGTGTGGTCGGCGGTATCACGCCATTCAACTTTCCAATGATGTGTCCGTGCTGGATGTATCCGCTAGCTATTGTTTGCGGAAACACATTCGTTCTAAAACCATCAGAACGGACACCGATTCTTGCAACACGCCTCGCGGAATTGTTTGAAGAAGCCGGTCTGCCAAAAGGTGTATTAAACATAGTTAACGGTGCACATGACGTAGTAAATGGTCTACTGGAGAATAAACTTGTAAAAGCTATTTCGTTCGTTGGTTCTCAACCGGTAGCAGAATATGTATACAAAACAGGCACAGCAAATTTAAAGCGTGTTCAAGCCTTGGCAGGTGCAAAAAATCACTCGATCGTTTTAAAAGATGCCAATCTTGATGCAGCAGTGACACAAATTACAACCGCAGCATTTGGTTCTGCAGGTGAGCGTTGTATGGCTGCAGCGGTTGTAACAGTTGAAGAGTCTGTTGCTGATGAGCTGGTTGAAAAGTTAAAGAAGGCTGCAGATGAGATTACAATCGGAAACGGGATGGATGAAGGCACCTTCTTAGGACCCGTTATCCGTGAATCTCATAAAGAACGCACTCTCAGTTATATTCAATCTGGCGTTGAGCAGGGAGGGACACTTGTCCGTGACGGCCGAGTAGACGAAGCGACAAAGGGTGAAGGGTACTTTGTAGGACCTACAATCTTCGATAATGTAACACAAGAAATGAAAATTTGGCAGGATGAAGTGTTTGCGCCAGTTCTTTCTATTATACGCGTAAAAGATTTAACAGAAGCAATTGATGTCGCAAACGCTTCACCATTTGCGAACGGTGCATGCATCTATACGGATAGTGGTTTTGCAATCCGTCAATTCCGTGAAACCATTGATGCGGGTATGTTAGGTGTGAACGTTGGTGTTCCAGCACCGATGGCATTCTTCCCGTTCTCTGGTTGGAAAGATTCGTTCTATGGGGATTTACATGCAAATGGCACCGACGGAGTTGAATTTTACACAAGAAAGAAAATGGTTACAGCTCGTTACGTGAAGTAACGATTTTCAAAAGGGTAGAGGTGGGAAGAGAGAACCCTACTGCTTCCCTTTTTTAAGTAATGAAAAGATGAGAAGCTACGCTTAATTAATTATGTCTAGCTATTCGATTTGAAAAAAGACCGAAATTGATATCGTTTAAAGCACCGTATTTTAGATTAGCTTTTCCTTGTAATTCCAATGATTTTTCAAAAATAGTGGTACGGGTATACCATAGGGTCTTGAATGGGAGAGGAGATAGAACAGTGAGTACTACTCGTTTGACAACAGCACAGGCATTAGTGAAATTTTTAGGAGCGCAGTATGTGGAGTTTGATGGTAACCAGGAACGGTTTGTGAAGGGGATATTTACTATTTTTGGACATGGGAATGTACTTGGACTCGGCCAAGCATTGGAAGAAGATACAGGGGGAATGGAAGTATTCCAGGGGCGGAATGAGCAAGGAATGGCAAATGCAGCGATTGCGTTTGCTAAGCAGAAACATAGGAAGCAAATAATGGCATGCACATCATCTGTTGGACCTGGATCAGCGAATATGATCACATCTGCGGCAACAGCTACAGCGAACAATATCCCGGTTTTATTGCTGCCTGGTGATGTCTTCGCAACCCGTCAGCCAGACCCAGTGCTTCAGCAAATCGAACATACGCACAATTTATCCATTTCAACCAATGACTCTTTTCGCGCTGTAAGTAAATATTGGGATCGTATCAGCCGGCCTGAACAGCTTATGTCCGCCATGCTGAACGCGATGCGTGTTTTGACAAATGTGGCTGAGACAGGAGCCGTCACGATTGCACTTCCACAGGATGTACAGGCAGAAGCGTGGGATTTCCCACAAAGCTTTTTTGAAAAGCGTATTCATCGGATTGAGCGACGCCTTCCTTCCCCTGAAAGTGTACAAGATGCAGTGAAGCTTATCCAATTAAAGAAAAAGCCATTGCTTATTTTTGGAGGAGGTGTCCGTTATTCCGAAGCTGCTGATGAATTGGTGAAATTTGCAGAAACGTTTCATATTCCATTTGGTGAAACACAGGCCGGTAAAAGCGGTGTAGAAAGCACTCATCCGATGAATTTAGGTGGAATTGGTGTAACTGGTAACTCGGCGGCCAACACTATTGCAAAAGAAGCCGACTTGATCATTGGTGTTGGGACTCGTTTTACTGACTTTACAACAGCATCTAAGCAGATGTTTGGCCATGCTGACATTCTTACGATTAACGTTTCTGAATTTCATGCATCGAAACTTGATGCAGTAAAAGTAGTAGCGGATGTTAAAGTAGGTCTTGAAGCGATTGGCTCTGCACTTGGAGACTATCGATCAGCTTATGAAAATGAAATCGAGGATGCAAAGCAAGGCTGGCAGGATGAAATGAAACGATTATACGGCATCACATATGGTGACGACTTTACACCAGAAATAACTGATCACTTCGAAGATAAATTACTGGAGTATAAAGAAGTACTTGGTACCGAACTTACGCAGACAGGCGTACTCGGAGTATTCAATGAAATGGTGGATGATAATGCGATCGTTGTTGGCGCAGCGGGCAGTCTGCCAGGAGACTTGCAACGTATGTGGCTTTCCAAAAAACGCAACACCTATCACATGGAATATGGCTACTCATGCATGGGTTATGAAATAGCCGGAGCACTTGGAGCAAAAATTGCGGAGCCAGATCGAGAGGTGTACGCGATGACTGGTGATGGCAGCTACTTGATGTTACATACGGAACTCGTTACATCCCTACAGGAAGGGAAGAAAATTAACGTTGTCCTGTTTGATAATTCCGGTTTTGGCTGCATTAACAATTTACAAATGGCAAACGGAATGGGTAGCTTTGGCACAGAATTCAGAAGAAAAAATCCAGAAACGGGAAAAATGAATGGTCCCGTCATGACCATTGACTTTGCAAGAGTCGCTGAAGGTTATGGTGTAAAAACATACTCTGTTCGAACAATGGAAGAACTAAGAGTAGCAGTCATTGACTCCAAAAAGCAATCTGTCAGCACGCTGATTGACATTAAAGTACTTCCAAAAACTATGACACACGGCTACGATTCATGGTGGCATGTCGGGGTAGCAGAAGTGTCTGAAAAAGAAAGCATACAGACAGCATTTGAAAGCAAGGAAACAAACTTGGAAAAAGCACGTGCATATTGACGGAGGGACAGCGATGTTTAAAGAAAATCAAGTGAAATTAGCGATTGCACCAATTGGTTGGACAAATGATGATATGCCAGAGCTTGGCGGTGAAGTGACATTCGAGCAATGCATAAGTGAAATGGCGCTTGCCGGGTTTACAGGAAGTGAAGTGGGAAATAAATATCCAAGTGACACGAATGTATTAAAAAAGGCACTGTCTTTACGCGGTTTGGAAATCGCGAGCGCCTGGTTCAGCTCCTTTTTAACCTCAAAACCATATGAAGAAACAGCGGAAGCTTTTAAGGAACACCGTGACTTTTTGTATGAAATGGGCGCAAAAGTTATTGTTGTATCTGAACAAGGAAACAGTATTCAAGGCCAAATGGAAACACCACTATTTGATAAAAAGCCAGTCTTCACAGAAGATGAATGGACTCTTTTATTAGAAGGGTTACACCATCTTGGGGTTCTGGCTGCTGAAAAAGGAATGAAAATTGTCTACCACCATCACATGGGTACTGGCGTTCAAACGACTGATGAGATTGCACGTTTAATGAATGGAACCGACCCTGAAAAAGTATCGCTTCTTTATGATACAGGGCACCTTGTATTCTCTGGTGAAGATTATCTTGCAGTGTTAAACACCTTTATGGATCGCATTCATCACGTTCACTTAAAAGATGTTCGGGCTGAAATCACCCAAAAAGTATGTGATGAAAAATTGAGTTTTTTGCAGGCGGTCAAAGGTGGAGTATTCACCGTTCCTGGAGATGGTCTTATTGACTTCAGGCCGGTTTTTAAAGCGTTGAGTGAAGCCAGATACAAAGGCTGGTTTGTTGTTGAAGCTGAGCAGGATCCGGCAATTTCCAATCCCTTTGAGTATGCAGTGAAAGCACGACATTATATCCGTGAAACGAGCGGACTTTAAAGGAAATCAAAAATGAAAGAGATGCTTTATTACGCATAGGTCAATAATTACGGTGTCAGAGTGTTCAGTGTAGCCAATATGGACAAGGTGGGGCAGCGGAAGAACTTCACTCTCGCTTCATTTAATCGTTTCAGCGATAGGTGGCAGCCGCAAAAAATCGACAGTGGCAGTAGCTGTTTATTTTGACCACAGCTTATTAGGAGAAAAAATTCGCTAAGCGGTTCACCCGTGTAACGGAAATTGACGCGTAGTTCCAAATATACGAATGGACCGCTTAGAAGACATTAATCTCGAAATGAATATTCCGCTTGTGCTTCAGGCATTTCTGAGTAGGATTTACGTATCTGTATTAGACACGTTATCCGTAAAATCAATGTGGCCATATCAGCGTTCAACTGTGTGGTTGAAATGGTGGACAGAGAAGCACGATTCCATATACTTTTACTTTACTGGTCATGGCACGTCATGGAAGCAGCGATTGAAAAAGTGAAGCGTCGTAAGCATATGTTCCAAAATGTAGGGCATGTTGAAGGAGGAAGAGTACATGTATGAAAAGCTTGGTGAATTAACAGAAGGATATACAGAAATTACTAAAGAAAACGGCAAACACAGCGATATGATGCAGGATATCGGTATTTATACACTACCAGTCGGCAAAACAGAAACACTAACTGATAGCAGTAAAGAAACAGCCGTGCTTCTTCTTGAGGGAACGGTTCGTCTTGAATGGAATGGGGAATCACAGGAAATCAAGCGCGATAGTGTTTTTGAAGAATCCCCATGGTGCCTCCACATTCCAAAAGGTGTAGAGGTGACGATTACTGCGCTTTCAGCCAGTGAAGTGCTTGTCCAAAAAACCGACAATGAGAACACATTCGAGGCAAAGTTATATACCCCGGAGGAATGCGAAAGCACGAATGCGGGGGAAGGCGTTTGGAGTGGAACGGCGGAACGAGTAATCCGGACCATCTTTGATTATAACAGTGCACCCTATTCAAATCTTGTCATAGGAGAAGTAATATCCTATCCAGGCCGATGGTCGAGCTACCCGCCGCACCATCATGATCAGCCGGAAGTGTACTACTACCGCTTTGATAAGCCCAAAGGATTTGGATGTGCGATGGTCGGACCGGAAGCATACCGTGTCGAACATAACAGTTACATTACCATTCCCGGAGATTTGGATCACCCACAGACGACAGCCCCGGGATATGCAATGTATTTCTGCTGGATGATTCGACACCTTGACAACAATCCATGGACTGAACGAGTCATGGAAGAAGAACATAAATGGCTAATCGAGCCGGATGCAAAAATATGGCCGGAAAAATAAATCAGAGCAATGGACTTTTATTTCTGTTTTTGATAAAAAAGGCGAAGGTATGACCGAAAGCATGAGCGGAGTGTATTGATAAGTATCAAACGACGTTACCGAGAATTATTAAAGGGATGGAAAAAAGGTTGCAAGAAGAGGATTGCAGAAGGTACCAGCTGTGAAGATGTCGATATTTCATAATATAGGGGCTGCACGTTTTCTTGCAAAATTGTGTACAAAAAATGGTCTATAAAATATAAAAAATGTATTATTTAAAATGATTATCACTTAAAATTGACTCTACACTTTGTGTGTATTATCATAGTTTACGAGAGGTTTTTGATCGATTGAGTTTATTTTCTCAATTGTTATTTAATTATTTGGAGGGATTTATAATGGCAGAACGTATGGTAGGTAAGCAAGCTCCTCGTTTCGAGATGGACGCTGTACTTGCAAACAAAGAATTTGGAAAAGTAAGCTTGGAGCAAAATATGAAGGACGACAAATGGACAGTGTTATTTTTCTATCCAATGGACTTTACGTTCGTTTGTCCAACAGAAATCACTGCAATGTCAGATCGCTATGATGAGTTCGAAGACCTAGATGCAGAAGTTATTGCTGTTTCTACTGATACAATTCACACACACTTAGCGTGGATAAATACTGAGCGTAAAGATAATGGCCTTGGCGATCTTAACTACCCAATGGCAGCAGATACAAATCATCAAATTTCACGTGAATATGGCGTGTTAATTGAAGAAGAAGGAATTGCACTTCGCGGCCTTTTCATTATCAGTCCTGAAGGTGAGCTTCAGTATCAAACGGTATTTCACAACAACATTGGACGTGACGTAGATGAAACATTACGTGTACTTCAAGCGCTTCAAACTGGTGGACTTTGCCCAGCAAACTGGAAACCAGGTCAAAAAACACTTTAATACAAACGTATGAAAAAGGATCAGTCTAAGGACTGATCCTTTTTTTAATGCTATCTTTTATACTATGTATAGATTATATTTTGAATAATAAGTTTTTATTAAATGAAATTATGAATTTTATTTTGGGAACCGCTATATTAAATAGTATGCCTAAATATATGGGAGGAGGAGAGGCATGGACGTCTTTCGAAAACTCAAAGGCTTTTACTGGCCGCATAGACGTTATTTTATCGTTTCAATTGTATTCCTACTTATTATGACAGCGATAACCGTTGTCTATCCGATTATTCTTCAATTAACCATTGATGAGGTGATCAGCAAGGGACGTTATAATTTAGTACCATACCTAGCGTTCGGTTTTATTGGGATTATGGTTGTTAAAGGAATTGCAACTTACCTCTCTCAGTATAATGGAGATTTGTTTGGGATAATTTCTGTTTATGATCTTCGAAACAAATTATATAACAAACTACAACGTTTGCCTTTTCAATATTATGATAATTCTAAGACTGGAGATTTGATGTCTAGGCTAACAGCAGATGTTGAGGGAGTTCGATTCTTTTTATCATTCGGTTTTGCGGAATTGATTCGACTCGTATTATTATTAGTCGTCACAACGAGTGTCATGCTCTTTTACTCTGTTCCATTAACCATTGTTACGATGATTTCCATTCCGTTTTTGGCAGTTGCTGTGTACAAGTTCGATAAAAAAGTGCATCCTGCTTTTCGTGGAGTACGTAAATCATTTGGGCAATTAAACACAAATGTACAAGAAAACATTAGTGGAATTAACACTGTGAAATCGCTTTCTCGAGAAGAACACCAAATTGGTAGATTTAACTCATCGAATGAAGATTATAAAGACAAGTATATTTTTACTGCCGATATTTGGTCAAAGTACTTTCCACTAATGGAGTTCCTTGGCAATCTCAGTGTTATTTTACTCCTTGGTTTTGGCGGTTCCTTAGTTTTAAATGGGTCACTCACACCAGGTGAACTTACAGCATTTTATAGTTTGGTTGGTTTTATTATATGGCCAATTATGAATCTAGGATTTACGATCAACCAGTTCTCTCAATCGAAAGCCTCAGGGGAAAGATTACTAGAGATTCTTGAGGCCGATGAGGCAATAAAAGATAAAGATGAAGCTGTTTCAATGACGAACAGTGAAGGGAAAGTAATATTTAAAGACGTTACACTACAATACACTGAGGGGGATGAAAAAGCACTCGATAACGTTTCCTTTACAGTAGAAAGTGGAAAAACGATTGGACTGATTGGTGCAACTGGATCTGGTAAAACAAGTGTTACACAGCTTATGACTAGGTTTTATGAACCTACTGATGGAGAAGTACTGATTGACAACATAGATGTTCGCGATTATACACTCGACTCTCTCCGAAAGAATGTAGGCTTTGTCTTACAAGAGTCGTTCTTATTTTCATCAACAATACGAGCAAATATTGCATACGGAAGACCTCATGTTGAATTAGATCAAATAGTTGAAGCTGCCAAACGCGCGCAAGCCCATGAATTTATTATGGAACTACCAAATGGCTATGACACAATGCTCGGGGAAAGGGGTCTTGGCTTATCTGGTGGACAAAAGCAAAGAATTGCGATTGCACGCGCCATATGTTTGGATCCAAGCATTTTAATTTTAGATGATGCAACAAGTGCTGTTGATATGCAAACGGAATTTAAAATTCAGCAGGCGTTACAAGAAGTCATGAAGGGAAGAACAACGTTTATTATTGCCCACAGGATTTCTTCGTTAAAGCACGCTGATGAAATTCTAGTATTTGACAACGGTAAGATCACAAATCGAGGTGCGCATTACTCGTTAATACACGAACAAGGCCAGTATAGAAGAATCTACAACATTCAATTTAAAGATCAAAAACATATGCTCCAAACACAAACAGAAATGGGGTGATACCATGCAAAAACAAGTACCGAGTAGTCAAGTAATGAATCGCTTCCGTTACTCAACGGATCAAGTGATCGAAAAGCCGTTTAACTGGCTTCAACTTTGGAGACTTTTACGCTATTTAAAGCCGTATTCAAAAAAATTACTACCGCTATCCATTGTAATGGTTTTTCTTACGACTGCAGTAAGGCTAACTATTCCAATCTTAATCGGGGTTTATGTGATTGGTGAAGCAGTTACAACTGGCGATAGAAACTTACTGATGATCCTAGTCGGAGTGATTTCTGTATTATATTTAATGAATTATGTTGCGAATATTTATCGAATACGGTGGATGAATATATTAGGGCAAAGTGTTATATACGATTTGAGAAAGCATCTTTTCACGCACGTTCAATGGTTAAGTAATCGTTTTTTTGATCAACGTTCTGCGGGGTCAATACTCGTTCGGATTATGAATGATATTAACTCATTACAAGAACTTTTTACAAATGGCGTTATAAACCTGTTGATGGATGTATTGATGCTGATGGGTATCTTTGTCATCTTATTTACAATCAGTCCGGAATTGGCACTTGCAGTTATGGTGATTTTACCATTGATGTTCCTTATTTCAACAAAGCTGAGAAGAAGGATTCGTCGGTCTTGGCAAACAGTGCGTTTAAAGCAATCCAAGCTTAATTCTCATTTAAATGAAAGTTTACAAGGAATTCGTGTCACGCAATCATTTACACAAGAAAGAGAAAATGCTCAATTCTTTGACGGAATAAACACCGAAAGTTTTGAAAGTTGGAGAGAAGCGACCAAAAAAAATGCTACTTTCCGACCACTAGTAGAAATGACGAATGCGATTGGGTCTGCGATCTTAATTTGGTACGGTGCAACGTTGATTCAAAATGGAAGTCTGGAGCTAGGTGAGTTCGTTTCATTCGCTTTGTTACTAGGCATGTTCTGGGAACCAATTTCTCGTCTTGGAATGGTCTATAACCAATTATTGGTGGGGATGGCATCTTCAGAACGTATTTTTGAGTTTTTAGATGAACAACCAAACGTTTCAGAAAAGAAAAATGCTAAAACACTCGATCAAATTAAAGGTGACATTCAATTTAACCAAGTTGATTTTGCGTATTCAAGTGATCGAAAAGCACTTGATGGCATTTCTTTGGACATTAAAGCGGGAGAAACGATTGCACTTGTTGGTCATACCGGCTCTGGTAAAACGACGATAGCTAATATGATCACGCGCTTTTATGATCCTACTGCGGGTGAAATTAAAATGGATGGTCATGATTTGCGTGATCTATCTTTGAGGAGTTTGCGATCACAAATCTCGATTGTATTGCAGGATACTTTTATTTTCTCTGGAACGATTAAAGATAATATACGATTCGGTAATCCTAATGCGCCGGATGAGAAAATCGTTGAAGCTGCAAAAGCAATTGGTGCAAGTGGGTTTATCGAGAAATTGCCAAATGGATACAATACAGAAGTGGAAGAACGAGGCAATATTTTATCTGTTGGAGAACGCCAGCTGATATCGTTTGCTCGAGCGCTACTTGCTGATCCACGTATTATCATTTTAGATGAGGCAACAGCTTCAATTGATACAGAAACGGAAGTACACATTCAACATGCACTTAAAACTCTTCTGAACGGAAGAACTGCACTAATTATTGCACACCGTCTCTCAACAATTCGTGAAGTAGACCGAATATATGTGCTTGATCACGGTCGTTTGATGGAACACGGGAGTCATGATGAGTTGATGAAGCAGGAGGGTATTTATCAGAGGCTTGTTGGTTCACAATTTAATATGCTTGAAGCTTTATAAAATAACCCCTCTGGCCTTTATCAGAGGGGTTTTGTCGTCTATTCAATGTGGTCATATGACCATATCCATGCATTCCCTTTTAGAAATTCTAATAAAAGTGATACAATATTTGTGAATGAGTTCACAAATTGTTCATTTTAAATACTTCACAACGCACCTTAATATTTTATACTAGTAAAACTGAAGTGGTATAGTAAAACTAACAGAAAGACGAAGTGTTTAGGAGGCGAAATAATTGGAATTGGATAGCGTTATGCTAAGTCAATTATTGACTGCAAGTACTTTAATTTTCCACGTTATATTTGCAACATTGGGTGTTGGAGTACCTATAATGATTGCCATTGCGGAATTTTTAGGGATTAAACGAAATGACTCTCACTATTTATTGCTTGCAAGACGGTGGGCGCGTGGATATACAATTACGGTAGCAGTAGGTGTTGTTACGGGTACCGCGATTGGACTTCAACTGGCACTACTTTGGCCGAGCTTTATGCAAGTTGCAGGCCAAGTTATCGCTCTGCCACTTTTTATGGAAACATTCGCATTCTTTTTTGAAGCTATTTTCTTAGGTATTTATTTATATACGTGGGATCGCTTTAAGAACCGCTGGCTTCATTGGCTGTTGACGATTCCCATTATGATAGGATCCACGTTATCAGCATTTTTTATTACTACAGTGAATGCCTTTATGAATCAACCACAAGGGTTTGAGATTGTAGATGGAAAAACCGTAAATATTGACCCGATTGCAGCTATGTTTAATCCAGCCACCCCATCGAAAGTTTTTCATGTTGTTATGTCGAGTTATATGACATCAGCATTCATCTTGGCAGCGATTACTGCGTTTATTATTTTACGTAAAAAAGGAACGGATTATCATAAAAAAGCATTACGTTTAACCATGGTAGCTGGTTTCATATTCGCTGCGGGAACTGCATTTGCTGGTGATCTATCAGCAAAATTCTTAGCTGATTATCAACCAGAAAAGTTAGCAGCAGCTGAATGGCACTTTGAGACGGAACAAAATGCTGACTTGATCATTTTCGGTACCATAAACGAAGATGGAGAGGTAAGTAATGAAATTCGATTACCGGGGGTTCTTAGTTTTCTAGCAGGCAACTCATTTGATACGGAAGTAATTGGTTTAAATGAATTTCCAGAGGATGAGCAGCCTCCATTGTGGATCCATTATATGTTTGATTTAATGGTTATAATCGGAATGTATTCGCTCTTTATTGCGGGGATATTCATCGTATTTATATTTATGAAACGATTTAATGAGTGGAATAAGCCTCTTTTATGGGGGATTGTAGCAAGTGGACCATTGGCTATGCTTGCGATTGAATTTGGTTGGATCTTTGCAGAAGTTGGTCGTCAGCCGTGGATTTTAAGAGGGTTAATGACGGTGGATCAGGCATCAACGACTTCAGGTGATGTTGGAATCGCTCTTGCAATGTTCTTATTGCTCTATGGAGTTCTAGGAACTTTCTGTGTAACAGTGTTGATAAAAATGTTTAAAAACAAACCTCCAGAAGCAGAACTTGAAAGACGTTTTCCGAAGTGAATCATCGATAAATTAGAAGGGGGAGAGGTCGTTTTCTCCCCCTTTATCTAGTAGGAGGGAGTAGAAGATCGTGAGCTTAGAGTTAATTGGTATAACGGTACTATGGATCTTTTTATACGGTTACTTAATTGTCGCTTCGATTGATTTTGGTGCTGGTTTTTTTGCTTATTATGCGAGGGTTTCAAAACAAGAACATATAATGAGTCAATTGATTAACAGGTACTTATCGCCTGTTTGGGAAGTAACAAATGTCTTTTTTGTCTTTTTCTTTGTTGGCCTTATTGGATTTTTTCCAGATACGGCATACTACTTTGGGACAGCGTTACTAATACCAGGAAGCGTGGGGATTATTTTGCTAGCAATCCGAGGTGCCTTTTATGCATTTGGTAACTACGGATCGAAAAACAGTACATTTTTCTTATTTTTGTATGGTGCAACGGGGTTGCTAATTCCAGCAGCACTGTCAACTGCACTGACGATTTCTGAGGGTGGATTTTTGGATGTATCTGATAATAATGTCGTATTTTTAGCAAAAGAGTTATTTACTAGTCCTTATTCATGGAGTGTAGTTGTGCTTGCGATTGTCTCTGTGTTATACATTAGTGCTAGTTTTCTTACGTACTATGCAGATCGAGCAGAGGATATGGAGTCTAGAGGAATCATGCGGAAATTCTCATTACTTTGGAGTGCACCGACGATTGTCGCTAGCTTAATGGTATTCGTAGCTCTTCGTGAACACAATCCAGAACACTTCCAAAATGCTATCGACATTTGGTGGATGTTTGGCTTATCATTAGTATTCTTTATGATTGCCACATTCCTTGTTTATCAAAAGAAAATGTTTGGAATCGGATTTATCATGGTAATGCTCCAATTCTTCTTTGCATTTTTCGGCTACGGAGCATCTCATTTGCCGTATATTTTATATCCATACATCACGATTGAAGGCAGTGTTGTAAATGAAACAATGGGTACAGCACTTGTTGTGGTCTTTATTGCTGGTTTACTGTTGTTAATCCCATCACTCTACCTGCTTATGCGACTGTTTTTATTTGACGCAGATTATATTAAAGGGAAAAAATAATCGCCTTTTAAATGAAAAGAGTATGGTAAAATAAGATTTATTAAGAAGATGGATCTGGGGGAATTATTGTGAAAAAGGAGTTTGTTGTTGTTGGGCTGGGGCGTTTTGGCGGAAGTATTGTACGTGAGTTAATCGAACAAGGCATGGAAGTAATGGCCATTGATAAATTTGAAGACAAAATTGATGAATTTGCTAATATCGCAACACATGCGGTTATGGCAGATTCAACAGATGAATCAGTACTGAGAAGTCTAGGTATTCGTAATTTTGACCATGTAATTGTTGCAATTGGAGATGACATTCAAGCAAGTATCCTTACGACGCTAATGCTAAAAGAGATCGGCGTAAAAAAAATCACTGTAAAAGCGCAAAATGATTATCACGAAAAAGTGTTAAGAAGAATTGGTGCAGATAAAGTCGTTCATCCAGAGAGAGACATGGGGAAGCGAATTGCACACAATATTGTGTCTAACAATGTATTAGATTACTTAGAGCTTTCTGATGAGCATTCTATTGTTGAAATTGTAGCGAATGACCTTTTAATTGGGAACACCATCATTGGTTTAGACATTCGTGCACAATACGGTATCAATATCGTTGCGATAAAACGCCAAGATGATATCATTGTATCGCCTCAAGCAACAGACGAAATTCAAGAAGGCGATGTTTTGATCGTTATCGGTGCGGATACAGATATTAACAGATTTGAAAAAAGAGTAATGCAAAGTTCATAATGACGTAAATGATTCGCTCAGCCTCTACAAGCATAAGGCGATGTCTAAAGATGTCATTCTTCCCGACATAGGAAGAGACTGAGTGGTACCAATGAAGCTATGTCAGCACTTATCAAATCCACAACAAAAAATCCCGACCTCATTAGAGGTCGGGTTTTTTTGTTGTGGTCACACTTCCATGATAATCGGTAGGATCATTGGACGACGTTTTGTTTTTTCATATAAGAAAGGTTCAAGTGTATCTGTAATTTCATTTTTAATTTCTGACCATTGGCTTGTCTTACGTGTTAGCACTTTGTTTAAATGTTTATGGACAAGTGATTGAGCTTGATGAATCAACTCGCCGGATTCTCTCATGTAAACAAAGCCACGAGAAATCAAATCAGGACCAGAAGCAACACGATAATCTTTCATATTGATACTAACAACGACTACAACCAGACCTTCTTCAGAAAGCATACGGCGATCGCGAAGGACAATATTTCCTATATCACCAATGCCACTGCCATCAATGTAAACAGAACCTGAAGGGATTTTTCCAGCAACGCTCGCGCTATTACTGCTTAGAGAAAGGACCTCACCATTATCCATGACGAAACAATTTTCTTCTGGTACATCACAATCGATTGCAAGTCTTGCATGCATTTTTTGCATTCTGTATTCACCGTGAATTGGCACAAAGAATTTAGGCTGTATAAGACGTAGCATCAGCTTTTGTTCTTCTTGTGATCCGTGTCCAGATGTATGAATATTGCTAAGTGGGCCGTGGATTACGTCCGCTCCAGCGCGATATAAAAGGTTGATTGTGCGGTTAACACTTATTGTGTTTCCTGGAATTGGTGAAGATGAGAAGACAACTGTATCGCCAGGAATAATTTGAATTTGTCTATGCGTACTATTTGCGATACGTGATAATGCTGCCATGGGCTCACCTTGGCTACCCGTACATAAAATAACAACTTTATCTGCGGGCAATCGATTCAGCGTGTGTGCATCAATAAAAGTATCCTTAGGCGCACTAATGTAGCCTAAGTCATGTCCAATTGAGATCGCTGATTCCATGCTTCGCCCAAACACAGCAACTTTACGTCCGTGTTTAACTGCGGCTTCCGTTACTTGTTGCAAGCGATAAATATTTGAAGCAAACGTAGCAAAAATAATTCTTCCATTTACTTTACGGAAAATGTCATCAATGCTTTCACCGACTTTTCGCTCAGACATGGTGAAGTTTGGTACTTCACTGTTTGTGCTATCAGAAAGTAGAGCTAAGACGCCTTCTTTTCCGATTTCAGCCATTTTCATTAAGTTAGCAGGCTCACCAACCGGTGTGAAATCAAACTTAAAATCTCCTGTGTGGACGATGTTACCTGGTGGTGTTTTTACCACAACCCCATAGGAATCAGGGATACTATGGGTTGTTCTGAAAAAGCTGACTGCTGTTTTTCGGAATTTGATAACATCATCTTCTCCTATCACATGAAGCTTCGCGTTACGAAGAAGACCGTGCTCTTCAAGCTTGTTTTTAAGCAAACCAAGTGCAAGTTTTCCGCCATATATAGGCATGTTTACTTGTCGTAACAAGTAAGGAATTCCACCGATATGATCTTCGTGACCGTGTGTGATGAAAAGCCCTTTAATCTTGTCAGCATTTTTTTCTAAATATGTGTAGTCAGGAATTACGTAATCGATTCCTAGAAGTTCATCTTCAGGAAACTTAATTCCAGCATCAATTAAAATAATTTCATCTTGGAATTGAACACCATACGTGTTTTTTCCAATCTCACCCATTCCGCCGAGGGCAAACACAGCAGTTTGGTCGTTTTTAACGAATTTCATTGATTATACTTGCTCCAATTGGTAGTTTGCATGGTTTTGCTCATACTCTAGATATTTGCCCTCTAATTTTTGTACAAGTTCGATGTTGTAATTGCGATGGCTAAGCTTTAAGCGAACATCTTTCTCTGACTCTGCTTCAAGATAGATGGTTTTTGTTTTTTCTCTGACTGGTACTTCCGTTGCACTCTCTTGATAATACACTTTAAAAATCATTCCGATCTCTCCTTCAATATGTTTAGCGCTTTTAAACTAAGCTGAGTAATGACTACTCGCTCGTATTTGTTAGGTATAGCTTCTATATAACTAAAAGTTATGTACTATTTCACTACATTTTATAACCTAGTCCTGAAACAAAAAGAACAGCCCTCCTGAGACGAAGGGCTTACAGAGCTTAGACGATCGTTTTTTTCATAACATATCTCTCCACTGTCATGCAAGCTTCTTTTAGCCTCTTCAATATTGCGGGTCATTCCTTACTTATTATAATACCGCCTATGATTCATTCTGTAAAGATCAGCTTCTTGACAAGAGGCTTCCACCGTTTTAGCAATAAAGAATTTAAACGGTAAATGGCACGCACAGACAGCGGATTGAACTTTATGCTATCGTTCTATAGCTTTTGCATTTTCAGGTTCATGGTAAGGATTTTTTTGATTAATATGGTCATAAAACATAATACCATTTAAATGGTCTAATTCATGTTGAACAGCAATCGCAGCTAGTCCTCGTAAACGCAGCTTGACATTATTGCCATCTTGGTCCATTGCTTTTAGCGTGATTCTTGCATAGCGAGGAACATACCCCGGAATATTTTCATCAACAGATAGGCACCCTTCTCCAGAAGTTAAGTAAGTTTTTTCAATAGAGTGGCTGACGATTTTTGGGTTAAATAAAGCATAACTATGTTGACGGTTATCATCTTCTAGATGAATAGCAAACATCCGTTTTGATATGTTAATTTGGGGTGCTGCAAGTCCGATACCTGGGCGAAGTGCATATTTTTCTGCCATTTCAGGATCTTGGCTCATTTTAATGTATTCCAATAAACTATTTAGTGTTTTTTTATCTTCATCAGATACCGGCATAACAACTTCTTGAGCCACTTCTCGCAATGTTGGATGTCCGTCCCGAATAATATCTTTCATTGTAATCATAGTCTAGTCCTCCTGAAAAAATTTCTTATTCATCTGAGCTCGTGAAAGCAAAGCTCGATTATACCATTGAATTATTAGTGTGATTAGTCTTATCATATCAAAATTTGTATTAGAGATTAAATAATTGACATGCAAATGAGTAAAAGAAATGGCATTTAGTAAAATTCATTGCTTAATGAATTAATCATCGATATATTATAAAATGTCAACATCTCAAGGAGGTGCATTAATTTTGAAGATCTATATTTTAACTGTATCATTTATCTTATCTCTCTTTTTGACGGGATGTGTCTTTGGCCCATCACCAGAAGAAGAAATTAGTGAAGTGTTGGATGCAATCGTGGAAAAAGAACAAGGCTTTGTTGATTCACAAGAACCAATTAAAACACTAGAGCAAGATGAAAAAGAACTTTTTGATAACATTATGGCATTAAGCATAGAAGAGTTCGATGAAATCGAAGTATTGGCTGAAGAAGCACTTGAAAATCTAAAACAACGTGAAGAGCAGATTGTTATAGAAGCCGAATCAATTAAAGAGGCAAAGAAAGAATTTGAAAAAATCAATGAATATGTTGGGGATATTGAAGATGCCACCTTACGTTCTCATGTGGAAGAAATGATTGAGGTGATGTATCAGCGATATGACTCGCATAATGAACTTATTGTAAAATATGAAGAAGCAATCGATTTGGATCGTGAATTGTATACCATGTTAAAAGATGAAGAACTTGTTTTTGAAGATTTGAAAGAGCAAGTTGAGAAAGTAAACACGCAATACGATACAACTCTTGAACTAAATGATGAATTTAACCTTATTACAGACCAGTATAACCAGCTGAAGAGTGATTTTTACGAAATGTCTGGAAGAGATGAAGAAGAGTAGGGATAACCTGCTCTTTTTTTGTTGCCCCAGAAAATTCCACATTAAAAACAGCCGTATAACAGTTTTTTGTAGAATGTTAAAATGTAATACAGTTTGTGCGATTTTTATAGTACAGATTAGATGAGAAACGACCTAATTAACCACATGAATCAAAAAGACTTCCATTGAAGTACGTACCTATTGACGTGATGCGTTTTCATATTGTAAACTTAATCACGGAAAGTTGGATTGTATTAGTTTTCATTAATAGAACGACTAATACAGCCGAAAAAATTACGAACTTTAGGTTTTTTCACTTAGGTTTTGTGGAAAAATAGAAAGTATGTCTTGTTTTATATAATGGAGTTTGCTGAAAGCAGTGCAACTCTTTAAAAATTTGATAATGAAAGGATAGGTGGAGTAAATGGCTTCAAAAAAGAAAGCTCCGTTTGACGCTGTAAAAACGCTTCAAACAATTGAAGATCAGTTTGAAATGTTTCAAATTTTAGATGAAGAAGGAAAAATCGTAAATGAAGAGGCAATGCCGGAAATCAGTGATGAGGACCTTCAAGAATTGATGCATCGCATGGTATACACACGCATCCTTGATCAGCGTTCGATTTCACTAAACCGCCAAGGTCGTCTTGGGTTTTATGCACCAACGGCTGGACAAGAGGCTTCTCAAATTGCTTCCCACTTTGCACTTGAACAAGAAGATTGGGTTGTACCAGGTTATCGTGATGTTCCGCAAATCATCTGGCATGGTCTTCCGTTATCTCAAGCATTCTTATTCTCACGTGGTCATTATCTAGGAAACAAATCACCTGAAGGCGTCAATGTATTGCCACCACAAATCATTATCGGTGCACAATATGTTCAAACTGCCGGTATCGCTCTTGGACTTAAAAAGCGCGGAAAAAAAACAGTTGCCATTACATATACAGGTGATGGTGGTTCTTCACAAGGTGATTTTTATGAAGGAATTAACTTTGCGGGTTCTTATGGAGCTCCTGCAATCTTTGTTGTGCAAAACAACCAATTCGCAATCTCAACACCTAGAGATAAGCAAACAGCAGGTAAAACAATTGCACAAAAAGCCGTTTCAGCTGGTATCCCAGGAATTTTAGTAGATGGCATGGATCCTCTAGCAGTTTACGCAGCAACAAAAGATGCTCGTGAACGCGCAATTATTGGAGAAGGTCCAACATTGATCGAAACTCTTTGCTACCGCTATGGTCCACATACAATGGCTGGTGATGATCCAACCCGTTACCGTACTGATGAAATGGATACTGAGTGGGAAAAGAAAGATCCACTCGTACGTTTCCGAAAATTCCTAGAAGGCAAAGGTCTTTGGAATGAAGAAAAAGAAAACGAAGTAATTGAAAAAGCAAAAGAAGAAATCAAAGTTGCAATTAAAGTTGCAGATGATACAGCAAAACAAAAAGTTACAGATTTAATGGAAAACATGTACGATGAAATGCCTTTCAACTTGAAAGAGCAGTATGAAATCTACAAAGAAAAGGAGTCGAAATAAGCCATGGCGCAAATGACAATGATTCAAGCAATCACGGACGCTCTTCGTACGGAAATGAAGAACGACGAAAACGTACTCGTCTTCGGTGAGGATGTTGGTTTAAACGGCGGAGTATTCCGTGCAACAGAGGGTCTTCAAAAGGAATTCGGAGAAGATCGAGTTTTTGACACGCCATTAGCAGAATCAGGTATCGGTGGTCTTGCAATCGGTCTTGCACTTGAAGGCTATCGACCAGTTCCAGAAATTCAGTTTTTTGGTTTCGTCTTTGAAGTAATGGACTCAGTAAGCGGTCAAATCGCACGTATGCGCTATCGTAGTGGTGGTAAGTACTCGAGCCCTATCACAATTCGCTCACCATTTGGAGGAGGCGTTCACACTCCTGAACTTCACGCAGATAGCTTAGAAGGGCTAATGGCTCAACAACCAGGACTTAAAGTTGTCATTCCTTCAACACCTAAAGATGCTAAAGGACTACTAATTGCTTCGATTCGTGATAACGACCCTGTCATTTTCCTTGAGCACATGAAACTATATCGTTCTTTCCGTGAAGATGTTCCAGAAGAAGAGTACACAATCGAATTAGGAAAAGCCGATGTGAAACGCGAAGGAACAGACCTTTCAATTATCACTTACGGAGCAATGGTGCATGAATCACTTAAAGCAGCCGAAGCGCTTGAAAAAGATGGCCATTCAGTAGAGGTTATTGATCTTCGTACAATTCAGCCATTAGATATCGAAACAATCATTGCATCGGTTGAAAAAACGAACCGTGCAATTGTCGTGCAAGAAGCACAAAAACAAGCAGGAATTGCAGCAAGTGTTGTTGCAGAAATTAACGACCGTGCCATTCTTAGCCTTGAAGCACCTGTTCTTCGTGTAGCAGCTGCTGACACTATCTTCCCATTCTCACAAGCAGAAACAGCATGGCTTCCAAACGTGAAGGATATTATTGCAACTGCAAAGAAAGTCCTTGAATTTTAATTAGTTAAACAAAGTCAAAACGGGGAAGCGATTCTCCGTTTACATTTTCTAAATGCAAAAAAAAAATGATCATTAGGAGGTTGAAACCATTGTCATTTGAATTCAAACTACCAGACATTGGTGAAGGTATTCATGAAGGTGAAATTGTAAAGTGGTTCATTAAAAAAGGCGATAAAGTAGAAGAAGATGACGTGCTATGTGAAGTGCAAAATGACAAAGCAGTTGTTGAAATTCCTTCTCCAGTTGCAGGTACCGTAGAAGACATTCTTGTTGAAGAAGGTTCGGTTGCAGTTGTAGGTGATACACTGATCAAATTTGATGCTCCTGGCTATGAAGACTTGAAGTTTAAAGGCTCAGATAGCGACGACGAAAAAGAAGAAACAAAAGACAACTCAACAGATGAAGCTGAAAAAGAAGAGTCTGTTGAAAAATCAGCTTCTACTCCACAAGGCGATGTAGATCCGGAGCGTCGTATTATTGCTATGCCTTCAGTCCGCAAGTATGCACGTGACAACGATGCAGACATTCGCTTCGTAACAGGCTCGGGCAAAAACGGACGCGTCACAAAAGAAGACGTAGCTGCTTATCTAAACGGGGATTCAACTGTTGAAGAAGTTTCACCAGCACAAGAAGAACCAAAAGAAATCCCTTCTAAATCAGAAGAAAAAATAACACCTTCGAAACAAGTAGTTCCAGAAGGCCAATATCCAGAAACTCGTGAGAAGATGAGTGGCATGAGAAAAGCTATAGCGAAAGCAATGGTAAACTCAAAGCAAACAGCTCCTCACGTAACATTAATGGATGAAATTGATGTAACAAAATTAGTTGCTCACCGTAAGAAATTCAAGGAAGTGGCACTTGCAAAAAATATCAAGTTGACATTCCTACCATATGTAGTGAAAGCACTTGTATCGGCACTTCGCGAATTCCCTGCGTTGAATACATCTCTAGACGATGCAACGCAAGAAATTGTTCAAAAACACTATTTCAACATAGGAATTGCTGCCGATACTGAAAAAGGTCTTGTTGTTCCAGTTGTGAAAGATGCAGATCGTAAATCCATTTTCACTATTTCCGATCAAATCAATAACCTTGGAGCAAAAGCTCGTGATGGTAAACTTTCAGGTGATGAAATGAAAGGTGCTTCTTGCACGATTTCGAACATTGGTTCTGCTGGTGGACAATGGTTCACTCCAGTAATCAACCACCCTGAGGTTGCTATACTCGGAATTGGTCGAATTGCAGAAAAACCTGTAGTGAAAAATGGTGAAATTGTAGCAGCACCTGTGTTAGCATTATCATTGAGCTTTGATCACCGTATGATCGATGGTGCTACAGCACAAAATGCAATGAATCATATTAAACGTTTACTGAACGACCCAGAACTTTTACTAATGGAGGCGTAAAACCATGGTAGTTGGAGATTTCCCTATTGAGACAGACACACTTGTTATAGGATCAGGTCCTGGTGGATATGTAGCGGCTATTCGTGCTGCACAACTTGGACAAAAAGTAACGATCGTTGAAAAAGAGCATATGGGCGGCGTTTGTTTAAATGTTGGCTGTATCCCTTCTAAAGCAATGATCACAATTGGTCACCGTTACGAGCAAGCTCAACATTCTGATGATATGGGAATTGTAGCTGAAAATGTAAAGCTTAATTTCGATAAAGCACAAGAATGGAAAGCTGGCGTTGTTAAAAAATTAACAGGCGGCGTTGAAAGCCTGTTAAAAGGCAATAAAGTTGAAATCGTTCGTGGAGAAGCTTATTTCGTTGATGGCGAAACCGTTCGTGTGATGGATGATAGCTCTGCACAAACATACAAGTTTAAAAACGCAATTTTAGCAACTGGTTCTAGACCAATCGAAATCCCGTCATTCAAGTTTTCAAAACGTGTTCTTGATTCAACAGGTGCTCTTGCACTTAAAGAAGTTCCTAAGAGCATGGTTGTTATTGGTGGAGGATATATCGGTACAGAGCTAGGCAGTGCGTATGCAAACATGGGAACTGAAGTAACGATTCTTGAAGGTGGAAACGATATCCTTGGTGGATTCGAAAAGCAAATGACTTCAATCGTGAAAAAAGGTCTGAAGAAAAAAGGCGTTACAGTGATCACAAAAGCGATGGCTAAAGGCGTTGAAGAATCAGCAGACAGTGTAACGGTTTCATATGAAGCAAAAGGCGAAGAAGTGAAGGTTGAAGCGGAATATGTTCTTGTAACAGTAGGTCGCCGACCAAACACGGATGAAATCGGACTAGAGCAAGTTGGTATTGAAATGTCTGACCGTGGCGTTATTAAAACAGACAAACAGTGCCGTACAAGTGTAAGTAATATTTATGCGATCGGTGACATTGTTGATGGCCCACCACTAGCACACAAAGCTTCTTATGAAGGTAAAGTAGCTGCTGAAGTAATCAGTGGTGAAAAATCAGAAGTAGATTACATGGCAATTCCTGCTGTTTGTTTCACAGATCCTGAGCTTGCAACAGTCGGTTACAGTGAGGCTCAAGCAAAAGAAGAAGGTATTGAAGTAATTGCTGCTAAATTCCCATTTGCTGCAAACGGTCGTGCGTTAGCGCTTAATCAAACAGAAGGTTTTGTGAAAATCGTTACACGCAAAGAAGATGGTTTAATTATCGGTGCTCAAATTGCTGGTAATGGAGCATCTGATATCGTTGCAGAGCTTGGTCTTGCAATCGAAGCTGGAATGACAGCTGAAGATGTGGCAATGACCATTCACGCTCACCCAACACTTGGAGAAATTTCAATGGAAGCTGCAGAAGTGGCCCTTGGAACACCTATTCATATCGTAAAATAAAATGTAACGTAATATAGCCCCTGGATTAGTATCCAGGGGCTTATTATTTTGTCTTGAAAGCGCATCATAGGTTGGACTATTTCTTCACGATAGCAGTCTGCTAAATTAGTGTGAAGTAATTGAACTAAGAAATACCGTTAATCTTTTGTGTTTGATCGAAATCTTCTTTCACAAATCCATCTCAATAACTATAATTAACGTGGTGTTTAAAATACTTGTTTGACCACACATGGACGAATGAAGCATTGCCCAATATCGTCAATGGATTATGTGATAAAGGCTATGAAATTGTTGATCCTACACTAATTAAAGATATTTCGGTCTAACACTACATAATCTAATAAAGTTATTGAAATAATAACTAGTATGGTATATGATAGTTACGGAAGCGCTTACAAACATGTGGGGATGGGAGTAAGTAGTTACGGTTTTGTAGATCAACGAAATGATCGTCATGAATAAATACGGAATGAAAAAGAGGCCATCTAGTGTCCTCTTTTTCATCTTTTAAAGGGAGATTTTATTTAATTGCCCGATGCTCTTTTATTACTCGTAAGAGCTGAAGAGATTCGTCCTCTGGGCCTTGGACAGGTAAGCCCGCTTCAATGTTTTCTTTAATGTATGTTAGGTTTTCTTCTGTAATAATTTCTCCTGGAATAAAGATGGGTATACCAGGAGGATAAACCATAATAAATTCTGCGCATACTCGACCAACTGTTTCGGCGACCGGTAAAACTTCGGTTTCAGCATAAAAAGCATCTCGTGGTGTCATTGCTAAACGTGGAATAGATGGTAGCATAACGTTTGTTACCGATAAGTCATCATCATGTTTATATTTTTGTGATAAAGCATTCATCGCCTCGATTAAGATGGTTGCTTCTTGCATTGTATCACCAGGTGTAATGATGCAAAGAATATTATAAAGATCTGATAACTCAACTTCAATATCGTACTGTTCACGAAGCCATTTTTCAGCTTGATAACCAGTGATTCCAAGATCTTTTACTGAAATAATGATTTTTGTTGGATCAAAGTCAAAAGTAGCTTTAGTACCTAAAATCTCGTCACCGATACATGTTAACTGATCGATTTTTTTGATTTCAGATCGTATATGCTCAGCTAACTGGATCGTACTTTCAATCAATGCTCTTCCCTCAGTGGCTAACCTCTTTCTCGCAACATCAAGTGAAGCTAAGAGTGGATAAGATGTTGACGTAGTTGTTAACATACTTAAAATAGTCTGCACTCTTTTCGCTGACACGAGGCCTTCTCTCATATTTAAAATGGAGCTTTGAGTCATTGAACTACCTAGTTTATGAACACTTGTTGCTGCCATATCTGCGCCTGCTTGCATTGCTGAAATTGGTAATAACTCATGAAAATGAATATGAACCCCATGTGCTTCATCAACTAATACGGGTACATGGTGTGAATGTGCAATTTCTACAATGCTACGTAAATCTGCAGCGACACCAAAGTATGTTGGATTGATGACTAACACCCCTTTGGCCTCAGGATGTTGCGCCAACGCATTGGATACGGAATCAGGAGTAATTCCATGAGAAATTCCTAAATCACTATCTACCTCTGGATGAACAAAGATTGGTATGGCTCCGCAAAATACAATTGCGGACATAACGGATTTATGAACATTTCTTGGAACGATAATTTTATCTCCAGGTCCACAAACACTCATAACCATTGTCATAATTGCACCACTTGTACCTTGAACAGAGAAAAATGTAAAATCAGCTCCAAATGCTTTTGCAGCAAGGTCTTGTGCAAATTTAATCAGGCTTTTTGGCTGATGAAGATCATCAAGTGGAGCGATATTGATTAAATCAATCGATAGAACATTATCTCCAATAAATTCTCTAAACTCGGGGTCCATGCCAGTACCTTTTTTATGACCAGGTATATGAAATTGAACAGGATTTTTGGAGCTATGATTTTTTAAACCAGTAAATAACGGTGTGTCTTTTTGTTTCCATTGTCGTGAAGACAGATGGGTATCAACCGTCACGGAATTAGATGGTGTCTGTGACAATCCCTTTCACCTCATTAAGTGATTTTTCATCCTGTTAAAGGACGATAACAGAAGAATTATAGCATTTTAGCAGTCGAAAGAAAACGAAAAAAGCGACCTGTAACTGAAATGAATCGAAATGAATCGAAAAACAAATACTTTAACATATGCAGTGTTTATTCTTGTTAGGATGTTCGATACAATAAAGATGATTCTGAATGAAGCAGGTGAAAAAAATGGAATATCAATATCCAATCTCAATTGATTGGTCTACTGAAGAAACCATAGACGTTATGAAATTCTTTGATATAGTTGAACGTGCTTACGAAAAAAGCGTTCCCCGTGAAGAATTTATGGCTGTGTATAAGAGGTATAAAGAAATTGTACCAAGCAAATCTGAAGAAAAGACGATCGATAGGGAATTTCAAGATGTGAGTGGTTTATCAACGTACCAAGTTGTTAAAAAAGCAAAAAGTAAGGAAACAAATGAACGTTTATCAATGAAATAAATAAAGAGTAGGTCGAGTACTCGACCTACTCTTTATTTATTTTGTGCTAAAACTGACTGACGATACAATGGAAGCAATTTTTTATAAGTTGACTTTATTTCAACAATCAATGCCTGTTGATCCATCACTATGTTATCACTCGGAAACAATCGTTTACCGATAAGTAGCTCCGCTTTTTTTACGTTTTGAAAACGTTCAAGAACGTGGAGAAAGTCTTCTTCATTCATCGTGCTAACTTTTTTACCTTCTTTTTTCATATGGTCAGATGAAATCCAACCATCTTGAGGAATTGTAGCAATTACGCCATCAAAATTTTCAATAAATGACTGAGCGATCTTTTCTTTTTCTGGAAGTTCATAAATAAATGCAAGCCAGATGAATAGATGATCATCCCATAGACCAACTTGAAAATGAGGCAACTTTTTATATCCTCTTTTACTTGATGAAATAGCCATCCAAGTATCATTTGGCGGGTTTACTGTACGGCGCGCATGTCTTGCAATATGTAGATACATCTCTTGCTCGAGTTGATTTTCAAGAAAAGGGACTAGTTCCTCTCCTAAGCTTGAAAATTTAGGTTGAATTTTCTTTTGAATTGCTTCCATACGTCCATCCAAACCCTCGATTTTGAACACATCAAAATCTCTTTGCCTAAATCCTGTTGACATCTAATCATCTCTCCTTCTAATTCAGTAGATAATCTTACAAATCGGTCAAAAAAATCTTTCTATTCGTTTGAATTAAAGTAAAAGTGGGGATAATACCATTAAGAAAAGATAATTCCTTTCCTTACAAGACTTAACGTTTGTACTATTGTAGCATAATTCTTATAGGTGAATAAAACATTAAGTTTTGCATAGAATGGAATTATAAAAATATCCGTCGAACAACAAATAAACCGTCAAAACGGTTAAGCTGGAAGGGGTGCAAGGACATGAAACAGGTCATCCAAGTTACTAGAAAAAGAGATCTAAAAACTGAACGTATGGCTGTTCTACGTATGGAGTTGGATTATGAGTTAGCTGTTTTGTTTGAGGCATTAGAAGAACAAAATACGAACATAATTACTGCTTCAAAAGAAAAACTAGGTATGATTCGGCAAGAGCTCCTTAGCCTAACAGATGGTCCTTGACTCAAGAGGAGCGATAATCATGAATGACATTTTCACACAAAGTTAAGACGGATGCCCTGATGCCCAGAGCATTCGTCTTTGTGTTTTATGGTGTGAATTTCTTGCCTCATTTAAATTATTCATCTAGTCTTGAAGATAGAACATTACTAACCAGGAGGCACACCTATGACGACCAATTGGCAAGAAATTGATCTATTCGCAAAAAATCTGATTGATCGTGCAGGAGAAACCATTCGTCATTCGTTTAGAAACAAGCTTCAAATTGAAACGAAAAGTGATGCGAATGATCTTGTAACAAATATGGATAAAGAAATTGAGAAGTTTTTTGTAGAAAAAATTAATGCATTTGATTCATCTCACCATATTATGGGTGAGGAAGGGTACGGTGATCAACTTACGTCGATGGATGGCGTTGTTTGGATTGTTGACCCAATTGATGGTACGATGAATTTTGTCCATCAGCAGCGAAATTTTGCCATTTCAGTTGGCATTTATGAAGATGGTGTAGGGATGTTAGGGTACATATATGATGTTGTATTAGATGAGCTCTATCATGCACATAAAGGGCATGGGGCTTATTTAAATAACTCCAAACTAGAGATGCTCAAAGACGTTAAGTTAGAAGAATCGATACTTGCACTAAATACAACATGGGTCACACCTCATGATCGGGTGCCATATGAGGTGTTTGGTCCACTTGTACATAAGGTGAGAGGAACGAGGTCATATGGTTCTGCTGCTCTTGAAATGGCTTATATTGCTACTGGTCGTATCGATGGTTATTTGACGATGAGATTATCACCATGGGACATCGCTGGAGGAAAGGTCATTATCGAAGAAGTCGGAGGGATCGTGACAGATTTATTTAATCAACCACACACATTATTGTCTAAAGCGTCCGTTTTCGCTGGGAATCCAGCAGTCCATAAAATAATTTATGAACACTATTTAAAAGAAAAGTTACCAAAATCATAATGAAAAATGCCGAACCTTAGTCAATCAGGGTTCGGCATTTTTCGTTCATCATTGTGATTGTTGTGCTTCTCTAAATTTCTTTTTTGTTTTAAATCCCATACCGAATACAGCGATTAACACGATGATTGAAAGAAAAATTCCTGCCAAATTTCGTTCTCCAACTGCTATTCCAACACCAGTCATTGCAAGGACTGCCGCAAATGCATAAAGAATAAAGATACCGTTTCCATTTTTCACGTAAACAACCTCCTTACGCCTATTTTACATAATTCGTTTTTGTATTTCTACCTTATGTGATATAATAATACAGTTAATAAGGCTTAAAAAAGCATTCAGGAGTGAAATAATGACAAAGTTAAGACAGGATCTACGCAATATTGCAATCATCGCTCACGTTGACCATGGAAAAACGACATTGGTTGACCAGTTACTTAAGCAATCTGGTATCTTCCGTTCAAATGAGCATGTAGAAGAACGTGCGATGGATTCAAATGACCTAGAAAGAGAGCGCGGTATTACAATTTTAGCGAAAAATACTGCGATTCAATACAAAGATACTCGTATCAATATTTTGGATACGCCAGGACACGCCGATTTCGGTGGTGAAGTAGAGCGTATTATGAAGATGGTTGATGGTGTTTTACTCGTTGTTGATGCATATGAAGGTTGTATGCCGCAAACGCGTTTTGTGTTGAAAAAAGCACTTGAGCAAAATTTAACCCCAATCGTTGTTGTTAACAAAATCGACCGCGATGCAGCTCGTCCAGCCGGAGTGATTGACGAAGTCATTAACTTATTTATCGAGTTGGATGCGAACGAGGAACAATTGGAATTCCCTGTTGTTTATGCATCTGCTATTAATGGAACGGCTAGTCTTGACCCTGAACAGCAAGACGAAACAATGGAATCACTTTACGATTCAATTGTTGAAAGTATTCCAGCTCCAATCGATAATAGTGAAGACCCACTTCAATTTCAAGTTGCACTGCTTGATTATAACGACTACGTTGGTCGTATTGGAATCGGTCGCGTCTTCCGCGGAACGATGGAAGTAGGACAACAAGTTGCATTGATGAAGCTTGATGGAAAAGTTAAGAACTTCCGTGTGACAAAAATATTTGGCTTCTTTGGTCTAAAGCGTGTTGAAATTCAAAAAGCACAAGCTGGTGATCTGATTGCTGTATCAGGAATGGAAGATATCAACGTTGGAGAAACTGTTTGTCCAATTGAGCACCAAGATGCTCTTCCGGTTCTTCGCATAGATGAACCAACTCTTCAAATGACGTTCCTTGTAAACAACAGTCCGTTTGCAGGTCGTGAAGGTAAATTTGTAACATCACGTAAAATTGAAGAACGTCTTCGTGCACAGCTTGAAACAGATGTTAGTCTTCGTGTTGAAAACACAGACTCACCTGATGCGTGGGTTGTTTCAGGACGAGGAGAGCTTCACCTTTCAATTTTAATTGAAAACATGCGCCGGGAAGGGTTTGAACTACAAGTATCAAAACCTGAAGTGATTGTTCGTGATATCGATGGTGTTCGCAGCGAACCTGTTGAGCGTGTACAAATCGATATTCCAGAAGAGTACGTAGGTTCTGTTATTGAATCTATGGGTGAGCGTAAAGGCGAAATGCTCGACATGGTTAATAATGGTAATGGTCAAGTTCGATTAGTATTCATGATTCCTGCACGTGGTCTTATTGGGTACACAACGGAATTTCTAACGCTTACACGCGGGTATGGAATTATTAACCACTCGTTTGATAGCTACCAGCCAATGCAAACAGGTCGTGTAGGCGGTCGTCGTGAAGGTGTTCTTGTCTCAATGGATAAAGGACAAGCTTCTCAATATGCGATTTTAGGTGTTGAAGACCGCGGGACGATTTTCGTAGAACCTGGTAAAGAAGTGTATGAAGGCATGATTGTCGGTCAACACACACGTGACAATGACTTAACCGTTAATGTGACAAAAATTAAAGCAGCGAACAACATTCGATCTGCTAATAAAGAGCAAACAACAACACTAAAGAAAGCGCGTATCATGACGCTTGAAGAATCTTTAGAATACTTGAACGACGATGAGCTCTGTGAAATTACACCAGAATCAATCCGTCTTCGTAAAAAAATTCTTGATAAGAGTGAGCGTGAACGTTCACAGAAAAAGAAAAAGACTGCCGAAACGAACTAATCTACGATAGGAGTGATTGTGCATGGTCAATGTGGAGGATCGTTTATCGTTTTTTCCAGCCTTGTACCGTGTGGAAGTCAATCCAGAATTGGGTATGTGGCTTCTATATATCACCATTATTGCTTTATCTATTCTAGTCTACAAGCTAGGATTCGCGAAAAAGCTACCGCCTTTAAAATCTGCGTTGATTTATCTTTTTCTATTTGCTGGATGTACAATTTTAACATTCCTAGCAATTTTCCTTCCTGTAACAGAAGGGTTGATCATTGCCGCGTTAATTTTAATCATCTATAAAATCCGATTGCGCAGAGAACAAGCAAAAGGTACGATCTAACAAAAACAGTCCATCAAAATTTGATGGGCTGTTTTTTGTATTAAAACCCATTGCTGAACGGTCATTCAGTGATGTTTTCTAAAATTATTTTTATTTTATTGAAAAGTTGATACATCAAATATGTAAACGCATACAATCAGTTTAATATTCTAATTTGTGTAAAAATTATAAAAAACACTGTTGACGCCCTTCTTTATCCGCGTTATGATTGGCAACAATTCATATACATCAAGTTTTACAAACTGGTAGTAACGGTTAATGGAAGGATTGATAAAAGTGAGTGAACAATTAATTTTTATAAATGGCGAGTATGTTTCCAAAGAGAATGCCGTCGTTTCGGTTTACGATCATGGATTTTTATACGGAGATGGGGTGTTCGAGGGCATTCGATCCTACAACGGCAACGTCTTTCGTTTAAAAGAACACTTGGTTCGACTTTATGATTCTGCAAAGTCAATCTTGTTAGATGTTCCTTATACAACTGAAGAGATGACTGAAATTGTACTTGAGACATTACGTAAAAACAATTTATCAAATGCATATCTTCGATTAGTTGTTTCTCGTGGGATCGGCAACCTTAGCTTAGACCCATTTTCTTGTAAGCGGCCGAATGTCATAGTGATTGCAGAGTCCTTATCACTATTCCCAAAAGAGCTATACGACAGCGGACTTGAAATTGTAACGGCTGCAAGCAGAAGAAACCGTTCTGATGTACTCAGTCCGAAAGTAAAATCACTTAACTATTTAAACAATATCTTAGTGAAAATTGAGGCTGGATTAGCAGGTGTACCTGAAGCGTTAATGCTGAATGATCAAGGCTATGTAGCTGAAGGTTCTGCCGATAACATATTTATCATTCAAAATAATCGTATTATAACGCCTCCAGGTTATGTTGGAGCATTAGAGGGGATTACCCGAAACGCGATAATTGAACTAGCAAGAGAAAAAGGTTACTCCATGGAAGAAGCGGTTTTTACTCAACATGATGTTTATGTAGCAGATGAAGTATTCTTAACAGGAACTGCTGCTGAGGTCATTGCTGTTGTCAAAGTAGATGGAAGGTCAATCGGAACAGGTAAACCAGGTGTTATCACAAATGAACTTCTTAAAGCATTTAGAGACTTAGTTGTTGATGACGGTGTGAAAGTATCCAATTCAAAATTAAATATTGGATAACCATATGTATCAAATTACTGATTACTGTCATATGGTAAAACAATAATAGGTAAAATCAATGATGAGGAAAAAGTGATTATGCATCTGCATTTACAGAGAGCCAGTTATGGTGGAAGCTGGTATTGCTGCTAATCGTGACATCACCTCGGAGTGGAGCATTGAACGTCATAGTAGATGCTCTCGGACGTAGTTACTACGTTCGTTATAAAAGAACAGTTAAATCTGTTCAAGAGGCAGTTTAAACTGCGAAATAGGGTGGTACCATGAAAAGTCTTTTCATCCCTATACAAAAGGCAATCTTTTTGTATGGGCTGAAAAGGCTTTTTTCTATGGTTTCAACGCCGTTTCATTCTCGTGTCAAACTGATTCATAGAGGGGGCGTTATAGCATGGGCGTAAATATCAATGTAAAACAGGAAAAAGCACAAGTAATGGGTGATGAGAAACCTAAGTCGAAACTTCAAGGTTCGGATGTATTTATCCAGTCTCTACAAAATGAAGGTGTAGACATGATATTTGGATACCCAGGTGGAGCGGTACTCCCAATCTATGATGCACTTTATAAAAATCCTATCCCACATATTTTAGCAAGACATGAGCAAGGTGCGATTCATGCGGCAGAAGGATATGCAAGAGTCTCAGGAAAAACGGGGGTTGTTATCGCAACTTCCGGGCCTGGTGCAACAAATCTTGTAACGGGAATTGCCGATGCGATGATGGACTCTCTTCCTTTAGTTGTTTTTACCGGTCAAGTAGCAAGTGCGGTAATAGGCACAGATGCTTTTCAAGAAGCTGATATCATGGGCATTACTCAGCCAATTACGAAGCACAATTATCAAGTGAAAAATGTGAAGGACCTTCCAAGAATCATCCATGAAGCATTTCATATTGCTTCTACCGGTAGACCAGGACCGGTACTCGTTGATATCCCTAAGAACATATCAAATGAAGTGTTTACAACATCTGATGTCAAGGTGCCTGAATTGAATCTACCTGGATACCAGCCGACGACATCGCCCAGCTATTTACAAATAAAAAAGGTAACACAAGCTCTTCAACGAGCGAAAAAGCCATTGATTTTAGCAGGTGCTGGTATTTTACATGGCAAAGCAACAAATGAATTCGTTCAACTGGTTGAGAAGACTGGAATTCCAGTAACTAATACATTACTTGGTCTTGGAAGTATCCCAGGGAATCATCCTCAATTCTTAGGGATGGCAGGTATGCATGGAACCTACACGGCGAATATGGCCATTTATGAAGCTGATCTTCTCATCAATATCGGTGCTCGATTTGATGATCGTTTAACGGGTAACCTTGAGCATTTTGCACGAAATGCAACAGTTGTTCATATCGACATTGATCCGGCTGAAATCGGAAAAAATGTGGATACAGCGATTCCAATTGTTGCAGATGCAAAAGAAGCAATTCAAGCGCTTTTAAAATTAAAAATTGAAAAACTATCCATTGAACCATGGCTGAACAAGTTGAATGAAATGAAGCGTGACTACCCATTACAGTATACAAATGAATCAAAAAAAATGTTACCTCAAGAAGTTATTGAACTTGTTCATCGCCATACAAAGGGAAATGCGATTGTAACAACTGATGTGGGGCAGCATCAAATGTGGGCAGCGCAATTTTATCAATTCAATCATCCAGATCATTGGGTTACTTCAGGTGGTCTTGGCACAATGGGCTTCGGATTCCCAGCGGCGATTGGCGCACAAATTGCCAAACCAACTGAAACAGTCGTGGCATTTACGGGAGATGGTGGGTTTCAAATGACTTCACAAGAATTATCATTGCTTCAAGAAAATCAATTCCCTGTAAAAATAATTATTTTAAACAATCAATGTCTTGGTATGGTTCGTCAATGGCAAGAATCGTTCTATGAAGAACGTTACTCAGAGTCATTGCTTCCATCACAACCTGATTTTGTTAAATTAGCTGATGCATATGAAATTGAAGGCTATAAAGTTGAGACATGCGAAGAGGCTGAGGAAGTATTTAAAAAAATATTTGCATCAAACAAACCAGCTTTGATCGATTGTAGAGTAGAGCAAATGGAGAATGTGTATCCAATGGTAGCACCAGGGAAAGGACTGCATGAAATGATTGGGGTGAAAGGATGAAACGAGTGATTACCACCACCGTTATCAATCAAAGCGGTGTGCTCAACCGTGTAACAGGTCTTTTAATGAAACGGCAATTCAATATTGAAAGTATTACAGTTGGCCACACAGAACAACCTGGTATTTCAAAAATGACTTTTGTTGTACATGTAGAAGATGAGCGGAAATTAGAGCAGCTGCTAAAGCAATTACAAAAACAAATTGCTGTGTTAAAAGTGAATGACATTACTGATAAAGCGATCGTGATGAGAGAACTTGCTCTCATCAAAGTATTATCGCCCCCAGGTGTCAGAAGTGAGATCAATAGTATCATCGAACCATTTAGAGCAACTGTTATTGACATGAGCAAAAATGTGATCACTGTTCAAATTACAGGGGACCCTGAAAAAATCGAAGCATTTATCGATCTATTACGACCATATGGCATTAAAGAATTGACCCGTACTGGGGCAACAGCTTTTGTACGAGAAAATCAAAAAGCACCATCACAACAACTATCAATCTTATAAAAAACAAAAATAGGAGGAATTTATAATGGCTAAAGTTTACTACAATCAGGATATCAAAGATTCTTTATTACAAGGAAAAAAGGTAGCGGTAATTGGTTATGGATCTCAAGGTCATGCGCACGCTCAAAACTTAAAAGACCTCGGTCATGACGTAATTGTTGGTGTCAGAAAAGGCAAGTCATGGGAGCAAGCAGAAAAAGACGGATTAGAAGTTCAAACGGTACGTAATGCTTCTGAAGCGGCTGATATCATCATGGTTCTAGTACCAGATGAGCGTCAAACAGCGGTTTATGAAGAAGAAATCAAGCCAGGACTTCGCGCAGGAAAATCACTTGTTTTTGCTCATGGGTTTAACGTCCATTTTAATCAAATCTCTCCACCATCAGATGTAGATGTATTCCTTGTTGCACCAAAAGGTCCTGGTCATTTAGTACGTCGTACATTTGAATCAGGTGCAGGTGTTCCAGCCTTGTTCGCTGTTTATCAAGATGTATCGGGTCAAGCAAAAGAGGTTGCACTTGCTTATGCAAAAGGGATCGGCAGTGCGAGAGCGGGTGTTCTGGAAACAACTTTTAAAGAAGAAACAGAAACGGATCTATTCGGTGAACAAGCTGTATTATGTGGAGGGCTTACATCCCTAGTAAAAGCTGGATTTGAAACGCTGGTGGAAGCGGGTTATCAGCCTGAATTAGCTTACTTTGAGTGTTTACATGAACTAAAACTGATTGTGGACCTTATGTATGAAGATGGATTATCAGGTATGCGTTATTCGATTTCAGATACAGCACAATGGGGAGATTTTGTATCGGGACCACGTGTTGTAGATGCGGATACGAAGGCACGCATGAAAGATATTTTGACAGACATCCAAACAGGTAAATTTGCCAAAGGCTGGTTGCTTGAAAATCAATTAAATCGCCCAGAATTCAGTGCGATTGAGCGACAAGAAGAAGAACATCAGATTGAAAAAGTGGGTCGTGAGCTTCGCAGTATGATGCCATTTGTTAAAGCAGGGAAAAAAGAACAAAAGGAAGTGGTTTTTAGTGCAGAAGATTGACATCTTTGACACAACACTACGTGACGGTGAACAATCTGCTGGGATTAACCTAAATACTGCTGAGAAGCTTGAAATTGCCAAGCAACTTGAACGATTTGGAGCAAATGTGATTGAAGCGGGGTTTCCTGCCTCTTCACAAGGCGATTTTGAAGCCGTTAAGAAAATCGCTCAAACCATTCGTTCATCCATAGTAACTGGGCTTGCCAGAGCAGTAAAAAATGATATAGATACGTCATGGGAAGCATTGAAACATGGTGCGGAACCACACCTTCACATATTTTTGGCGACATCACCGATTCACATGACGCACAAACTGAAAAAAACACCGGATCAAGTGGTAGATATAGCCGTCGAATCCGTTAGACATGCTAGAAAGTACTTTCCACTTGTGGAATGGTCGGCAGAGGACGCATTCCGCTCGGAACCGGAATTTCTCGTTCGTATCGTTGAAAAAGTAATTCAAGCAGGAGCGACAACAATCAACCTTCCAGATACAGTAGGGTACGCAACACCAGTAGAATATGGAGAAATGTTTAAAAATTTGAAATATAATGTAAAGAGTATTGACAAAGTAAAACTATCAGCTCATTGCCATAATGATCTTGGAATGGCCGTAGCGAACACGATTGCAGCAATCGAAAATGGTGCAGATCAAGTAGAGGGAACAATTAACGGCATTGGTGAACGAGCAGGAAATGCTGCACTAGAGGAACTGGCTGTAGCTCTTCATATAAGAAAAGATGTGTATCCATTTCACACAGATATTCAATTAAATGAAATAAAACGTACTAGTCAGTTAGTTAGTCAGCTAACTGGAATGGCAATCCAAGCAAATAAAGCTGTAGTTGGTAAAAATGCGTTTGCACATGAATCGGGCATTCACCAAGATGGGGTGTTAAAAGAACGTACCACTTATGAAATTATTACACCGGAATTGATTGGAGAAACATCTAATCGTATTGTGCTTGGGAAACACTCGGGTAGACATGCATTTAAAGATAAGGCTATTGCACTTGGATTCGAACTAAATGATGAAAAAATCAATGAAGCATTTAAAGCATTTAAAACACTCGCAGATAAGAAAAAAGAAATTTCAGAAGATGATCTTTATATCATATTGACTGACCAACAAATTCAAGAAGATACGCCAGTATACGAGCTTAAATCTGTTCAAGTTCAATATGGTAATGGCAGTATACCAACAGCAACGGTGTCCGTCACATCACCAGATGGAGAATCTCTACAAGATGCCTCAACTGGATCAGGTAGTGTAGAAGCTATTTGTAATACGCTTGAACGACTGGTAAAAGGAAAGGTTCATTTGCTTGATTACCGTGTGACTTCAATTGGAAAAGGACGAGATGCACTTGGTGAAGCGGTTGTTAATTTGACGTTTAATGGAAAAACATCAACTGGACGTGATGTTGCCCAAGATGTTCTTGAAGCATCGGCAAAAGCTTATTTAAATGCAATAAATCGACAGCTTGTTAATGAGCGTCAAAGCGCATTTGCAAAAATGGTTTGATATCAGCTAGGAGGAATAATAATGGAGAAAACCGTTGCAGTTTTGCATGGAGACGGAATTGGAAAAGAAGTTATGCATTCAGCATTAAAGGTTCTTCGATCAATTGGACGTAGATTTGACCATACGTTTAAAGTGAAGACTGGTTTGATTGGCGGTGTGGCGATTGACGAAGTCGGTGATCCCCTTCCGAGAGAAACAATCGAGCTTTGTGAGAAATGCGATGCGATTTTGTTAGGAGCGGTTGGAGGTCCTAAGTGGGATCAAAACCCATCTCATCTTCGTCCTGAAAAAGGATTGCTTGCCATTCGTAAGCATTTTGAACTATTTGCGAACTTACGTCCAGTCAAAGCTGTACCTGGCATGGTGGAAGCATCTCCCTTAAAAGAACATTTAGTTAGACAAGTCGATATGATGATTGTTCGAGAACTTACAGGCGGCCTTTATTTTGGGGAACCAAAAAGAAAAACGGATAATGACGCAGTAGATACGTTAACGTATACAAGAAAAGAAATCGAACGGATTGTAGAAAAAGCATTTGGTCTGGCCCGTATTCGTAAAGGAAAAGTTACATCAGTTGATAAAGCGAACGTTCTTGAATCCAGTAAATTATGGCGAGAAGTTGTTGAAGAGAAAAAAGTAAAATATCCAGATGTTGAATTAGAACACATTTTAGTTGATGCAGCGGCTATGAAATTGATCACGCAACCTTCTTCATTCGATGTGGTTGTTACAGAAAATTTGTTTGGTGATATTTTAAGCGATGAAGCATCTGTTATCACCGGTTCATTAGGAATGTTACCTTCTGCAAGCATTCGTTCTGATGGTTTTGGACTTTATGAACCCGTACATGGATCAGCTCCTGATATTGCAGGGTTAAACATTGCCAATCCATCAGCAGCGATTTTATCGGTTGCAATGATGCTGAAATACTCATTCGGAATGGAAACAGAAGCTGTAGCGGTGGAGGAAGCAGTCTATAGTGTTTACAAAGATGGTTACTGTACAAACGATGTTAAAAAAGATGGTTATCGAGTATTAACTACAACAGAATTTACTGAAAAAGTCATGGAAGAATTAGAGCGTGAGCATGTTTCAGACCACATCTTGTCAGCTTACGTGTAATAAAGGGAGGGGTCTTTATGCCTAAAACAATTATTGAAAAGGTTTGGAACGATCATATTGTAAACGAAGAAAAAGGAAAGCCAGATTTGCTTTATATTGATCTGCATTTACTACATGAAGTAACGTCACCCCAAGCGTTTGAGGGTTTAAGGTTAAATAATCGTAAAGTGAGACGACCTGAATTAAGTTTTGCCACGATGGATCACAATGTACCAACTAAAAACCGTACTAATATTACTGATCCAGTGTCAAAAAAACAAATCAAGACACTTGCTGACAATTGCCAAGAATTTGGCGTTCCATTAGCTCACATGGATCATCCTGATCAGGGGATTGTCCATGTGATCGGACCAGAACTTGGGCTTACTCAGCCTGGCAAAACCATCGTATGTGGAGATAGTCACACGTCCACACACGGTGCGTTCGGGGCATTAGCTTTTGGAATTGGAACAAGTGAAGTAGAGCACGTACTTTCTACTCAAACACTGTGGCAATCAAAACCAAAAACCATGGAAATAAAAATAGTTGGTGAACTAGAGTTTGGTGTAGCAGCCAAAGACGTGATCTTAGCGATTATATCAAAGTTTGGTGTAGATGTAGGGACAGGTCATATTGTTGAATATACAGGAGAAGCAATCAAAAAATTTTCAATGGAACAACGGATGACCATTTGTAATATGTCAATAGAAGCTGGGGCAAGGGCGGGGTTAATTAGTCCTGACGAAAAAACGGTTAGTTATTTAAAAGGGCGCACTCATGTACCGGAGGGTGAGGAATATGACGCGCTTGTTGAGAAATGGCTTGGTTATTCAACAGATGAAGGAGCAGTGTATGACCGCATACTTGAAATTCATGCGGATGAAATCGAACCATTTGTTACGTGGGGAACAAATCCTTCAATGGGATCGGGTATTTCGTCTCACGTACCTTATGCGAATGATTATGACGATGTTTCAGACCGAGAAGAACTTCAGCGAGCCCTAGCGTACATGGATCTAAAAGAAGGTACACCATTAACTGATATTGATATCCAACATGTTTTCATTGGATCGTGTACAAATTCGCGCATCGGCGATCTTCGTGCTGCAGCTGAAGTAGTAAAACATAGGAAGGTTCACCCAAATGTAACAGCGATCGTTGTTCCTGGTTCTCGAACAGTGAAAGCTCAAGCGGAAGAAGAAGGGTTGAATGTTGTTTTTGAACAAGCAGGTTTTGAATGGCGTGAATCTGGGTGTAGTATGTGTCTTGCGATGAATGATGATATTGTCCCTCCAGGGGAACGATGTGCATCAACTTCTAACCGTAATTTTGAGGGCCGACAAGGAGCTGGGGCTAGAACTCATCTCGTTAGTCCTGTGATGGCTGCTGCAGCTGCTATAGAGGGTCATTTGGTTGATGTCCGTACTATATTGAAAGTTCATGCAAGAATGGAGGGGTAACATGGAAGCTATTAATCAACATCAAAGTATTATCACACCACTTGATCGCGTCAATGTAGACACAGATCAAATTATTCCTAAACAATTTTTAAAAAGAATTGAGCGAACAGGATTTGGTAAATATTTGTTTTATGGATGGCGATTTCATGAGGATGAGTCGAAAAACAACTCCTTTGTTTTAAATAATCCTCTGTATGATGGCTCTTCCATCTTAGTTGCCAATCATAATTTTGGTTGCGGTTCATCACGAGAACATGCACCATGGGCTTTGTTGGATTATGGATTTAAAGTAGTTATTGCACCTAGCTTTGCGGATATCTTTTACAATAACTGTGTAAAAAATGGTATTCTACCGATTTGTTTAGAGGAAGATAAAGTGGAATATTTTTTGAAAAATAGTAAAGACAAACGATTTTCTATTGAAATTAATTTGGAAGAGCAACAAATTACTGATCAGAACGGTCATCTTTATTCGTTTGACATCGATCGATATTGGAAGGAAATGCTATTGAACGGATGGGATGAAATTGCTTTAACCTTTCAATACGATGACTATATTGGTCGATATGAACAAAAACAAAAAAGTTCGAATACGACTACGAGAGGATGATCAACTTGGGAATTCCTATGACACAGCGAGCTTATTTAAAGCAGCAGAACGTTTAAGTGGTATTGTTCACCGTACACCATGTAAAACTTCATCAACACTCAACGAAAGAGCCGATAAAAATGTTCTCTTAAAACTTGAAAACTTACAACGCACTGGGTCATTTAAAATACGTGGTGCATATAATAAAATTGCTCAATTGACAGACCTTGAATGCAAAAAAGGAATTATTGCAGCATCTGCTGGAAATCATGCACAAGGTGTTGCGTTAGCTGGAATGGAAAGAGGAGTTCATGCAACTGTCTTTATGCCTGAATGCACACCGTCAACTAAAGTGGCTGCTACAAGAGATTATGGAGCAGTTGTTGAACTTGTTGGTCAAACGTTCGACGAGACTTTCGAGGCTGCTTGTGAACAACAGAGTCAAACAGGGAAAACTTTTATTCATCCTTTTGATGATTTGACGGTCATAGAAGGGCAAGCGACAGTAGCGCTTGAAATGATGCAGCAATGCCCGCTATTGGATACGATCGTCGTACCAGCAGGCGGGGGTGGACTTCTTGCAGGTACAGCACTTGGAGTTAAATCAATTCGACCAGATATTCGTGTGATTGGTGTTCAGGCAAGTGCAGCATCGGCTATTGCATCCGCGTTTTTTGGTCATGATTTGAAACTTGTTCCTTTTATGCCAACCATGGCTGAGGGAATTAAAGTAAAAAAACCGGGTGAATTAACTTTATCTATTATCAGGTCTTATGTTGATGATATGGTAACCGTATCGGAAGCAGAAATTGCGAATGCCCTTCTATTCATGCTTGAGAGAGAGAAAATGCTTGTTGAAGGAGCTGGAGCAGCAGGCGTTGCGGCAATATTGAACAAACGGATCGGCACTTCTTCAAAGCATGCTGGAGTTATTGTGAGTGGAGGGAATTTCGATGTTGCGAAACTCGAGATGTGTCGAAAAGTTGTGGAAGAAGACAAGCAAAAAAGAGCGAGAGCTAAAATCCTCGTTCAAAAAAGAGCGCGATGATCTCGCGCCCTTTTAGTCTGTATTTTTAACATGTAAATCAGATGACTTGATACCCACAAGGTGGATACTTCTATGTTTTGAAGCTCAGGAACTTCTTTATAGCTACTATTGTCAATGGTACGTACATAGAATGCTGTAATCGTAAAAAAGATAACAAGCTATAAATGAAAGCTTAAGATTAATTGTAAATTTATCTTGATCCCTAGCCTTTGCAATTATTAAAATTCTTTTTCGATTTGTCGAGAGCTTTTATAAAATTGGAACTTACCTGTCGCTAATCTTTTTTTTGTTTTGTCTTCTATTCTAGAATTGCAATCATTGCAAAGAAACGTATGAATTGGTCGGTTTCGTAATTTTTTTGCCAATGGACTAAAATCTTCGATCGATTCAATTTTTTCACAAATAAAGCATTTTACTCGCATGATAACCCTCCTTAGCGACTTTTTCTCTTACTATATTCCTAAGTATAACATGAGCAAACATGATTCGTATGTAGTGTAGTTTAATGTCAGGCGTCAAGGGTCCTGTTTCATAGAGGATAGTAGGTGTAATGGTGCTTTTTTTGCGATATAATAAACTAATAGGAGGGTGAATAGAATGGCAAATCGAGTAGAAGACCGCTTAATTCCTGCCTTATACGAAGAGTTTTTATATGAACGATTTGTACAATTATCAACGATTGATCACCAAACGGGTGGTCCTAACGTTAGCGCTCTTTCATGGGTTCATGCGAAAGATGAGTTCACAATCCTTTTTGCAGTTGACCACCGATCAAGAATTATAACAAATCTTGAAAAACAACCCTTAATCGTCTTAAATATTATTGCAAACGAAACATCCTATTCTATTAGTGGTTCTGCAAGTATAATTGGTCAATCTTCTTCTGATGTCCCAATTGTCTTGTCCATCATCAAGTTAACAATAAGAGAAGTTCGAGATGTCATGTTTTATGGTGCGAAAATTATTTCGGAGCCTAAATTCAACAAAACGTATGATGAGGAAGCAGCCAAAAAGCTTGATCAGCAGGTGATGACAGAACTAAAACAACACTGATGCTGGTGAGTTCGCATCAGTGTTTTTAAACAACTTAAGAGATTTTAAAGCTTTGAACATTAGTGATGGGATCTAAACGATTAGAACCATCGTTATATAAAACATGTACAGGTCCGTCCTCGTTTAATGGGCTACCATTTTTTGAGAAGGCTAAAATAAGTGTTTTAGCTTCTTCTAAAGGAAAAGAATACGGTCCTGACTTTGTTTCGATTAACAGTGTTGTCGCATCTGGAGTAGGTTCGGCATTTTCGATAAATGGTTTTAATAGGATTCCAAATGTGCCGTTTAATATTTTTTGTTTCTCAAATTTCTTTTCTGTCTTTAATGTAGGAGGAAAAGCCGCTCCTTCTTGTATTTCACGTGAAAAATGAGATGCTACTGCTTTCGTGTATTCCTCTAATTCATCGACTACGATACGATTTTCGTCAAAAAATGTATGTAAATCAACTTTACGATCATCAAAGATCCAAACTCCTGGATCAAGTGTGATCTTGAACCGAACAAGCCCCGTAACTGGAAGTGTATCATTCATTTAAAATGCCTCCTCAACTATTCTCTATGGAGAGTATACAATTGATTGAGTTTGATGTCACATTAAATTTATTATCAAGAAACTTTAATAAATGAGACCTCAACCAATAGAAGCAATTTTTTGTAAAAGATCATTAACTCTACACATGCACTCTTATTGACAAACTTGCATTTTACCACCTAAAACGCTACAATTTAAAAAAGAGTGTTAACTAGTATGAATCTTTTTACAGTGATAAAAGAAAGTTCAGAAGATAAATGGAAGTAATTTGCATGGAATGGGGGGATCAATGTGACATCAGAAATGAAAATCGATCATCGTGAGAAAGCATATGCATTATTACGCAAAGATGCACAAAAAATTGCTCAGTTAATTAAAGTCCAAATGGATCACTTAACGATGCCCCAGTGTCCATTGTACGAAGAAGTTTTAGATACGCAAATGTTTGGGTTGTCCCGTGAAATAGAGTTTGCAGTACGGCTTGGGCTTGTGGATGAAGTGGATGGCAAAACGCTTATGGATTCATTGGAAAGAGAGCTTTCCATGCTACATGACGCATTCACCAACAAATAATTACATTACTACTCAAACAATAAGAGCTAATTGTTTGGGTTTTTTTTATATGAAAAAGCAGGATATTTGTCTATGGATATCGAATCATTAAAACTAGAGTCTGAAAAATCGTACGACTAATTCCTGCTAGTCGTCTACATATTGTTGTGTACAATGCGAGGGTGATTTATGCAGTAGAATGATAGATCAGGATGGTGCATTTTTACAAATGTGTTTTATTGAATGTTTCAATGTTTGTGAAATATGAAGAAAAATAGCAATGGAGAAAAAATCCTGGTCAGTCAAAGCAACACTTATTAGGATACAAGAGACTCCGAGCTATCAAACCAAAAAACCAACCAAGGTTTTTAGTTTGTATCTACACATGCTGTTTGAACATCGAGAAGGGGGTCTTTTCATTGAAAAATATACAAAAAATCTTAGTAGCAAACCGTGGCGAAATTGCCATTCGTGTATTCAGAGCTTGTACAGAGTTAAATGTAAGAACAGTTGCCGTTTATTCTAAAGAGGATAGTGGGTCATTTCACCGTTTTAAAGCCGATGAAGCCTATATAGTAGGAGAAGGAAAGAAACCGATTGATGCCTACTTAGATATTGATGGAATCATTGAAATAGCGAAACGTGCGAATGTTGACGCAATTCATCCTGGTTATGGATTTCTTTCTGAAAACATTCATTTTGCTAGACGCTGTGAAGAAGAAGGAATCGTCTTTATCGGACCAACTGCTACGCATTTAGATATGTTTGGTGACAAAGTAAAAGCAAGACAACAAGCGTTAGATGCTGATATTCCTGTCATTCCAGGGAGCGATGGACCAGTTTCGAGTGTGGAAGAAGTAAAACAGTTTGGTAAAGAGTATGGATTTCCATTTATTATTAAAGCATCGCTCGGCGGTGGTGGACGGGGTATGCGTATTGTCCGTTCTGCTAATGAAGTACGAGATTCTTACGACCGTGCTAAATCTGAGGCAAAAGCAGCATTTGGGAACGATGAGGTATACGTAGAGAAATATATTGAGAACCCAAAACATATAGAGGTACAAATACTAGGTGATAAAGAAGGCACAATTATTCATTTGTACGAGCGAGATTGCTCGATTCAACGACGTCATCAAAAAGTTGTTGAAGTTGCGCCCTCACTTTCATTGACAAAAGAGTTGCGAGATGAGATTTGTGATGCTGCTGTAAAGCTTGCGAAAAATGTGAATTATGTAAATGCTGGAACAGTAGAATTTCTAGTAGCAAACAATGAATTTTTCTTCATAGAGGTCAACCCTCGTGTGCAAGTTGAGCATACGATTACTGAAATGATTACTGGTGTAGATATTGTTCAATCACAAATTTTAATTGCGGAAGGTCATTTTATACATAGCAAACGAATGGGAATTCCCGAGCAAGATATGATTCAACTGAATGGCTATGCCATTCAGTCACGTGTGACCACTGAAGATCCACTGAATAGTTTTATGCCTGATGCAGGTCGCATTATGGCGTACCGTTCTGGTGGCGGTTTTGGTGTAAGACTGGATGCAGGAAATGGTTATCAAGGATCTGTTATTACGTCGCATTACGATTCCTTACTCGTTAAGGTATCGACTTGGGCGTTATCGTTTGAGCAAGCTGCCGCGAAAATGGTACGGAATTTACAAGAATTCCGTATTCGAGGAATCAAAACAAACATCCCTTTTTTAGAAAATGTCATGAAACATGAGAGCTTCTTATCAGGTGAATACAATACATCATTTATCGATAATACACCTGAATTATTCCAGTTTCCAAAACGTAAAGACCGTGGGACTAAAATGTTGTCTTATATTGGAAACGTAACCATCAATGGGTTTCCTGGAATTGAAAAAATAGACAAACCAGAATTTCCGAAAGCACGCATTCCAAAAGTCAATTTGCTTGATCATCCATCAAATGGTACGAAACAAATTTTAGACGCACAAGGCGCAGAAGGTGTAGTTAAATGGGTTAAAGAGCAAAAAGAGGTGTTATTGACGGACACAACGTTCCGTGATGCTCATCAATCGCTTTTAGCAACACGAGTGCGTACAGTTGATTTGAAAAACATTGCAGAATCATCAGCTCGTATGCAATCTGACCTGTTCTCTTATGAAATGTGGGGTGGAGCGACATTTGATGTTGCCTACCGCTTTTTGAAAGAAGATCCATGGATGCGTCTTCTTACTTTAAGAGAAAAAATCCCGAATGTACTGTTTCAAATGCTTCTGCGTGCTTCAAATGCAGTTGGTTATAAAAATTACCCAGACAATGTCATAAAAGAATTTGTACAAAAATCAGCTTATGCTGGGATTGATGTTTTCCGGATTTTTGATAGCTTGAACTGGATTAAAGGGATGGAAGTAGCGATCGAGGCGGTTCGTGATTCAGGTAAGTTGGTTGAGGCTGCGATTTGTTATACGGGTGATATTTTAGATCCTTCCCGTTCAAAATACGATACGGATTACTATAAAGCTCTTGCGAAAGAATTAGAAGCACAAGGAGCACATATTTTAGCAATTAAAGATATGGCTGGGCTACTAAAACCAGAAGCGGCCTATCGATTAGTTTCAGAACTAAAAGCAACGGTAGACTTACCAATTCATTTGCATACGCATGACACAAGCGGAAATGGTATATTCCAATATGCACGAGCTGCTGATGCTGGAGTAGACATTGTTGATACGGCCCTAGGATCAATGGGTGGATTGACATCACAACCAAGTGCTAACACACTCTATTACGCATTAAATGGAAACTCTCGCCAACCGAAAATGGATATCAATCATTTTGAAACACTTTCTCACTATTGGGAAGATGTACGTAAATACTATAAGGACTTTGAAAGTGGCATGAATTCACCTCACTCAGAAATCTATAAACATGAGATGCCAGGTGGTCAGTACAGTAACCTACAACAACAAGCAAAAGCAGTAGGTTTGGGTTCACGCTGGGAAGAAGTAAAAGATATGTACGCGCGAGTGAATCAGTTATTTGGTGATATTGTCAAAGTTACTCCTTCATCTAAAGTTGTCGGGGATATGGCATTGTTCATGGTACAAAATGATCTTGATGAAGAAAATATACTTGAACGCGGTAAGTCAATTGATTTTCCTGACTCTGTTATTGAATTATTCTCAGGTTATTTAGGACAACCTCATGGTGGATTCCCAATAGAATTACAAAAAGTAATTTTAAAAGGAAGAGAAGCAATTACCGTTCGACCTGGTGAGTTATTAGAAGATGTTGATTTTGAAAAGATTAAAAAAGAATTGTTTCATGAGCTAGGACGTCCAATCACAGACTTTGACGCAATCGCACATGCGCTATATCCGAAGGTGTTTAAAGAGTATACAGATACACATCAGCTTTTCGGTGATGTGTCGCTAATTGATACTCCAACCTTCTTTTATGGTATGTGTTTGGGAGAAGAGATTGAGGTGGAAATCGAAACAGGTAAAACACTTATTTTAAAATTAGTTTCGATTGGAGAACCTCGAGAAGATGGTACAAGAGTTCTTTATTTTGATTTGAATGGACAACAGCGAGAAATTGTTATAAAAGATGAAAGTGTAAAATCGACTGTTGCGGTTAAACAGAAAGTAGATCCAAAGAACGAAAGAGAGCTTGGTGCAACAATGCCAGGAACTGTGATACAAGTCGTGGTAAGTCCTGGTGATGAAGTGAAAAAAGGTGATCACCTGCTAATTACAGAGGCGATGAAAATGGAAACGACTGTTCAGTCACCCTTTGATGGGATAGTAGATGGAATCTTTGTTGAAAATGGTGAAACATTATCACCAGGTGATCTATTGATCAAATTTAAAAAGAACGAGCACAAGGCACATGGGGTTATTCAATTGACACATTCCTAAAATATAAAAATGACTAGTAGCAGCAGGCTACTAGTCATTTTTATTATGATTTACTTTACTTCTGGACATTAAAAGAATGAGATAACTTAACAAACCAAATAACAATGAAACAATAAGGGCGTGCGATAACGCTAATACTAAATTCAGACGCAGAACAACGACAAGCGCGCCTGTAATAACTTGACCAAGCACGAGCACAAAGGCAATCATCCAACCGTAATACACTACTTTTTGATGTCGGTAATGACGGAATGCAATAATTGCAATATATGTGATCCATATGAAAATAAATGCTGCAGCCATCCGGTGGCCCATTTGAATCCATTGAGAAGGATTCAGTGGAAGTGAAGTCCATTGTGCATTTGTACAAAAAGGCCAATCAGAACAGGCTAAACTAGCATTTGTGTGTCGAACGAACGCTCCAGAATAGACAACCACAAAGATATAAATCATGACACCGTATGTGTGAAACCTCATTCGTTTGTCAATTACGATCGATTTTGCATCAAACTTTCGATCAACTTCAAAAATCAATAAAGTTAATAATAGAACAGCTGCAAACGAAATTAACGAAATACCGAAATGAAGGGCTAACATCACATCAGATTGTCCCCAAACTACGGCACCAGCACCAAGTAATGCTTGAAGCATTAAAAAGAAAAAGGCTAGGATCGCTAAAAAGTTCGTTTCGCGCTTATAACCAATTGCTCTCCATGACCATACTGATAAGAGCAACACCAAGAATCCAGCTGTAGCAGACACAACTCGGTGAGAAAGCTCTACAATCGTTTCGAACTGTAAATCATCGGGAATAATTTGCCCATGACAGAGCGGGAATGACTGTCCGCACCCTGCTGCAGAATCTGTTTTCGTTACGAGTGCTCCGCCTAATAACACAAGAAGCATGACAAACGTAGTAATAACAGCCAAATATTTTAATGCTTTATGTTGCAAGTTTTTCACCTTCTTAGACTATTTTACGAATGGATGCGAAATTAATTCCATAAGCGCCAATTATATTATGGTACAGATAGTAAGCGGATGGTACCCTTTTTTGTGACGTGACACATTTTTTTCATATGGGTTGACATAGTTTTATCACAAACCGACAAATGAGTCATAGTGTGCAGAAGATACAAATAGAACAAAGGCATTACTTTTATTGAAACATTAGTATGTTTGTGAAGGAATTGTTACATTTTCACAGATTATCGTCGCTAGAAGTTGTCTGAATTTCATTTTAAATATAGAAATCATGTTTGCTATCCTTTATAGTATATGTAGTAAAATGTATTAGCAAGTTTGGAGAGGAGGGGGAAATGTGTCAAATAGTCGAGTTTTGTCGACTGTGAAGGAGGCGGATTTTTCTGAAACAACTGCTTGGAAAGATTTTCTTGCTTTAATCAAGATAGGAATGGTTAATTCCAATTTAATCACGACCTTTACTGGATTATGGTTGGCACTATATTTCACGAATACCCATTTATTTGGTTCATTGGATATAATATTGCTGACATTGATGGGATCTTCGTTAATTGTTGCAGGCTCATGCAGCATTAATAATTACATAGATCGTGATATCGATCCGATTATGGCACGCACAAAAAATCGACCAACTGCTACGGGTAGAATCCAGCCGTCTCGTGTATTAGCGATAGGGCTGGGCTTTATTTCCTTAGGTCTAATTATGCTATTCATGACAACGTTGACTGCTGGTATCCTTGGTATAATCGGGGTTTTTAGTTACGTTGTGCTTTACTCAATGTGGTCAAAAAGAAGGCATGTTAGTAACACGGTCGTTGGAAGTATTTCTGGAGCTGTTCCGCCTCTAATTGGTTGGGCTGCAGTAGATGCGAATCTAGGGGCCATGCCTTTTGCATTGTTTTTGATTGTGTTCGTTTGGCAACCACCGCACTTTTATGCAATTGCCATGAGACGCGTTGAAGAATACCGTGCAGCAGGCATACCTATGCTTCCAGTTGTAAAAGGTTTTGCAAAAACGAAAAAGCACATGCTTATTTGGATCATTGCTTTATTCCCGCTGCCTTTTTTATTATCTTCACTCGGTACATCATTTCTTGTGTTAGCAACCACTCTAAACGTTGGTTGGTTAGCGCTTTCAATTATTGGATATCGAATGAAAGACGATGTAAAATGGGCAACGCTAATGTTTGTGTATTCATTGAACTATTTAACCATTTTGTTTGTTGGTATGGTTCTAATCACTTTCATTTAACTGCAGGAATTCTTTCTTACTTAAGAAATCCATATAGAACATTTCTAGGAAAAAAATATTTGAATGAAAGAGGGGTTTGATAAGCTATGAAATATGGACTAAAGAAATGGCGTCTATTGTCGTTATTTTCGGCGTTAGCGCTTATTCTGTCCGGCTGTGGAGAGCCGTTCCTATCAACGCTTCAGCCAGCAGGTGAAGTGGCTCAAAAACAATATAACTTAATGATCTTGAGTACCACTATCATGGTTGTTGTCATTGTTGTTGTAGCAATTGTGTTTATTCTTACAATTACAAAATTTCGCCGCTCGAAAGTCGGAGAGGACACCATTCCAAAGCAAGTTGAAGGTAGTCATACACTTGAGGTACTTTGGACCGTTATTCCAATCATTCTACTCTTAGTGTTAGCGGTACCTACCGTTGCATTAACGTATGATCTTGCTGATCAGTCCGAGTTAGAAGAAGTAGATGAAGAAGGAAATAGAACGGCACTTGTTATCGATGTTCGCGCAAACCTTTACTGGTGGGAGTTTAATTATCCAGACTTAGGAATCGTAACAGCACAGGATCTAGTTGTACCAACTGATCAAAATGTTTATTTTAATGTAATCGCCTCAGATGTAAAACACTCATTCTGGATACCAGCTGTTGGAGGAAAGATTGATACGAATGTGGATAACACAAACACATTTTATTTGAACTTTGATGGCGAAAAAGCGGCAGAAGCCGATAATTTATTTTATGGTAAATGCGCTGAGCTCTGTGGACCTTCTCACGCTTTAATGGACTTTAAAGTTCAAACACTTGCACCCGATGAATTTGATAGTTGGGTTACAGCAATGCAAGAAGCAGCAGAAGAAGAACAGCAACCGGAAAATGAGCTAGCTGCTCGTGGTGCTGAAGTATTCCAAGAGCAAGCATGTATCGCTTGCCACGCTGTATCACCTGATGATAGAGCAGGAACTTCTCCAGGACCTAACCTTTCTACATTTGGTGAACGTTCACGTGTAGCAGGTATTTTAGAGCATGACAATGATGAAGAATTTGCAGAGAACATTAAAGAATGGATGCTTAATGCTGATTTATTGAAGCCGGGGAACCAAATGAACGAAACGAACGGATATAATAAAGATGCGCTTACAGATGAAGATCTTGATGCATTAACTGAATATTTAATGAGTCTTAAAGTTTACACAGAATAATAAGAAATCAAAAAAGGGAGGTACAACGATTGAGTACCGTTGCGCAAAAAAAAGGATTTTTAGCAATCCTATGGGATTACCTCACAACGGTCGACCATAAGAAGATAGCAATCCTTTACTTAGTTTCCGGAGGTTTCTTCTTCCTGGTTGGCGGTATAGAAGCCATGGTAATTCGTATCCAATTGGCTGTTCCAGACAACAGCTTTGTTAGTGCTGGACTATATAATGAAATATTAACGATGCATGGAACGACGATGATTTTCCTCGCAGCCATGCCAATATTATTTGCTTTTATGAATGCGATCGTGCCATTACAAATCGGTGCACGTGACGTGGCATTCCCATTTTTAAACGCACTAGGCTTTTGGTTGTTCTTCTTCGGAGGAATATTCCTTAACCTTTCTTGGTTCCTAGGAGGAGCTCCTGATGCAGGTTGGACGTCTTATGCATCACTGTCGCTTTTCTCTGAAGGACATGGAATTGATTTTTATGTATTAGGTTTACAAATATCCGGGGCGGGTAGTCTAATCGCAGGGATAAATTTCTTGGTCACAATCATTAATATGCGTGCGCCAGGAATGACGTATATGCGTATGCCGCTATTTACATGGTCAACCTTTGTGGCATCAGCGCTTATTCTTTTTGCACTTCCTCCACTAACTGTTGGATTGTTTTTAATGTTATTTGACCGCATGTTTGGAGCGAATTTCTTTGATGTTACAATGGGAGGTAACACAGTCATCTGGGAGCATCTCTTCTGGATCTTTGGTCACCCGGAAGTATACATTTTAATTCTTCCAGCATTCGGTATTTTCTCAGATATTTTCTCTACATTCTCAAGAAAACGTCTTTTCGGTTACTCCTCAATGGTATTTGCAACCGTATTGATTGGTTTCTTAGGATTCATGGTGTGGGCTCACCATATGTTCACTACCGGACTTGGAGCGACAGCAAACGCAATCTTTGCAGTGGCAACAATGGCCATTGCAGTACCTACAGGGGTCAAGATCTTTAACTGGTTGTTAACCATGTGGGGCGGAAGTATCAAATTTACAACACCAATGCTTTATGCAGTAGCGTTTATCCCTTCATTCCTTGCAGGAGGCGTTACAGGGGTAATGTTAGCTGCAGCTCCAGCTGATTATCAATACCACGATACGTATTTCGTAGTAGCCCATTTCCACTACGTAATTATAGGTGGGGTTGTGTTTGCTATTTTAGCAGGGACCCATTTCTACTGGCCGAAAATTTTCGGAACCATGTTAAACGAAACTCTGGGTAAAATTACTTTCTGGTTATTCCTAATCGGTTTCCATGCAACATTCTTCATTCAGCACTTCTTAGGCTTAATGGGAATGCCGCGTCGCATATGGAAGTTTTTACCTGGTCAAGGTTTAGATTTGTTTAACGCAATAAGTACTGCGGGAGCTTTCTTAATGGCTGCAGGTACACTTGTACTCCTTTACAATGTCATTGTCACGTCTCGTAAAAATGTTCGTGTGGGCAATGACCCATGGGGAGATGGACGTACACTTGAGTGGTCGCTTTCATCACCGCCACCATTTTATAACTTTAAGCAATTACCGCTTGTTCGTGGTTTAGATCCTCTATGGATTGAAAAGATGGAAGGTAATACAAAAATGACACCGGCTGAACCAATTGATGATATTCACATGCCTAATGGCTCAATTATTCCGTTTGTCATGTCTCTTGGATTATTCATTGCTGCTTTTGGTGCGATGTATCAAGTTGATTGGCGCGCTTCTGGTGGAGAAGAATTCGTTTGGTCACTGCCGGTATTGATAATAGGAATGTTGATTACAATTGGTTCAATGGCAACGCGCTCATTGAAAGATGATCACGGCTTCCATATTCACAAAGAAGATCTATTGAAAGACGAAGAAAAAGGGGGTAAGGAGTAATGGATACACAACAAAAGTTTACTTCTAGAACGTGGCCAGAATCTCCTGAAAAAACGACCCTTGAAGGTAAAAATAAATTTTTAGGCTTTTGGCTTTTCTTAGGTGGAGAGACGGTTCTCTTTGCTTCACTTTTTGCAACGTATCTTGCATTAAAAGATCAAGTTCCGAATAGTGAGCACTATCTTGCAAAAGATATGTTTGAATTACCACTTGTTTTTATTATGACGATGTTACTTTTGACTTCATCATTAACGAGTGTATATGCTATGTATCATATGAAAAATCATAACTTCCAGAAAATGAATACATGGCTACTCGTTACTGTGGGACTCGGTCTTACTTTCTTAGGATTTGAAATTTACGAATTCAATCACTATGTACATGAGTTTCATCACACATTTACTAGCAGTGCATTTGGTTCAGCCTTTTACACACTGGTTGGATTTCACGGAGCTCACGTAGCTGTTGGTCTTGGATGGTTTATACTTCTAATGATTCGTAATTCCAAGCGTGGATTGAATCTTTACAACGCACCGAAGTACTTTGTCGCTTCTTTATACTGGCACTTCATCGACGTTGTTTGGGTATTTATTTTCACGGTTGTATACTTAATGGGAATGGTGGGATAAACTGATGGAGACTCAACAAGCAACTTCAGCGAACCCGAAAGTCAATTATGAGTATCGACGTAAAAAAGCGAAACAAGAAATGCGTACACATGTAACATCATTTGCCTTGATGATTTTTATGACACTAATTGCCTTTATTATGGTAATGGCTGAATTTGATAAATATTATGTGTTTCCTGTTTTGCTTGTTTTAGCAGCGGTTCAAGTCGTTTTTCAACTTTACTACTTCATGCACATGAGTCATAAGGGACATGAAGCAGTATCGCTGTTTCTTTATTCAGGTGCACTCATTGGGTTTATTACGATCCTTGCGTTTTTAACAATTGTATGGTGGTAAACCCTTATGAACCAGCTTTCGAGCTGGTTCATTTTTTTACTCTCGGCATTTCAAGTGTCGAACGGAACGAGCCATCTGCGTTCTGCGCCTTTGTGTGATGTTCAACAGTTTGTCATGTGATGTCGTTGAAGTGGTGTTGTTACATCGATATAATAGAGGTATAGATTGAAGTTAGCAGTCGAAGAAGGGAAGGTACCAGATGTCCATACAGATTTTTGGTTTTCGTGCTCTCTGGAGCCCATATTTTTTGATAAGCATGGTCGTCTTAACCGTATTATTTTTCTTATTAGCAACGAAATGGAGACACCGCTTTCAAGATAATGAACCACTTACGATAAAGCAGATCATTCTTTTTTCCACCGCAATGTTATTAACATACATTGTTAAGGGATCGCCAATTGATTTACTCGCACACATTCTTTTTTCTGTACACATGATTCAAATGGCGATAATATTCCTTGTGATTCCCCCATTATTAATTGTGGCTATTCCGAGTTACATGTGGAAAGCGCTCATAAAGCAACCATTTATTCGACCTGTTGTTACTTTTTTTACAAAGCCGATTTTAGCGTTACTTTTGTTTAATGGGATGTTTTCGTTCTATCATATTCCGGTTATCTTCGATACGATTAAAGTAGATATGTTATTGCATGAAGGGTATATGAGCTTGTTATTCATTTTTGCACTCTTCATGTGGTGGCCACTCGTGAATCGTTTAGAGGATGAGTATCGGCTTAGTGGGTTAAAGAAAATCGGTTATATTTTTGCAGATGGTATTTTATTAACTCCAGCCTGCGCATTGATTATTTTCTCAGATGCACCGATGTATGACACATTTTATAATGGAGGAGCTTGGTTACAAGCGATGGCGTTATGTGTACCTGCTGGAACGCTCGATGGCTTAAAATCAATCGGTATAACTGGGCCTGAGTTATTTAGTAATATGCCGCCACTTGAGGATCAGCAACTTGGTGGAGTAGTGATGAAAATCATTCAAGAAATTGTTTATGGCGTAGTATTAGCGCAAGTATTTTTTGAATGGGTACGTCGAGAAAAAGAAGAAGAGCCTTCCTTAGACGCAGCATTTTATGAAACGAAAAAAGTTTACAACTAGAATTTAATAGAAAGAGGATATGTATATGAATTTACCTATATTGCCTACACTAAGTACGATGTTTATTGTACTTAGTGCCGTACTAGTAGCAATTGGTTGGGCACTTGTTCGAAAAGGAAAAATTGACGCGCACAAAAAGACCATGTTTGCTGCTGCTATCGCTGCCCTTACGTTCTTTATTATTTATTCAAGCCGTACAATTTTTATTGGGAACACTGCCTTTGGTGGACCTGATGACTTTAAAATTTACTACACAGTGTTTTTAATTTTTCACATTTTTTTAGCGACTACTGGAGCAGTTTTTGGCCTTGTTACAATTTGGCTAGGGTTTAAGGGGAGAATTAAACGCCACCGAAAAATTGGCCCTATTACATCTATAATCTGGTTCTTTACGGCGACAACAGGTGTAGTGGTGTATTCTTTGCTTTATGTGTTGTACGATGGCGGAGAAACAACTTCTGTTATTAAAGCTATTTTAGGATAAAAAAGAGCTCGATTTCTTTTGGTTAAAAAAGAATCGAGCTCTTTTTTTCTTATCGGGGCTGAATGAGCTGCTCGTTGTTCATGTTAAAATTTAAAGTTCACTTTTATAATTCCTGCCTCTTTAGCGGAGTTGAAAATAATTAACACGAGTGGACCGATTATAAAGCCTAAAATACCAAATAGCTTCAATCCAATAAACATAGCAATTAATGTCGCAAGAGGGGAGAGCCCGATATGATTTCCCATCACTTTTGGTTCGACGGTTCGACGAATAATGAGTAGAACAATCGCCAAAAATACTAATTGAGTGCCTTGTTCAATGTCACCAGTAATAAACTGGAAAACGGCCCAAGGAACTAATATGACAATGGAACCGATGATTGGGATAAAATCAATCACCCAAATGATAAGTGACATAATCAACGCAACTTCTGGAGCGATAATATACAAGCCTATAAGAGAGCCAGCAAAAATGATCAAACTCACAAGAAATTGAGCTTTTGCGAATCCCCAGATGACTTTGGTAAGCCGAGCTGTCATAAATCGTACTTTTTCAGCTGTTCGCTCCTTAAGGTGAATGTATATGCCACTACGAATACGAGGTAGGTCAATCATTATTAAAAAGAGTGCAATTAAATAAACTAAGAAGCTAACTAGATAATCAGGAATATTTGTGACAATTCCAGTCACGCTTTCCGCGTTTATATAATTTGTAATGCTGATACGAAAATCACTAATAAAGTTGTTCATTTCTATGCTAATTTGATCAATAATTTGTTGTGGGACCTGCGCAAAAGCGGTTGCCATGTCCGCTTCAATACCAGTCCACCAATCTGACAATTCATTGACGTAGTCAGGGAGGTTTTCAACAAATTGAATGGCTTGAACAACCAATCGTGTAATAGCAAAGTAAAGAACAACGCCAATAGATGCGATGAATAAAATAAAGACTACACCAACGGATAATTTCCGCTTAATTTTAAATTTATTGTGAATAAGATTTACGAGTGGCTCTAAGATAAGTGCCGTGATCAGAGCCAATATAAGAGGTACTGATAATGGAAGGATAAAGTAAATGCTCAAGATTGCTAAGACGATTATGGACAAGATTATGCCATTTCGCTTAGTAAATACTTTAGTCAATGTAGGACCCCTTTCTAAGGAAATAGTGTATGTTTGTTATAATAAACCATATTTTGTGTCGGAAGGAATTACTGGAAAAATAAAAATGTATAATAAAAGAGCCATTACGGAATATGGCTCTTTTACAGACCCTTATTCAGTAATAAGGGATAGTTCTGCATACACAGCTGCTAGTACTTTTTCACATGTCTGAACAAGGTGTTCTGGGAACTCTTCATCCTCACCATATTCAACTCCATGTGGGTAATAGTACTTGCCTAAGAGTGGAGTTAAAAGCTTAATATCCGCATCATGTCCACCAATATCCCCATTTTCAGTGAAGCCAGAGATACGCAAATAAAACGTACCTTCCCGGTTTTCAAATTTACGATCATATGTAACTCGCTCCCAGTCCCATTGACCTGCACGAATCAATCCGTGTTCTTTCATGATGTCATCTAAACGATCTAATTCAATTTGTAGTGTTTCAATTTCTGTATTTTCAAAACGCATTTGAATGACTCCCTCCTATAATTGCATACTTAAGATATTTTTAAACGTCTCATGCTTAATAATAGTCGAAAAAAATGCAACTTGCAATTGTGTCAGGACTAAAACAAAATATTTGTGGCAAATTAATGAATTGTACAGAACAATACAACTTCCTACACAGGGTTTCGTCAGATGTGTATAATTAAAGGTAAGAGAAAATCCATAACTACTGAGAGAGAGGGACAAAGATGAAAGCAGTTTTAAGAATTATGATGGTCATTATCATCGTATTTTTAATCGGTTTTTATAGTGGGCCTTCCGTGCAGGAAAATGATGTGTTAGAAAACGACATAGGAGATCTTCCAAGAAAAGAAGAAAACACAAATGCTCCAAATGAAATTTCAAATACAGTCATGAGACCAAAGTCTGGGTTGTCGGTTTTTGTTGGAGAATCTGTTGAGTCTTTTAAAGCGCATTGGGGGGAACCAGACAGAGTAGATCCAGGCCATTATGAGTTAGATTGGTTAATATATAACCGTGGTGCTGAAGGATACATGCAAATTGCAATAAAAGATAGCGTAGTGAGTGCGGCGTTTGCTCTTGGAGAAGACGTTGACGTGTCCCCTTTCTATATTGGTCAGTCAATCGATGAAATTTATCGTTTTACGATAATCTCTAGTGAAATAGTCGTTGAAGATGACAATGGTGTTTATCAATTTGAATTAAGTGAGGAAGATCTTCATTCAAGACTACTTGTACCATTCGGAGATATATTTGCTCAGTTATTTATTGATCAATTTACGGGAACTATTCTAGGTGTTCATTATATGGGGAAAGAAGCACTTATCTCTCAACGTCCATATGAACTTGTGTATCCAGGTGATTTGCCTCAGATACCCCATATTGAAAATCAGAGAGCAATTGATGCTGCAAATGAAAATCAACTTTTTGATATGACGAACGTTATTCGGATGCAGCGTGATGTTGAAAGTCTAGAATGGGAAGAAGAGGTCGCGCAAGTGGCAAGAGGTCACAGTAAAAATATGCATGAAGAAGAATTTTTTTCGAATGAGTCACCAACAGAAGGTACATTAGCCGATCGACTTGAAGAAACAGAACGTAGTTACCAAGAGGTTGCAGAAAATATTGCTACGAATTATAGCCATGCACCGGCTGTTATTCATGCATGGATGAATTCACCTGGTCACCGTAAAACGTTACTCCAAGATGGTTTTACTCATTTAGGTATTGGGGTATACAATCTTTATTTTACTCAAGATTTTATTAAACAGAAACAGAATAATGACAGAAGAGAAACGATTGAACAAAACGCACCTACTCATTGAGTAGATGCGTTTTGTTATTTACTAATGAGATAAAACGACCCAGTTGCGTGCGCGAGTCGTTTTCCATCTTCATTTATCACGGTCCCTTCAACCACCATCGTTTGTCTTCCTTGATGAAGGATATGAGCTGTTGCGGTCATATTTGCTCCTTTAACAGGAAGTAGGTAGTGGATGTTTAATTGACTTGTAACAGCTCCTAAACCATCAGGGGAGAGAAGGTTTGCAAGTGTTCCCATTGCGGAATCGATTACTGTTGCCGTAATTCCACCGTGTACGATATCAAGTGAATTATAAATCATTCTTGATACAGGTACGGAGACAGAACAAGAAGCTGCAGTGCTTTCTTTTTCCATATTGAGTAATGCACCTACATAAGAGCTATATTTACCTTCATTCTTTCGGTTGAGCCCTATCAAGACTTGATGAAGAACGGCTAGATCATCGTTTGAACCATTCATCAGTATTTCGTCTATTAACTGGGGTATCTTTTCTTTCATTTATGCTTGTACCTCCTTAACCAATGCATGTTCATTATCATAACATAAAGAAGATGGATGACTCTTGAACAACATACTTCTAAAGCATGTTTTGATTTTTAATTACGGTAGAGAGGAGAGTCAGCAATGGAAGATCGTGAACAACGATTACAGGATTTCAAATCATTTCTATTGAAAAAACCTCACGTCATTCAAACAGTACGTAAAGGAGAGAGCACTTGGCAAGAGATTTTTGAAGAGTGGTATTTATTCGGTGAAGATGATAAACATTGGAAAGGTGATGAAAGTGATAGTAGTAGTTCCTCGACCTCGATGCAATGGTTTAATACAGTGAAAAATAAAATTCAAGCGCTAGATGATAGTCAAATTGAGGAATATGTCGATCAATGTAAAGACGCTTTGGATATGCTTTCTGAGCTGCTGTCACAATTCCAATCACCCCAAACGGGTGAAACAAATGAAACGAAAAACGAGTCTTACATGACATATTGGAAATAGAGTAAGATTCGTTTTTATCTTTGCACCTAACGTGTTAAAATACATTCACGGAGGTGCAAAATGTTTTCAACAATTGAACGAATGGAATTGCTTGACTTATCAGAAGAACTATCTGAAATGATCATGCATTCAGATATCACTGTCCAGTACTTACATTACTATCATGAACTTAAGTCCTCAAAAGAGTCGATGGATAAAATAAATCGTTTTGTGAAGCTAAAGGAATTGTATGAAGAAGTACAACGTTTTGGCCGCTATCATCCTGATTATACGAGAGTCATGAAAGAAATTAGAGAAACGAAACGAGAGATGGATATGGATTCTAATGTAGCTCAGTTTCGGATAGCAGAAAATAAGCTACAAGGTATGCTCGATGAAGTAAGCTTGCTAATCGGTCATGCAGTATCGGAAAACGTGAAAGTCCCTACTGGAAATGCATTTTTTGATTCAAGTTCAGGATGCAGCGGAGGCTGTGGAACTGGCGGAGGATGTTCTTGCTCAGCTTAATAATTACACATACTAAAACCCTATGTGGCACAGCCACATAGGGTTTTAGTATTCATTCGTCGTGTTCAATAAGCTGCAATGCTATATCTGGACGATCGGTGATAATTCCATGTGCGCCATAACGTAGGAGCCTGTCCATCGTTTCAACGTCATTTACTGTCCAGTATTCTACATGAATATTAAGTGATGTTAAAAATTCAATAAACGCTTGTGAATCAAGCGGGATAACACCATACTTCACTGGGATTTGTATTGCATCAGTTCTCGGATGGTACAGGTGACCAAATCCACTTTTAAACAAAGAAAACGCTTTTCTTGCTTCATTATATCCCCCGCCGATAGCTACACGATCTTGTGCGTATAGAGAGAAACGATCAATTTGCTCATCGTAAAAGCTTGTTACAAGCACGCGATCTTCTACGCCAAGCTTTTCAATTAAACGCCATACTTTAGATGGCATTAAACTTCCTTCATAAGAATCAGGGTCTTCTTTCATATCTAAATTGATTAAATGGTCTGGAAATGCTTCAAATAATTCTTTCAATGTGATGATTTTCTCGCCAGCACCACGATGCGTTTGCTTCCCTTGTAAATCACGGAAGTGGAAGCCTAGCTCAAACTCTTTTAATTCATCAAGAGTATAATCGGAAATTCTTCCTGCACCATCTGTTGTGCGGTCAATAAAACGATCATGGAAAACGACAAGGTGTTCGTCTTTTGTTAAACGAACGTCGATTTCAAATCCATCGACGCCTAATTCTGCAGCGTGTTTAAACGCAGCCATTGAACTTTCCGGCGCTAAATCAGCACCACCTCTATGTGCGAAAACACGTGGCTTCTCGCCTTGGAAATACCGTTTTTCTGGGCGTTTTTCTGGTTTTGATACGATTTTTGAACCAGCCCAAATGGCGGCAACAGAAGCTGTAAGAGCTAAGATGATTTTCGTTTTCTTTCCCATGTTTCATCCCCCGTTTCGATATGTACGTCATCTTCATGGTAGCACGATACTCTATCACCGAACAAATGTAACTTGTGTGATGCTCTTATTCAAATCGAATACAATCAGGGCAAAGGTTCCCACAACAAAACATTTTTTCTTGTGGAACGTAAAACCGGTGTCGGAACACATAATTCAACCCATTCGTTCTCACTGAAATGGTTTCTGAGTGAAGTCGTTTCCCTCTCATTGCTTGGCCTGCACACATTTTTATTTTAATGTGCAGTTCATCTTTTTCCACTGTATCAGCAGTCACGTATAGAAATGGAATCCCAGCCACTCTTTTCCAATGAACGCTTTTGATCCCGTTTGTATTCGATAGGTTGTTAATGAAGCCTTCCCAAATAAGGTCAATGTCCATTATCGCTTCCTCCATTCATAGAATCGTTGCCGATCAGTGTTTTGTTATGCTACAATTTAACATAATGAAAACAGGTGAGGTAATGAATATGCTAATGGATCGACAAGGACTAATCGTATGGCTTCATAGCCTAAAACATGCTAAAACGTTAAGAAGATTTGGTAATGTTCATTTCGTATCAAGAAAGATGAAGTATGTCTTATTATACTGTAATCAAAATGAAGTTGAAAAGCTTGTAGATAAATTGACAAATTATTCGTATGTAAAGAAAGTGGAAGTGTCTCAGCGTCCATTTGTTAAAACGGAATATGAAAATGCAAAACCTGATAAAGCAAAAGAATATGATTACAAGATGGGTTTATAGGTTAGACTATAAAAGGCGAGAACGCTATGGTTCTCGCCTTTTATGATAGTGTATTAATATAACGATTAACCCTCAAAATGCCAATCAAATACTGATAAAACAACTCTTTTTCAGCAAACCTAGTTGATGGCTGTACCTCAATTTCAGTCAAAGAAAGAGAGTACTCTTTAGATGCTTGAACGAATAAATCATATCGCTTATTTTTAATAACTCTTGGATCTGGAATTCCTTCTCTACATATATAAAGAGCTTGAAATTTCCCCGGGTCCGTCATTTTCATCACTGCAACCAAAGAGGTTTTGGACTGTTCTCCTTCTTTTGTATGAAGAGCTAGTAGTCTCTCTACTCGTTGATGATTATGCTTAATCGCTTCCAAAAGTTCATAAATATCTGAGTATCCTTCGCCAAGTTCAATAAATCGTTGAATCATTGTCATTCTCCTTCCTCACATCCGACCATAAGTGTATCATCTCATGCATTTGTTTGCCTATTGTAAGTGTGAACGGTCGAAAAACTGAAGAAGAAAGATCTCTTCTTTCGATTGCGTAGCGTCCTCCTAAGAAATGTGGTAGGATAATGAACGAAATGAATGGATAAGTGGTGATAAAGTTGAGAGTTATATCTGGGGATAAAAAAGGAATTCATTTAAAAGCAGTTCCAGGGATGAATACTCGTCCAACAACGGACAAAGTGAAAGAATCCATTTTTAATATGATCGGTCCTTATTTTTCGGGCGGTTGGGGGCTAGACCTTTTTGCAGGTAGCGGTGGCCTTGGCATCGAAGCATTAAGTCGAGGAATAGATAAAATGATTTTTATTGATCGTGACCGTGATGCAATTAGCACAATTAAATTAAATATTGAACGATGTCAGTTTACAGATCAAACGGAAGTGTTTCGAAATGATGCAGAAAGAGCGTTGAAAGCGGTTTCTAAACGAGCGATCAAATTTTCGTGTGTATTTTTAGACCCTCCTTATAAAGTACAGAAGTTAGTCGATCTACTAAATACCATTGAAAAAAATCATATGCTTACAGAGAATGGACTCGTTATGTGTGAACACGATTCTGAGGTTCAATTACCCAAAACGATCGGAACGCTCAAATGTGTGCGAACGGAAATGTATGGTGGCACAGTAATTTCAATTTTCGAATTTGGACTATCGGATAAGGAGGAGTAATATATGGCAAGCAAAGCAGTTTGTCCAGGCAGTTTTGATCCGATTACATATGGTCATTTAGATATTATTTCAAGAGGAGCCAAAGTGTTTGATGAGCTTCATATTGTTGTGTTGAATAATTCATCAAAAGAACCAGCTTTTTCAGTCGAAGAACGTATGGAACTCATTCGTTCTGTTACGAAAGACATTCCAAACATAAAGGTTGACTCATATCGAGGTTTACTCGTAAATTATGCACGTGAAGTAAATGCTAATGCGATTATTCGAGGGTTACGAGCTGTTTCTGATTTCGAATATGAAATGCAAATCACTTCGATGAACCGCGTCTTACATGAAGAACTAGAAACATTTTTTATCATGACAAACAATCAATACTCATTCTTAAGTTCAAGTATCGTAAAAGAAGTGGCTCACTATGGAGGGGACATTTCTGAGCTTGTGCCACCACAAGTGGAAGAAGCTCTCGTTACGAAATATAACGTCAAAAAATAATCGCTTGCAGATGAAACTGAAATAGTTCATCTGCAAGCGATTTATTTTGTTGTAGTTGACCTTTGTTTGGTGAGGAATCTTACAGCAATAACAATGGATAAGATAGTAATCAGTGGTCCGTATTCATGACCTATCTGTAGTAGGTCACTGAACCATGAAGTCGTGGGAAACGTTGAAGCTTCTTGTGTAAGTAAGGAAGGTGATAAGTTATATCTTTCGTTAATATACAAGCAACCAAGGAAAAGAAGAGGGGACAGGAACGAATGAACAATGCGACAATATAAAAATGGTCGATAACTAAGTGGTGATTGATGTATGGATGATAAAATTTGAGCATGGATACAAAATCCACCAAATGAGATGATTGATAGTATGACCACACAACGAACGATAAAATCATTTTCAGCTATAGCCACATTTGCAACACCATTTGACATTTCTAAAACACCCAACATAAAACCGGTTGTCCAATCTGGTGAAATAGAAAAAAAGGAGCTTAAAGAAGATAATAGGGTATGAGGAAAATCAAATAATGAAAATTGAATAACCACCTCGCTTATGACAGAAAAAAATACAATCAGTCCACCTATTACAAGAAGTTGTTGAACAGAGGTAGTTACAGCTGATTGTAATGCAGACCCCAATGGAGGAGTATGATGATTTACAGGGGGAGGAGGCCTGTTTTCATGGTTGTCTCGATCCCGAATCAATCTGCCGACAACTATACCAATGATTACATTCCCTGCATAATGGGCAAGTAGAAGTAATAAACCAACTTGAGGGGTTTGTAACAGTCCTGCTGCTATGGCCCCAATGATGAATATAGGGCTCGCACCATTTGTATAACAAATTAACCTCTGTGCATCAGCGCGGCTGATTGTTCCTTCGTTATAGAGTTTAACGGACATCTTTGCTCCGACAGGAAAACCAGAAGAAAAGCCTAATATCATCACAATCGCTCCTTGCCCCGAAACGCGAAAAAGAGGTTTCATGACTTTTTCTAACAATCGGCCTATATAGTTTGTCCAAGTTGCGTTTGGTAATAGATCGGATAAAATAAAAAAAGGCAATAGGGAAGGGAAAACGACGGTCCACCAAAGATCTAATCCTCTTGAGGAAGCATTAAGTGCTTCTTCCGGGTATAGAATAAGTCCTAACAAGCAAAAAAATATACTTGCTGAAAATAGTTGTGGGTACATTCGTTGTGTCATTTTCGATACGTTCCTCTCTTGAATATGCAATGTTAGGAAGGGCATCCTTTGCTATCCATTAACTTCAGTGGCAAAATAGACAAGTACATTCTTTTTATACTTTATGTTTTCTCCTTAACAATAGAACGGCTATGCCTTTGGGAGGGTTATAAAGATGGAACCAAAAATTGGTCTTGCGTTAGGTTCTGGAGGAGCTAGGGGGTATGCACATCTCGGTGTTCTGAAAGTGTTAGAAGATGAAAAGATTCCGATCGATTTAGTGGCAGGCAGCAGTATGGGGGCACTTGTAGCTGCTTTTTATTGTTCAGGTCACGACTTGGAAAATCTTTATCGCCTTGCGAATACATTCAGAAGTAAATTTTTTGTTGACTTATCCGTTCCTCGAATGGGTTTTATTACAGGTGAAAAAATCAAACAGTTCGTTAAGCTTTTTACTCACCAAAAGCAACTGGAAGATTTGAATATTCCATTAACTATTGTTGCTACAGATATTGTCCGAGCAGAACGGTATGTTTTTACAACTGGACCTATTGATGTAGCTGTACGTGCAAGTATTGCAATACCAGGCATTTTTGTTCCAGAGAAAGTAGGCGATCGATTACTAGTGGATGGAGGAGTTATTGATCGTGTGCCAGCAACAGTTGCTAGGGAAATGGGCGCTGATGTTGTTATTGGAGTTGATGTTTCACAAGTTAAGCGAAACGCTGAAATTAACACAATATACGATGTGATTATGCAAAGTATTGATATACTGCAAGCAGAAATCTTACGATACAGAGCTTCTACTGCCGATGTAATAATCAGCCCGAAAGTTGAACAGTTTAGCGGAAAAACGTATCAGCAAGCAGCTGAGATAATCCGTTTCGGGGAAGAAGAAACACAAAAAGCAATACCGGCAATTCGCCAAGCGATTGAAAATTGGAAGGAGCGTCAATCAGTTGATGAGAAATAAACGTTGGATGTCCGTACTACTTGCGTTTGCAATAATATTATTAGTTGCGAGCTTTTATACACTCCCTTTTTATGTTCAAAAGCCTGGGAGTGCCTTCTCCCTTGATGAAATTGTTGAGGTTGAAGGCTCCTCGCATAGTCAGGGAGAGTTTTCACTAATGACCGTTTCACAAGTTCAGGCAAATGCTTTTGCATACATTTGGGCTAAATTTGATAATTATCAATCTATTTATCCGGTTGATCAAGTTCGCAATCCTCATGAAAGTGAGCAGGAATACTCATTAAGGCAATCATATTTAATGGATGATTCTTCTTCTCAAGCAATCGAAGTAGCGTTTACGAAAGCTGATGCAGACTTCTCTTATACGTACCGTGGTGTTTATGTATTAAACGTGTATCCAGATATGCCAGCAGAAGACCTGCTAAATGCAGGAGACAGAATTACAGCTATTGATGATTTGAAGTTTGAATCATCCGAAGAATTCATCGAGTACGTTGCTCAAAAAAAAGAAGGGGACAAAGTAAAGATTACAATTGAACGGGATGAAGAAACTTATAATGAAGTGCTTTCACTTCAAGCTTTTCCCGACATACCATCACAAATAGGGTTAGGGATTTCACTTGTAGACGATCGAATTGTGAATACAGACCCAAAGGTTTCCATTGATTCAGATGGTATTGGAGGCCCCTCTGCAGGACTCATGTATTCACTAGAAATTTATGATCAGTTAATCGAAGAGGATTTGACTAAAGGCTACAATATTGCTGGTACAGGGACGATTACATCAGAAGGGGAAGTTGGAAGGATTGGAGGCATTGAACAAAAAGTTGTGGCTGCTGATCGACAGGGGATCGAAATCTTTTTTGCCCCTGATGATAAGATCTCGAGTAATATTCTCGAACAAAACCCAGATATCAAAACAAACTATGAAGAAGCAGACGCAACTGCAAAAAACATTAAGAGTTCAATGAAGGTTATTCCAGTGAAAACGTTTGAAGACGCTCTTAATTATCTTGACTCACTCGATGAAAAATCTTAAAAATAAGTTAAGCCACGCGGTTTATTAGTCGAAAAACCGCGTGGCTTTTTATTAATGTTAAGAAAAATATCGTTCTATGCTCGTAAATGCTGCAAGCCACTTTTCTTAGGGTAATATGATTGGTGGGTTTGTATAGTCTGCTTGCATTAATTGTTGCTGAAGGGATGTGTTTTGGATTCCCATAGCATAAACAAATCCTGCACGTAAGTCGGTCGATAACAGAGGATCTTCTGTACGCCCAACTTTACTAATAAGCGGTAAGGAAAAATTCTTTTTTTGAGCGTTCAAATATGCTCTACCGCGCTGTGTCATGCCAAGTAAGCGCAAATAGGTAGGAGTTGGATTATCGATTATCTCTTCTTTTTTAGTATGAGTGAGCACATGTATGAGCATTCTTTGAATACGGGTCCATGTGTAACGTTTTGTTTTCACTTTTTTCATGAATGAATGAAATGAGGTCGATGTGCGTGCATGTTCAATTAAACGGTATTCAATACCTTCTTCTATTTCATAAATTTCTCTAAGTTCAAGTGGTGAATGCGTGATCAATAAGTGTTGTAGCAGCTGCCAATAATTTTCCCATTGATGAAATTGATGATATGTGTTGATGTACTGCTGGAGCTGAAGGTAGGTTGAAGTAGGAACGTGTTCTTTAATTTTTTCGAGTGATCCATCAAAAATGGCTTTTCTGATACTGGTAGCACTAGAGATTTTGCCGGTATGTAAAGTTGCCTCATGGTACCCAGATGATTTACGTAGAATCGTATATGGTTTTATTGTACGAGCCTGCTTTTTGATCGCTTCAACATATTGTAGTCCAAGCATATTGTTTGGTTGAGATAAGTCGAGTGCTTGTAGGCCTGTGGTTAAATGCTCATAGCTTTTAGCTACAGACGAAGGATAGCTATACCCTTTCTTCATAAATTCTTTAATTTGGGAGTCTAGAGCATCTTGATTGTTATTTTTCCAATGGATTCTTTCAATGAAAGTGTCTTCTTTTCCATCTTCACTACCAAAACACAATGCTTCACAGCCAATTGCATCTAACAATGTAACTGCACCTAAGGCGAAGTTTGAAGCGTGTTGCGTTGCAAATGCATATGGCAGTTCAATCACTACATCAACACCTGCTGAAAGTGCCATCCTTGTACGCTCCCACTTTGACACGAGGGCCGGTTCTCCTCGCTGTAAAAATGGACCGCTCATGACAGCAATAAGTACATCGTTTCCAGTTATTTTTCTAGACTCGGTAGCGTGGAGTAAATGTCCATTGTGAAATGGGTTGTATTCAACAACGATTCCCGTAGCTTTCATCAATAAGCACCCTTTCTAAAAAGCCTAAATTTTTTCCCTTTCGAGCGTGATTCATTTAGGTTATAATAGCATTTAAGGTCGATGGTTGGAAGCATCGATCTTTCAACATGTATTGTAAAGAAAAAATCTTGACATTCCCTATTAGCAGGGATATAATCAACTTTGTGCCTTGAGGTGATGACAGTTGAAATGGTCAATCATTCAATTACAAAAGTTTCGTAACGAAGCGTTCTTATTGGATGAAACAATAGAGATGAACGAATTAACGAAGCGCAATTCTGAGATTCGAAATGTAAGTCCTGTTCATGTAACTGGACGAGCAGATATCAGCTCTGCAAAAATTACGTTTCATCTACACATTGAAGCAAGACTGACCCTTCCATGTGCGAGAACACTTGTGGATGTTCCTTATCCTGTATCAGTTGATACAATCGAAACCTTTCTACTCAATCCTTTCTATACGGAAGAAGGCTCTAATGAGGAAACACATCATTTAGAAGGTGATGTAGTGAATCTATTGCCTATTATTGAGGAAATTCTAATTCTACAGATTCCTTTACAGGTCTTTAGTGATAAAGCAGCGGAAGAGGAAGGCATGCTGACCGGCAAAGGCTGGGACGTGTTGTCTGAAGAAGAAATTGAACAAGAAAGAGTAAAGGAACAATCAGAACAGCCCAAAACGGATCCTCGTTTAGCTGATCTTGCGAAGTTTTTCAACGAAAATAAAAATACGTAAAACATGGACTGACTTTAACTAGAACGTTCAGTTTACAAACACTCTCTATAAGGAGGTGGGAAATATGGCGGTACCAGCTAGAAGAACATCGAAAACTGCAAAGAGAAAGCGTCGTACGCATTTCAAATTGTCAGTACCGGGTATGGTAAAATGCTCTAACTGCGGAGAAATGAAACTTTCTCACCGCGTGTGTAAAGCGTGCGGAACATATAAGGGCAAGGAAGTAGCAAGCAACTAATTGAACTGTATTGATGGTTCGTATAAGAAACCCACCAAAGAGGCCATGGCTCTTTGGTGGGTTTTTTATTTTTGCATTCTTCATCCAGTGTAAGCAGCTAACTTCTCTATGGTTACGTACCCAAGTAGGCAAAAGGCGTGGTTGCGTTTGGCTAAACCGTCGCTTATTTATTGATCGTCTTTTGCTCTTGTTGGGGATGTAGAGCATAGCGCATACAGCTTTTGTTTTAACTTTTGAGGGGTTAAAAACAGAAGGTGTGCATGGTACAATCAAACAGTATATGCAACAATGGAGGCGATGCAGTTTGGGGTATAAGATTGAATCACGAGATTCAGTGTTGATTTTTTGTATTAATCGACCAAGTAAAAGAAATGCAGTGAATTATGATGTGATGGATGGATTGCAACAAGCGATTGATAGGGCGAAAATTCAAGATAATATAAAAGCTTTAATGATAACGGGCGAGGGAACAAAAGCATTTTGTTCTGGAGGAGATATTCAAGCGTTTCACTCACTTAAATCTCAGCAAGAGGCACATCACATGCTTTCTAAAATGGGTCACATCTTATACAATTTAGCAACGCTACCGAAGATTACAGTCGCATTTATTAATGGAACAGCGATTGGTGGTGGCTGTGAAATTGCAGCTGCGTGCGACTTTAGAGTTGCTCGTCCTCAAGCGAAACTAGGGTTCATTCAAGCAAGTCTAGCAATTACAACTGGCTGGGGTGGTGGCGCGCTTTTATATGAACGACTTATTCCGAATCAAGCCTTGCATTTATTAACTACAGCAAATATTTATCCAGCTGAAAAGCTTCGAGAAACAGGCTTTATCGATTACATGGTGAAAGGACAATCTCTGGGAGAGGTGTTAGAATTAATAAAGCCGATGCTACTAAAAAATGTACACGTCCTTGCTGCTTATAAGCAAATGCTTATCGAAAAATGGAAGCGTGGAGACTTGCAACAACGTATGGACCTGGAAATATTGAAATGCTCATTGCTTTGGGAAAAGCAGGAACACCATGATGCGGTCGATCAATTTTTAAACTCGTCATCTCGTAAAAACACGAACTCTTAAAATTTCGTGTTTTTTTTGTGTCTATTTCCTAGTTATTTGCATAGACTAACAGTAGATTGTATTTCTATTAGGGGGTAAAGAGATGATGAAGGTTCGACAAGATGGATGGACAGAAGCAGAAGATAAATGGTTAGAAGAAGCTGTGCTCTCTCATATTAAGTCTGGAAGCACTCAACTGAGGGCATTTGAAGAGATTGCTCAAAGAGTCAATCGAACGCCTGCAGCATGTGGATTTCGTTGGAATTCTAGTATACGTAAAGAATGTCAACAGCAAATCGATCAAGCGAAAAAAGAACGTTATGCGAGCAGAAAAACATCGTCACCAACAACTAGAGCCATGGGGAGCTCCCCGCTAGAGTGGCCAGCCGATGAAATGGTAAAACAACTAGGACACTGGATCGATCGCATCACAACTCATGAGCATTCAGTAGATTGGCAGCAAAAATATCAAATGACGCAGCGTGAGCTGGATACTATAACAAAAGAAAAAGAAGAACTAGAAAATAAAGTTCAAGGACTAGAAGAAGATTACCGCGCTTTGTTATATCTAATAGAAAAAGCTAGAAAACTAGGCGTTGCAGAAGGAAAAGAAGAAACCTATGCAGAAGCTCCTGTTTTTAAAATGGAAACTAATGGTAATCTATTTCAACTAAACCGAAAATACGCAGTCGAGAAGGGAACAGAGTGAAGAGGTTGATCGATAACAAAAGCGGAAGCGGATCGTCCATTCCGACTCTGATATTAGGGTCTAGTCGCTGTAGTTAGTGAAATGTTGACCTTATAAAACAGAGGGAGCAATAGGCCTCCCTCTATTTCTATTTTTTAGGAAACTATATCTTAAGTGTGGATAACTAAACTGTCATAACTTATTTCATTCAGCGAAAACCCACAACTCCTCCATTTTTTGCCACATACCTAGAAAAATACTTACTTATGTTGTGCGTCTTATGGTTGACTTGACTGAACGAGCCGCTTGTGCTCTTATACGAAAATTTTAGTGTTTCTGTTCTGTTACTCCATCTGGGTACCAAACGAGTGGATTTTCACCTAAATCTCGTTCCATATCATATGTAACTTTTTCAAACCCCATCTTTTCCCAAAAATTATGGGATTGTACGCGTGGATTTGTTTTAATCGGTACACCAAAGCTTTTAGCGAACTGTACCATTTGAGCACCGTAGCCTTTTTTTTGATAGCCAGGTAGCACTTCAAGTTTCCAAAGCTCTAAGTAATCTTGCGCAGGTTCAAAGTATCGATCAAAACGAGCATCTCTTCTATAAATATTCATTCGGGCAATCAATTTATTACCTAGATAAATTCCGTAAAAAGGAGATTCACTATCGTTTTCTACCATATTCGTTTCGAGCTCATCCATCATCGATAACTCTTGTAAGCCTATTTCTCGAAATTTAGTAAACTCCTCAAGCGTTTTGTAGTTAATGCTTAAACTTTCAACTTTACATTCCATTCATTAACACTCCTTACATTGCTATTCCCCACGAATGCCTTTATTTCTCCATTGGTTCTAGGATATCACGTGCAAAAAAAGAACATTCCGTGTGGTATTTATCATTATTATATTACAACGAAACAAAAAATTCTGCACATTTCATCAGAAAGCGTTTACAATGGAAGTGGGAAAAGTTAGATTAAACAATATCATACTATTGGTTTCTAGTAGTTTTCATAAAATAGTATGTGAAAGGGATGGAAAGGGGTAAGGGTATGAAGAAACTATTAATTGCGAATAGAGGAGAAATTGCTCTACGTATTATTCGTACTTGTAAAAAAATGAATATTGAAACAGTGGTGATTTATTCTGAAGCGGATGCACAGCTACCTTTTGTCAAAGAAGCAGATGTAGTGCATTATATTGGACCACCACCTATTGCACAATCGTATTTAAAAATGGATGACATCCTACAAATTGCAATCAGTGAAAAAGTAGATGCTATTCACCCGGGGTATGGTTTGTTGTCTGAAAATGCTCAGTTTGCGAAAAAAGTTGAAGAAGCAGGTATGTGTTTTGTTGGACCAGATTCTTCAATAATTGAGCGAATGGGAGATAAAATACAAGCACGAAAAACAATGATTGATGCAGGTGTTCCTGTCGTTCCTGGTCAAGAAAGTGAATCGGCGGATGTAGAAGCAGCAATTGAATTTGCAAAAAAAGTGGGATACCCAATTATGCTAAAAGCAAGCAGTGGTGGCGGTGGCGTTGGGATGATTCGTTGTGATAATGAACAAGCGCTCAATCAACACTTCGAATTAACAAAAAAACGCTCACAAACATACTTTGGTTCTGACGATCTTTTTATTGAAAAATACATACCAGAAGCCAGACATATTGAGGTGCAAATTTTTGGAGATCATCAGGGGCGTGTTTTTCATTTGTTTGAGCGCAATTGTTCCATGCAGCGTAGAAATCAAAAGGTAGTTGAAGAATCACCTTCTCCTCAATTATCGGATGCTGCCCGCGAACATATTTTAGCTGTCGCTATTCAAGCAGCTACAGCAGTTGGATACAAAAATGCAGGCACGATTGAAATGATTGTGGACGCCAATGAAAATGCCTACTTCTTAGAAATGAATACGCGACTTCAAGTTGAACATCCTGTTACAGAAATGGTCACGGGTGTTGATCTCATAGAATGGCAACTGTTAACTGCTAACGATGAACCACTTCCTATTACAGATCAACAACAAATTCGCGCTACAGGTCATGCGATCGAGTATCGACTGTATGCAGAGGACCCACAAACCTTTTTTCCATCTCCAGGTGAACTAACGCTTTTTGAATACCCCACTGGCGAGGGAGTTCGTGTAGATGAAGGCTATATAGAAGGAAACAAAGTTACGCCATTTTATGACCCAATGATTGCGAAAATTATCGTTCATGGCGATTCTCGAAATGATTGCTTAGCAAAATCACAATCTGTACTGGAACAAACGCGAGTGGAAGGCGTTAAAACAAATGTTCCACTCTTTTTATCTTTACTTAATCGTGAGATTTTTAAACAAGGAACTTACCATACACAATCATTACAACACATTGTTAAAGGAGAGAATTAATCATGAAAGAAATTCAATCATCTATGGCAGGTACGGTATTTAAAGTATTAGTTGCGCCTGGTGACAGTGTCGATACAGGGCAAACGGTGTTAATACTAGAATCTATGAAAATGGAGATTCCTGTAGATGTACAAATGGATGGGACGGTTGGAGAAGTGAAAGTAGTAGAAGGCGACTTCGTAAACGAAGGAGATACATTAGTCGTATTATCATAAGAATTTTTTGTTAGGAGGAAATCTTAATGAGTCAAAACGTAACCAATCAAAGTCGTTTAGAAGAAGTTACACAAAAAATTAAATCTGGCGGTCATGCCAAATACCATGAGAAGCAAGAAGAGCAAGGGAAGTTATTTGTACGTAAACGTTTGGAGTTATTACTTGATCATCATTCTTTCCAAGAGGATGGTATGTTTGCTAACCAAAGCGCTAGGGACTTACCAGCGGATGGTGTTGTAACAGGTACTGGTAAAATTGATGGCCGGACTGTTTGTGTGATGGCGAACGATTCCACTGTCAAAGCGGGATCATGGGGAGCGCGTACAGTTGAAAAAATTATTCGTATTCAAGAAACAGCCGAAAAGTTACGCGTGCCATTGTTGTATTTAGTGGATTCAGCAGGAGCGAGAATTACGGATCAGCTTGATATGTTTCCAAACCGAAGAGGAGCAGGGAAGATTTTTCATAACCAAGTTCGCTTGTCGGGAACAATTCCACAAATATGTTTGTTATTTGGTCCATCTGCAGCTGGCGGAGCTTACATCCCAGCGTTCTGTGACATCGTCATCATGGTGGATGGCAATGCGTCTATGTATCTAGGATCACCTCGTATGGCTGAAAAAGTAATAGGTGAGAAGGTAACATTAGAAGAAATGGGCGGAGCTCGCATGCACTGCTCAGTAAGTGGGTGTGGTGATATCCTTGCTGAAAATGAAGAAGAAGCAATCGCACAAGCTCAACGTTACTTAAGTTATTTTCCGGCAAATTTTAATGCAGAAGTACCTACAACTGATGGCGTTTCTCCATCTTCAGAAAAAGCACTCGCCGATCTGATTCCAGAAAACCAAAACGCACCGTTTGATATGTATGAAGCGATTGACTCGTTCGTTGATGGAAATAGTTTTTTTGAAATTAAAAAACTATTTGCACCAGAGTTAATTACTGGCTTAGCTAGGTTAGATGGCAAACCTGTAGGAATTATAGCTAACCAACCGCGTGTAAAGGGTGGAGTACTATTCGTAGACTCTGCAGATAAAGCAGCAAAATTTATCCAACTTTGCGATGCTTTTAGTATCCCGTTGCTTTTCCTTGCGGATGTTCCAGGGTTTATGATTGGAACGAAGGTTGAGCGTGCCGGAATTATTAGACACGGTGCAAAACTCATTGCAGCGATGAGCTCTGCGACTGTTCCTAAAATTTCTGTTGTCGTTCGAAAAGCATATGGTGCTGGTCTTTATGCAATGGCAGGTCCTGCATTTGAACCGGATTGTTGTATTGCGCTACCATCAGCTCAAATCGCTGTCATGGGTCCCGAGGCTGCTGTGAATGCTGTTTACTCGAATAAAATCCAAGAGATTGAAGATCAAAAAGAGCGTATTGTATTCGTTCAACAAAAGCATCAAGAATATAAAGAAGAAATCGATATCTATCGACTTGCTTCTGAACTAATCGTTGATGATATTGTTGAACCAAATGATTTACGACACGAGTTAATCAACCGTTTTGCTTTTTATGCGTCAAAACACATTCCGATAGCACCCAAAAAACATTCAGTTTATCCAGTATAAAAAAGAATCAACTACGAACGTTACAACATCGCGTGCGCCTGAAACGATATGTTGTAACGTTTTTTTTATTTTTGATTAAATTCGACTACCTTAACTATCTTATGTTTGCTAGACTAGTACGAAAGAAGGTGAAAAAGATGAACATATCCATTCTTGGGGCTGGAGCCATCGGCTTATTATTTTCAGCAAGACTCGCAAAGAGCGGTCACAATATACGTATTATTACTCACCATCAAAAACAAGCGGATCATATTAACCAAAATGGCATCACATGTCATGATCCAAACCAAAGCATGAATGCTTATGTTACCGCGAGTGCTGACCCTAGCATAGGTATAAAGAGCGATTGCTGGATCCTTACTGTTAAGCAGTACCAACTAAAAGAGTTACAGCCAGTCATTGAATCGATCTCTTATCACACGCCGATTATTTTTACTCAAAATGGCATGGGACATCTTGAATTCATGGAGTCTTTACCACATTCTCAACTTTTCGTTAGTACTGTTGAGCATGGAGCGAGTAAAGAGTCATCCACTACTGTTCACCACAATGGGATTGGTAGGTGGCAGATTGCTCCGTTTAAAGGTGAAAAAGAAAAACTAAAAGAGCTGTTAACCATCAATAATTCAGATTTCCCTATTCTTTTTCGACAAGAATATTATCATATGTTGCTAGAAAAACTGATTAAAAACATCATGATCAATTCTTTAACAGCGATTTTTCGCGTTCCGAATGGAGAACTTATACGTAATCCGTATCTTAGAAATTTGTTGCACGATCTATACCTTGAAATGATCCTGATTTTCCCTGAAGCTAAATCTTTTTTGTCAATACAGCAAGTCGAATCCCTTTGTATCAAGACAGCGGAAAATACATCCTCAATGAATGCTGATCTGCAACAAGGCAGGAAAACAGAGGTGGACAGCATTTTAGGTTTTGCAATCAACGTAGCGTCTCAAAAGGGTGTTCGTACGCCGTTACTTCATTTTTTAAATAAAGCCATTTGTGGATTGGAATTTCGAGAGGGGATCAGATCGTGACAAATGTTGCGGTGTTTTTTCTAGGTGTTTTTTTATGTGTCCCTTTACTGGTGTATGTGATTTTATTTTCATTGATAAAAGGACTAATTAGAAATCATAAGCGATCCGTAAAATTCGCGGTGTACGGAACCACCCCGTTTGCTTTTGGGGCAGTGTATTTTTCCATTTTATCGATATGGAATGTATCACTTCTTTGGTTGATGTTAATTGGAATGGCGATAATGGGTATTAGTGTTGTTTCTTATTTATGGAGGCAAGACGCTGATTTACATTGGAGTAAAATAGTAGCAGGTTTTTGGGGCTTGAATTTCGTGTTATTCATGTGCTGCCATGCCTTATTAGTGACTTATGGAGTTTCACGTGAAGTCTTCTTGGCAATTGTCCGCTAAGTAAGCAACTTCTTTCTTATTTTAGAAATGAGATGTTATAATCTTAATGGATATAAGTTGGAAAAAGGGGTTTTACATTATGTTATTGGAAAATGTTAAGCTTCCAGCGATTCAACCTTTTACCTCTAGCTATTTAAAGGAAGATAACAACGTTCTTTCTTTTTTTCATAGTGGGTTTACGAATCAGGAAGTTTTCTACACACGGATGAAGGAATTGCAAGAGCGTAAATTTCATCGTCATTCGCTTGCTGAATGTATAGACAACTATATGGCGGATTTACCACAAAGCTCTGCTGTAAAACACTCGATTAATAAATTAAGAGAAGATGGTCTCGTTGTCATAGGTGGTCAGCAAGCCGGATTATTAACAGGTCCCCTATACACAATACATAAAGTCATCTCAATCATTCAACTAGCAAAGCAGCAAGAAAAAGCTCTTGGGCATCCAGTCATCCCAGTTTTTTGGATCGCAGGAGAAGATCATGATTTTTTAGAAATCAATCATGTTTACGTTGAAAACGACCTTCAACTACACAAAAAAGGGTATCCTGAACGTGTACTAGATAAAAGGATGGCATCAGCTACTGAATTTGACCGAGACACGATGAAAAAATGGGTTCGTTCTATTATAAGAGAATTTGGAGAAACGACTCATACGTCTGCTCTTCTTACGCAATTGGACGAAGCGATTAACCAAACCTCAACGATTACAAAATTCTTTGCACATCTTATTATGAACATGTTTAAAGAAGAGGGATTGCTTGTTATTGATGCAGCTGACCTTTCGTTACGGAAAATTGAGCAACCTTTTTTTCAGCAATTGCTGAATGAAAGTGATCGCATAACAGAGCTTGTTCATAAACAACAAGCGCTTGTTCAAGAAAATGGATTTAATCCGATGATTGACATTGCTTCCAATGCAGTAAATTTATTTATCACGATTGAAGATGAACGGATTTTACTTTTTAAAACAGAACAAGGATATGAAGATAAGAGTGGTCAACTTGTTTTGACAAAAGAAGAGTTGGAGGCAGTTATTGAAAAGTCACCAGAGAAAATAAGCAACAATGTTGTAACAAGGCCGATGATGCAGGAATGGCTTTTTCCTTCACTAGCCTTTGTTGCTGGTCCTGGAGAAATTGCCTACTGGGCAGAACTGAAAACAGCTTTTGAAAAAATGGAGATGAAAATGCCTCCTATAGTACCAAGACTTAACATTACAATTGTAGAGCGTGACATCTCACAAAAGTGTGCTGAATTACAACTGGAACTAGCTACTGTATTAGAACATGGAACTAGAGAACAAAAAGAAAAATATTTGAAGAGTGTCAAAGATGAAACAATGGACAAATATATAGAAGAAACTGAAAAATGGCTTGAACAGCAATATGAAAAAATTACATCAGAAGCAGATAGCATGCACCCTGGGTTATCGTCAATCGTTTCAAAAAACTTGTCCATTCACCAGCAGCAATTAGCCTTTTTGAAAAAGAAAACAGATGATCACATCGCGCTAAAGAACAAAGTGATGCTCTCGAAATACGATCGAATTGCATCTAGTCTAAAGCCAGGCGACGGTCCTCAAGAGCGGATGTGGAATGTATTTTATTTTCTTAATCGCTATGGAACAGATTTTGTCACACAACTAACTTCAATCGAATACCAATTTGATGGTGACCACAAAGCGGTTTCCATTTAATCGAGTATAGGCCATCTCCCTATTGCGAGGGAGGTGGCTGTTTTATTTAGAGGTTTCCTTTCCTCCACATCTCACCACTAAACATAGAGATGCCTAATTTATGTAGATCGTATGACCTGTCAGTTAGAACTATTTGAATATTCTATATAATCGATAGTGAAACTACATTACAGTTGTGTTAGAATATGAGAAAGAAGTGGTACGAAGTGGGGGACTGTGGTACATTTAGGTGGAAAGGTGGTTAGTTCGCATGTTCATGGGAGAATATCAACACAATATTGATACGAAAGGGCGAATTATCGTCCCTGCAAAATACCGTGAACATGTAGAAGACGTCTTTGTCATTACCCGTGGACTTGATCAATGTCTTTTTGGTTATCCTATGGAAGAATGGCGCCGCCTTGAAGAAAAAGTTCGATCACTACCTGTTACTAAAAAAGATGCCAGAGCATTTGCTCGTTTTTTCTTCTCTGGAGCTGTGGAGTGCGAGATTGACAAGCAAGGACGTATCAACCTACCTAAAAATTTACTAAACTATGCAAAAATTGAAAAAGAATGTATGATACTTGGTGTATCAAGTCGAATTGAAATCTGGGGACAATCCGTTTGGGATGATTATTTAGCTCAATCTGAAGATTCATTTGCTGAAATAGCAGAAAACCTCATCGATTTTGATTTATAGACTTAGATAACGTATTTGAGGTGACCCTGATGTTTGACCATACTACTGTGTTGTTAAAAGAAACGGTTGATGGATTAGCAATTCGACCAAATGGAATTTATGTTGACTGTACCTTAGGAGGAGCCGGACATAGTGAATACTTATTGTCCCAGCTGCAACCAGAAGGTCATTTATATTGTTTTGATCAAGATGAGACTGCGATTATCCATGCAAAGCAAAAACTAAGTGGATACGCAGGACAAGTTACATTTATCCAAGCGAATTTTCGCTATTTAAAAGAAGAGTTGGCAAAGCATGATGTAGGTGAAGTGGATGGAATTCTTTATGATTTAGGGGTGTCCTCACCTCAGCTTGATACTCCAGAAAGAGGATTTAGCTACCACAATGATGCTCCTTTGGACATGAGAATGGATCAATCTGCTTCTTTATCTGCTAAGACGATCGTCAATGAATGGGCGTTTGAAGACTTAGTTCGTATTTTTTATCGTTATGGTGAAGAAAAGTTTTCAAAGCAAATCGCTCGTAAAATTGAAGCTGCAAGAGAAAAGAAAGTCATAGAAACAACTGGTGAACTCGTTGAATTGATCAAAGATGGAATTCCTGCTCCAGCTAGGCGAAAAGGTGGTCATCCAGCAAAGCGAGTGTTTCAAGCGATTAGGATTGCAGTAAATGATGAACTAGGTGTCGTTGAAGAATCATTAGAGCAAGCGATGGAGCTAATTAAACCAAGTGGGCGAATTAGCGTGATCACTTTCCATTCATTGGAAGATCGTATTTGCAAAACGATGTTTAAAAAAGCAGCACAGGGACCTGAGTTACCTCACGGGTTACCAGTTATCCCGCAAGAATACAAACCGTTATTTAAATTAGTTACAAGGAAACCGATTGTGGCAAGTGATGTTGAATTAGAAGGTAATAATCGATCACGCTCAGCGAAACTTCGTATTGTAGAAAAAACGAAAAGTTAATCGTTAAGAGGGGGGAATTAGGATGGTAAGCTCAGCAAGGCAACTGAAGGAGCAACAACAAGTTGAAAAAGTAAAGCGAGTACGGGTTATAAAGGATCAATCTTCAAGGTTTACACTAGGTGAAAAGATACTAGCAATTGGTTTTATTGCATTTATCCTTTTTGCGAGTGTTCAAGTCATTTATACTCAAGCAGAGATATATCAAACGAACAAAGATATTCAAGCTCTCGAATCCAAAATTGTTGATCAACAAAATATTAACAAAGACCACTCCACCCAAATCAGCCAGAAGACTACACCTGAACGTGTATTGGAAAAGGCGAAAGAACTTGGTCTTACTCTAGATGAAAATAAAGTGAAGGGCGTAACACAGCCATGAGCGTGAAAATCATTCGAGCACTAAAACAAAATTGGGGAGCCTACCTTTTATTTATAGTATTTGGTGCTCTCTTTTTTGCTTTACTTACAAGGTTTTCGACACTTCAAATCACGGGTGAGCTAGAAGGCGTAGATTTGGCTGCTCGAGCTCAATCACAGTACGAAAGAGAGCAGATTTTAGAAGCAGAAAGAGGGAAAATTCTTGATACAAATGGTGAAGTCATTGCAGAAGATGCACAGACTTATAAACTCGTTGCTGTACTCGATGAAGATTTAACGACAAATGAAGATAATCCGCAACATGTTGATGATCCTGAAAAAACAGCTGAAATCCTAGCAAAATATATTGATCTTTCCGAGGAAGAAATTCTTGAACGATTGAATTCTGACAAAAAACAGATCGAATTTGGATCAGAAGGAAAAGATATTCCACTAGAATTCAAAATGAAAATTGAAAAAGAAGAACTACCTGGTATTCTCTTTACACCATCACTTAAGCGATTTTATCCGAATGGAATTTTTTCTTCCCATTTAATTGGCTTTACCAAATCAGAAGAAAATGAAGAAGGTAGAACAATTAAAACGGTAGGCGAAATGGGGATTGAACAAAGCCTCAATAAATACTTAAAAGGAACAGACGGTTCTCTGAAGTCTCAAGAAGATGCAAGTGATTTTTTATTGCCAACCGGTAAAAAATCAGTTGTGGAAGCGGAAGATGGTCATGACGTGTATTTGACGTTAGATAAAAAAATTCAAACGTTTTTAGAAGATGCAATGAGCCAAGTTGCCGATGAATACAGTCCGGAAAAAATGGTTGGAGTCGTTGTAAACGTGAAAACAGGTGAAATTTTCGCGATGAGTCAACGACCGACGTTTGATCCTGATACAAGAGAAGGTCTTGAAAATTGGCTCAATGATATCGTTGAAAGTACTTTCGAACCAGGATCTTCGTTTAAGACGTTCTCATTAGCTGCGGCCATCGAAGAAGACGTTTTTGATCCGAATGACGCGTTTGAATCAGGGACTTATCAAGTGTTAGATCAAACGATACGTGATCATAATTATGGTGCTGGTTGGGGGACAATCAGTTACCTTGAAGGAGTACAGCGTTCATCAAACGTCGCTTTTGCTTATCTTCTTGAAAAGATGGGTGAAAATACATTTGAATCCTACTTAAAGGCGTTTGGATTTGGCTCTAAAACAGGGGTTGACTTGCCGAATGAAGCAGCAGGGAATATCCTCTATAATTACCCAGTTGAAAAAGTGACAACGATTTTTGGACAAGGTACAACCGTCACACCGCTTCAGATGATTCAAGCTGAAACAGCAATTGCAAACGATGGTAAGATGATGAAGCCTCATGTAATCTCCAAAATAGTCGATCCAAATACAGGAGAAACAGTCCATGAAAGTGAACCTGAAGTGGTGGGTGAACCAATCTCAAAAGAAACCGCCGAGCAAGTTCGAGACGTTTTAGCATCTACTGTTACATCAGAGGTTGGGACGGGTCAACCATTTGCTATTCAAGGCTATGATGTAGCAGGAAAGTCAGGGCAAGCTCAAATTCCAGATCTTGATAAAGGTGGTTATATGACAGGGCAAGACAATTATTTGTTTTCCTTTATGGGTATGGCACCAGCTGATGACCCAGAATTAATCGTTTATATTGCCATTCAACAACCAACTCTACCAGAGGGAGAGCTCGGATCTGTGCCTGTTTCAAAAGTGTTTAATCCTGTAATGTTAAATAGTCTTAAATATTTAAATATCGAATCTGCCGAAGTGCCTTCTAAGGAAACCGTTGAAGTGCAAGATTTAGTAGGTGAGAATGTTGAAGACGCAAAGGTTTCTCTTGAACAAGCAGGACTCACTCCAGTTGTTTTAGGCGATGGTTCAACCGTTGTAGACCAATCATCTAGTGAAACATCACTACTAGATGGAGAGCGTGTCGTTTTGTTGACAGATGGTGACCTATCGATCCCAGATTTAACTAATTGGTCCGTGCGTGACGTGACAAAAGTAGCGATGCTTGCCGGACTTGAACTAAGTACGTCAGGCTCGGGATATGCGACAAATCAAAGCATCAAAGCTGATACACCTTTATCAGGAGACGAACAGTTAATGGTTTCTTTCAAAACACATGATGAAGAAACATAAGAATTTTTCCAAACTAAACGACCCGATAATAGCCTGTTCTGGCTGGGAGGAAGCAATAGCTTCATTGGCCGTAGACAAACATTTTCTAAGCAAGCAACTTGTTTAGAAAATGTTTTTTGTCATGTCCATCTTTTTGAACTCATATAGTGAAGGTATCACATTATAGGAGGATATTGCTCCTTGAAAAAGCCATCGATTCGTACCATACGTAAAAGGTTGATTATTGCTTTGATGTTGTTCTCTGCCATCATCTTGATTATGACCACACGAATGTTTATCGTTCAATTTGTTTCTCATAACACACTTTTAACGAAGGCATTGGACAGTTGGAGTAGAGAGTTGCCTATGGAAGCACAACGAGGAACGATTTATGATCGAAATGGTGAGATTATTGTAACGAACAAGCTTGCACCGAGTGTTTTTATCATTCCAAGACAAATTGAAGACAGAGCAGCGACAGCAAAGGCGCTAGCTGAGATTTTGAATATGCCTGAAGAAAAAGCGCTAGAATACATTGAAAAGCCAAGTTACATGGAAAAAATACACCCTGAAGGACGTAAGCTATCCTTTGAACAAGTTCGGCAAATAGAGGACGCAGAATTAGCAGGTGTATTCATTGCTGATGATTATGAACGGCAATATCCAAATGATCGTTCACTGTCCCATGTGCTTGGGTTTATTGGTGTGGATAACCAAGGTTTGTCAGGCCTGGAGCTCATGCATGATGATATGCTTAAGGGAGAGAATGGAACAATTGATTTTTACACAGACGCAAAAGGACAAGATATGGAAGACATGACCGCGCAATATAATACGCCAACGGATGGGAATGATTTGTATTTAACGATTGATGAACGAATTCAAACAATATTAGAACGTGAATTGACGAACGCTCAAATAGAATACGATCCAGACCAAATGCTCGCCATAGCGATGGATCCAAAGACTGGAGAAATACTTGGGATGGCTAGTAGACCAGATTTTCATCCATTATCTTACCAAGAAACAACCCCTGAGATTTATAATCGTATTTTACCTATTTGGAGTACATACGAGCCTGGTTCCACCTTTAAAATAATTACGCTTGCTGCTGCACTAGAAGAAGGCAAGGTGGATCTTAATAAGGATGAATTTTATGATCCAGGTCATGTGGAAATAGCTGGGACCCGACTGCGTTGCTGGGACCGTGATGGTCATGGACAACAAACTTTTTTAGAAGTTGTACAAAACTCATGTAACCCAGGATTTGTTGAAATGGGAAATCGTTTAGGTGAAGATACACTGTTTAGTTATATTGATAAATTTGGCTTTGGTGAAAAAACGGGGATTGATTTGCAAGGTGAATCAAGCGGAATCCTATTTCCACTAGACGAAGTAGGACCTCTTGAGTTAGCGACCACAGCATTTGGTCAAGGTGTATCGGTCACACCCATTCAACAAATTACAGCAGTTTCAGCAGCAGTCAATGGTGGGTATCTACCTACTCCATATATCGCTAAAAAGTGGGTTGATCCAGAGAGCGGTGAAACCGTTGAGGAAATAGAGCCAGACATAAAAAGAAGAGTTATATCTGAAGACACGTCAAAACAAGTGCGTGAAGCCTTAGAAACAGTCGTTGCTCAAGGTACCGGTAGAGGGGCATTTGTTGATATGTACAGGGTAGGCGGGAAAACGGGAACCGCTCAAAAAGTAGAAGACGGTCAATATATGGAAGATAGCTACATTGTTTCTTTTATTGGATTTGCCCCAAGTGATGATCCTGAACTGATCGTTTATGTAGCGATTGATCACCCTAAAAATACAGTTCAATTTGGAGGCGTAGTAGCTGCTCCGATCGTAGGAAATATTTTAGAAGATGGATTAGGCGTGTTAGGTGTCGAACCTAGAGAGACGCAAGTGGAGAAAGAGTATCGTTGGCCTGACCCTATAACGTATACCGTGCCAGATTTTATTGGTATGACGACTAAAGAACTAAAAGAAGTGCTATTGCCGTTAGAATTGGACATACAAGGAACTGGAGATATAGTCATTGAACAATCGCCAGGTCCAAAAGTGACAGTGAATGAAGGATCAACTATTCGAATTATGATGGGGGATGAAGAGTAAGGGATGGAATTGGAATCAATTTTAAACTACAATATAAGTAGTTTGTTATGTATTGGAGTTAGGAGTTGAAAAGATGAGACTTTCTGAGTTATTAAGTTGCTTGCCTTTTTATGAGATGACAGGACCGGCTTTCGATCCTGTCATTCAATCGATCTCTCATCATCACCAAGACGTAAATCCAGGCGCGCTGTTTATAGCGTTAAAGGGTGGACGGGCAGATGGTAAGGATTTTATCGACCAGGCAATTCTAAACGGAGCAGTTGCGATTTTATGTGATCGTGACTTCACTCTACCTATTCCTGTGGTCCAAGTCAGTAATCTCAGGCAGGCCTTAGCACAAATTACTAACTTATTTTATGAATACCCTAGTTACAACATGAATGTGATTGGCGTGACAGGGACAAATGGAAAAACGACTGTCTCTCATATGATTGAATCTGTTATTAGTCAAGAGGGAGAACAAACGGGTGTCATTGGAACGCTATATATGAAACAAGGAAATCACACGAAAAAAGCGCTTAATACCACACCAGACAATTTGCTGCTGCAACAAACTTTACTGGATTTTTTATCACAAAAGGTGACTACAGCAATTATTGAAGTTTCTTCTCATGGACTTGCCCAGGGAAGAATGTTCGGGTGTGATGTCGATATTGCTGTTTTTACAAACTTAACTCAAGACCATTTGGACTATCATGGATCGATGGATCATTATAAATGGTCCAAGAGTTTACTGTTTTCTCAGCTAGGTCATCAGCATTTTACCAACTATCCAAAATTTGCAATCATAAATAATGATGATCCTTTTTCTGCGACGATTAGCCAATCAACATCCGCACATATTATTTCCTATGGTTTAACAGAGCAATCAGATGTCTATGCAAGTAATGTCCATTTTGGGAGGCACGACACTTCCTTTACTGTACATACACCAATTGGATCAACATCCATTGGCATTCCAGTTGTCGGTGTTTTTAACGTCTACAATGCGCTCGCTGCTATTTCTACAGCCGTAGCAAAAAAGATTTCTCTTAGTGACATTGCAAAGGGTCTTTCTACGTTGCCGAGTGTACCAGGTAGGTTTGAACTCGTTGAAGCGAAACAAACATTTACTGTAATTGTGGACTACGCACACACACCTGACAGTTTGCGGAATGTGCTACAAGCGATTGCTATGATGAAAGCGAAACGAATTTTTGTGGTGGTGGGGTGTGGTGGGGATCGAGATCGAACGAAGCGCCCACTAATGGCTAAAGTGGCGTGTGACAACGCAACGGATGTTATTTTTACTTCAGATAATCCAAGAAGTGAGTCCCCTACGGCAATTATTAAGGATATGGAACAGGGAGTAGTTGGATGTCGGTACACCGTTTTACCAGATCGAAGAGAAGCAATTGAATTTGCCATCAATCAAGCTGCAATAGACGATGTGATTTTAATTGCAGGTAAGGGACATGAAAAAGTTCAAATTATCGGTGATCAGACCCTTCCATTTGACGATAAGAAAGTTGCTTATGAAATTTTAACAAAGTCAAACAATTCACTTCTCGCAAACGAATAGATTCTTATGACAAAGTGCTATTTTAGCAGTTGACCATGATGCAGGGTGTAGCCGCCGTGTCATTTTGGTCAATAATGGCTAATAGCACTTTTTTTATTGATAGCCTCCTGTTGCTGTTAGAATTTGTATCGTTCCCTTCAACAGTTCATAGCAAAGTCAAGGATTGAGGCCTACTTCAATTTTTAAAAATAAATAACACTTTACCTTAACTCATTTCCCTACTATGATTATATAGGGTCTTTTCGAGTAAGATGGTCCACGATATGGTACAATGACTTTGTTTATGATTACATAGGTAAAGGCATTTGTAAGGAGGAACAAGTATGTCAATTTGGGCGATATTTCTTGCCTTATTCACTGGATTTATTGCGACCGTTGCAGTATCCCCTATTTTTATTCCGTATTTAAGAAGGTTGAAATTTGGTCAAAGTATTCGGGAAGAAGGACCACAATCTCACCAAATAAAAAGCGGTACGCCTACAATGGGTGGAATCATTATTATGTTTTCTATTCTAATCACTACGATTGCGATTGCCGCTTTTTATGGTGAATTAAATGTATCCGTCTTTTTATTACTTTTCGTCACGATCACGTTTGGTGTTTTAGGGTTCTTAGACGATTTTATTAAAGTTGTGATGAAACGAAATTTAGGATTAACGTCTAAGCAAAAATTACTTGGACAAATCATTATTGCGATTATTTTTTATGTAATCTTTCAAGCGAATGACTTTTCATCGATGATTGCTGTGCCATTTACTTCATTTGAACTGAACCTAGGATTTCTCTATATAGGATTCGTCATTTTTTGGTTGGTTGGTTTTTCGAATGCTGTCAATTTGACAGATGGTTTAGATGGTTTAGTATCTGGAACCGCTGCAATTGCTTTTAGCGCATTTGCGATTATTGCTTGGCAACAAGAGCAGCTTGCGGTTGCAATTTTTTGTATGGCAGTCGTTGGAGCTGTTCTTGGCTTTTTAGTATTTAACGCGCATCCAGCAAAAGTGTTTATGGGTGATACAGGTTCACTCGCTTTAGGTGGAGCGGTAGCTACTGTCTCCATACTGGCCAAACAAGAAGTATTGTTACTGTTGATTGGTCTAGTGTTCGTAATTGAAACGTTATCAGTCATAATGCAAGTTACATCATTTAAATTAACTGGAAAACGTATTTTTAGGATGAGCCCACTGCACCATCATTTTGAGCTTGTTGGTTGGTCTGAGTGGAAGGTTGTAACTGTTTTTTGGTCAGTAGGATTAATATGTGGTGTATTAGGTGTCTTGATAGGAGTGTGGGGGTAAATGAAATCCATTTCAACATATCAAAATAAAAAGGTATTAGTTGTTGGATTAGCGAAAAGTGGTGTTGCTGCATCATTGCTCCTTCACCGTCTCGGTGCGTTTGTCACGGTAAATGACTGGAAGCCTCTTTCAGAAAATAAAGATGCACAAACTTTATTAGATGAAGGGATTAAAGTTGTTTGTGGTAGTCACCCAGTTGAACTTCTTGATGAGGGCTTTGAATTTATCGTGAAAAACCCAGGAATACCTTATACGAATGATCTTATTAAAGGTGCAATCGAAATAGGGTTGCCTGTGATAACTGAAGTTGAACTTGCCTATCAAATTAACGAATCGAAAATGATTGGAATTACTGGTACAAACGGGAAAACGACAACGACTACGCTTGTTCATCATATGATCAATGCAGATAAGCAAACAGTGTATATGGCTGGGAACATTGGAACGGTTGCTTGTGAAGTAGCACAACATGTAACTGAAGATGAAACAATGGTTGTTGAACTATCATCATTTCAATTGATGGGGATTGACCAATTCAACCCGACAATCGCAATTATAACAAACATCTATGAAGCTCATCTGGATTACCATTCGTCTCGTAATGAGTATGTAGAAGCGAAGGTTGCGATTACCCGTAATCAAACACCCGATGATTTTCTTATTGTGAATACTGATCAACCTGAACTGATGGACCGTGTGAATTTCTCAAAAGCAACGATCATTCCGTTTTCGACAACTCAAATTCTAGAAAACGGATTATATATAAAGGACGATGCGATTTATTTTAATCAAGAGAGAGTCATTCAAGTTGAAGAAATTGTCTTACCAGGTGCGCATAATTTAGAAAATATATTGGCCGCAGTTGGAGCATCAAAGCTATCTGGTGTTAGCAATGAAGCTATTTATTCTGTTTTAACAACATTCTCTGGTGTACGACACCGTACACAGTTTGTTCGAGAGTGGCAGGGACGAAAATTTTATAATGACTCAAAAGCAACAAATTTGCTTGCAACAAAAAGTGCGCTTGACGCGTTTCATACGCCAACTATTTTATTATGCGGTGGGTTAGACCGGGGCCATGAGTTTGATGAATTAGGTCCTTATTTATCAAATGTTAAAGCGATGGTTGTCTTCGGTCAAACGGCTCAAAAGATGATCGAACTCGGTCAAAAAGCTGGCATCAAAACCATAAAAAGAGTAGAAGGTGTGGAACAAAGTGTTTCAGTCGCAGCCGAGCTATCAGATGAAGGAGATATTATTCTTCTTTCGCCAGCCTGTGCTAGTTGGGATCAGCATCCAACATTTGAAGTGCGTGGTGACATATTTATTGAACAAGTGAATAAGCTGTAATAGGGCTCTAATTTGCTCAATTTCCTTTACTGTGAGGATGTAAGCGATGGACCGTTGGCTTTTTACACTTATTGTTTCTTGTGTTCTTTTTGGAATTGTCATGATTGATAGTGCAAGTTCTGTTTGGGCCTTGGATCGATTTGAGGACCAGCATTTTTTTTCGAAAAGACAAGCAGTATTTGCAGTGTTAGGTATTTTTAGTATGCTGTTTTTATCTCGTATTGATTATTGGAGATGGAAAAAGTACGCGTGGCCAATTTTTGCAGGTGGCATTGTTCTACTAATTCTTGTGTTGATCCCAGGTGTAGGTCTTGTGCGTAATGGCTCTCAAAGTTGGTTAGGTGTTGGTTCACTGTCATTACAGCCATCAGAGTTTGCGAAAATAGGGGTGCTTTTACTTCTCGCAAAGTACTTGGACAAGAACCAGCAAAACATTTCTCAGTTTCGTAAAGGAATAGCGCCACTTCTTGGTTTGTTACTTTTACCATTTGGAATTATTATGCTCCAGCCTGATTTAGGAACTGGTACAGTGATTCTAGGGACAGGTTTATCCTTGTTTTTCTTAGCAGGTGCTCCGTATCGTTTCTTTGTTGGATTATTCTTTCTTGGAGTTGCCGGTTTCACGGGACTGATTATTTCAGCTCCATATCGACTGCAACGTATAGTATCTTATTTAGATCCATGGCAAGACCCTTTAGGTGCAGGGTTTCAAATGATCCAGTCGTTGTATGCGATCGGTCCTGGAGCGGTTTTTGGTTTTGGTCTCGGTGAAAGTAGACAGAAGTATTTTTATTTACCTGAACCACAAAATGACTTTATCTTTGCTATTGTTGCTGAAGAATTAGGATTTTTTGGTGGATTTGGTTTATTGCTTCTTTTTGCTGCAATTGTGTGGCGAGGAATTTTGGTTGCATTACATGCGCCAGATCGATTTGGACAGCTATTAGCTGGTGGAATTGTATTAATGATAGGCATTCAAGTGGTGATCAACGTATCAGTAGTAATCGGATTAATTCCTGTTACAGGTATTACACTTCCTTTTATGAGTTACGGCGGGTCATCGCTATTACTTGTATTACTTTCTTGTGGCATCCTTTTAAACATCAGTAAACATCAGAAGAGAGTGTAACCGGACCGGCAGTTTGAGAGAAATCTCGAACTGCTTTTTTTTATTTAGTTCTAATAGCTAACATTTTCCGTTTAAGTTGGTGGTAAAGAACGCAGAACGCCCTCCTCGTCGGTTCCCTTTTGTCTGTCGAGCCAGAACGCCTGTTTCGCTTTTGTTTTTTATTTTACATTTTAATGATAAAGGTTTGATAGCTGTGTGTTCTTGGATTAGAATAGTGTACTATAGGGAAAAGACAGAGTCTTAGCGGCTGTGTTTTTTACACTCAGCGAATATTTGAGCTTTAAGGAGAGAAAGTATGAAAAAATTTATTAAAGCACTGCAAGCTGCAGATGTAGGGAACATTTCGCTTAATGAAAACCTTGCGAACCATACAACCATGAAAGTAGGAGGGCCAGCAGATGTTTTAGTTGAGCCCGCTTCGATCGAAAAGTTACAGCATTTAATGAATCTTATAAACGAACACAACGTTAAATGGCGCGTAATCGGAAGAGGTTCTAACCTATTAGTGAGTGACAAAGGAATTAGAGGGATCGTCATTAAACTAGGAAAAGGCATGGACGATCTAGAGATTAATGGAACTACCATTCGTGTAGACGGTGGTTATTCCATAATTGTGTTAGCAACTCAAATGGCTAGAGAAGGGCTCCATGGTTTGCAATTTTCAAGTGGTATCCCGGGCTCTGTTGGTGGATCAGTATACATGAATGCTGGTGCACATGGTTCTGATATTTCAAAGGTGTTGACTAAAGCACACATTTTGTTTGCAGAGGGCACAATGAAGTGGCTTTCTAATGAAGAATTAAAATTTACGTACCGTACGTCTATTTTACAAAAAGAGCGTCCTGGAATTGTTTTAGAAGCAGAGTTTGAGCTAACTGAAGGAAACAAAGATAACATTAAATCTGAGATGAAGAAATACAAAGATTATCGTAGGAATACGCAACCTTGGAACCATCCGTGTTCTGGAAGTATTTTTAGAAATCCGTTACCAAACTATGCAGGTCAATTGATCGAACAAGCAGGGTTAAAGGGTTTCCGACTTGGGGGAGCACAAGTTTCTACGGTACATGGAAACTTCATTGTAAATGCAGGTGGAGCAACCTCCAAAGATATTCAATCCGTTATTAAACACATTAAAAATGTTATCTGGGCTGAGTACAAAATTGAAATGGAAACGGAAGTAGAGTGGGTAGGCAATCAGGCTGACCTTAAGCGTTAGCGTTTCGTTTGATAAAGGAGAGTGAGTTCAATGGGCCAGAAGCCAGTCGTATCTCTTGAGGATCGAGTTCCTCAATTAAAGCAGCGACGTAAAAAAAGAGCGAATCGTCGATTACTGGTTGTTGTGTTGCTCTTTGTCCTGTTTATCCTTATCATTCTGTTTTTTCAATCTCCATATAGCAAAATTCAGTCCATTTCAGTGAATGGACTGAATGGGTTAACTGAAGAAGAGATAATAGAAGCGGGCGGTGTTGCGATTGGCGACTCGTTTTGGTCTACGGGTACGGACAAGGTGATAGAGGATATTAAGGATCATTTAGAAGTTAAAAATGTGTTTATCGATAAGAAGTTTCCAACTTCTTTAATTATAAAAGTTGAAGAATACCAACATATTGCTTATGTTAGTCAAGACCAGTTATTTATGCCGATTCTTGAGAATGGAGCTTCTTCAACCCCGGTCGCTGTTAATGAACTTAGTAGCCATGCTCCTATTTTAATTGGTTTCTCATCCCAAGAGATTTTAGAAAAAATGGCAACTGAACTCGCAAAGTTACCTGTTGAAGTTCAACAATCAATATCAGAAGTTTATTCGACTCCTACTGATACAGATCAAAATCATATCAATGTTTATATGAACGATGGATTTGAGGTTTCAGCGGTCATTGACACATTTGCAGAAAAGATGGCTTACTATCCTTCAATCGTAAGTGAGTTAAATCCCGATGAGAAAGGAATTATAGACCTCGAAGTTGGTTCATATTTTAAAGCTTATGAGACGAACACAGAGTAAGAAACGTCAACAGCAGTAACCATTGAAATGGAAGGATGACTATATTGTTCATAAGCATCATGTATTAATGTTTCAATGAAGTTTTGATTATAGGTGTTGAAGTAGTTTCAATTAATAGACAACTATATTGTGTGAACCGAAAGTTTGGCTTTTCTAGGCGTGCATCTTGGTGTAGACTTATATTTAGCAGCGATTTTTTTCGATTGGTGTTCGTCAATTCCAAAATATCGCTGTGATTTGACATATTTTGTTAGTTTGATGGATTGAAAAGAAAAAATGAACAAAATTGTCAAATAAATAAAGGCTTTTACTTCTTTATGTTGAATGATAGATAGTAAATATTAATTTAGTAAAATAAAATGAAATTAATTGTGTTTGAAGGAGGTGCCACAAGGTGAATAACAATGAATATTTTGTTAGTTTAGATATAGGGACATCAAATGTGAAGGTGCTAATCGCGGAATTGGTTCATGACTCTCTCAACATTATCGGAGTAGGTAATGTCCAATCAGAAGGTATTCGTAAAGGGTCAATAGTCGATATTGATGAAACGGTCCAATCGATCCAAAAAGCGGTTGATCAAGCTGAAAGAATGACAGGTCTTGATATACATAATGTTATTGTCGGTATTCCAGGAAACCACGTTTTTCTTTCGCCTTGTCATGGCGTCGTTGCTGTTTCAACAGAAGATAAAGAGATTCGTAATGAAGATGTAGCACGCGTTATTGATGCTGCTCAAGTGATGCCTATCTCGCCTGAAAGAGAAATCATCAATATTGTTCCACGTCAATTTATTGTAGATGGACTAGATGAAATAAAAGATCCTCGTGGCATGATTGGTGTTCGCCTTGAAATGGAAGGAACAGTTGTTACAGGTTCTAAGACGATGCTTCATAATATTTTACGCTGTGTTGAACGGGCGGGGCTTGAAGTTGCAGATATATTCTTACAACCGCTTGCGGCAGGTACAATCGCATTGTCTAAAGATGAGCAAAGTCTTGGAACAGCCATTATCGATATTGGTGGTGGTTCCACGAGTATTGCTGTTTTTGAACAAGGGCATTTAATAGCAACATCCACCGTGCCGGTTGGTGGGGAGCACATCACAAAAGATTTATCGATCGGTCTTCGTACAACCACCGAAGATGCTGAATCAATAAAGATAAAGCATGGACATGCATTTTATGATTATGCATCAGAAGATGAAGTTTTTAGTGTTCCAATTATCGGAAGTGATCAGCACCAGCAATTTAATCAGCTTGAAATATCTGATATTATTGAAGTAAGATTAGAAGAAATGTTCGATCTTGTCTCACATGAACTTAAGAGATTAAGTATTCACGACCTCCCAGGTGGGTTTGTCCTATCTGGTGGAGTATCGAATATGCAAGGAATTCCTGAGCTCGGTCAAACGATTTTACAAAACAGAGTAAGAGTTGCGATACCAGATTATATTGGCGTTAGAGAACCTCAATATACAACGGCCGTGGGCTTAATAAAATTTGCTCATAGACATGCCAAGCTACAAGGAAGACTTGATAAGCAGCCTTCAGTATCCGAGTACGAAGGTGCCGGTGAACATTCATCAAAAAAACAACCGGACTCTAGGCCAAAACAGCCGAAACCAAAACAGAAGAATGAAGAGGGTAAGATCAAAAAGTTATTAGGGTATTTTTTTGAATAACCTTTTGAATAATCAAGTAATTTGGATGAATTAGGAGGATATATGATGTTGGATTTTGATACGAATGTAGATCATTTGGCAACCATAAAAGTCATCGGTGTAGGAGGCGGCGGTAATAACGCTGTCAATCGTATGATTGAGCACGGTGTTCAAGGGGTAGAATTTATTGCTGTTAATACAGATGCCCAAGCATTAAACCTTTCTAAAGCAGAAATTAAAATGCAAATTGGTGGCAAGCTTACACGCGGACTAGGCGCAGGAGCGAACCCTGAAGTAGGGAAAAAAGCTGCTGAAGAAAGTCGCGAACAAATTGAAGAAGCAATTAAAGGTGCTGACATGGTTTTTGTAACTGCAGGTATGGGTGGTGGTACTGGAACGGGTGCAGCACCTGTGATTGCACAGATCGCACACGAACTTGGAAGTCTGACAGTTGGTGTTGTGACTCGTCCATTTACATTTGAAGGACGCAAGCGTGCTAATCAAGCCGCTGGTGGGATTAGCTCAATGAAAGAAGCAGTAGATACACTAATCGTTATTCCAAACGATCGCCTTCTTGAAATTGTAGATAAGAGTACACCAATGCTTGAAGCCTTCCGCGAAGCAGACAATGTACTACGTCAAGGTGTACAAGGTATTTCTGATTTAATCGCTGTTCCAGGATTAATTAACCTAGACTTTGCTGATGTTAAGACAATCATGTCGAACAAAGGATCAGCATTGATGGGAATTGGTGTAGCATCAGGAGAAAATAGAGCTGCAGAAGCAGCTAAAAAAGCAATTTCAAGTCCACTGCTTGAAACATCAATCGATGGTGCGCAAGGCGTGTTAATGAACATTACGGGTGGTACGAACTTGAGCTTATATGAAGTTCAAGAAGCAGCGGATATTGTTGCAAGTGCCTCTGACCAAGAAGTAAACATGATTTTCGGTTCGGTTATTAGCGAAGATCTTAAAGACGAAATTTTAGTAACAGTTATTGCTACTGGTTTCAGTGACAACATGATCCAGCAAAAGTCTTCGAGACCACAAATGGGTGGTCAAGTAAGACAACAACAACCTTCACAAACTGCACCGAAGCGCGAACGTGAGAGAGAACAATCGAGGGAAAGAGAAGAAGCTTCTTCTTACGAACAACCAACTCGTTCATCGCAGCAACCTGTGGAAGATACATTAGATATTCCAACATTCCTGCGTAACCGTAATCGTCGACGTAGCTAATAAAACATAAAAGACTGGATTCCTTCTTGGGATTCAGTCTTTTTTTTTATAAAAAACGTGATCACTCCTCACTAGCAATGGTTTTCAAAGAAAACTAAATTGTCCTAATAATCCCCATAAATACTCGCCCAATCCCCATAATCAGTCATCATTATATTGTCCTTTGAAGAAACCGAAATAAAACCGTCGACTTGGCGGCTTGTGTCTGGCTCCCACAAAAAATTGTGGGATTAGAAAGAAAAGTTTATTCATTTCACGTATGTATTTTGACAACTTTCTCTTTTTTCGTTCGATATACTTTCTTACAAAGAAAGGGGGGACACCGCACGATGCTTCATGTTGAGGCGCTGTGGGCGTTAAACTCTTGGATTGATTGTTGTGTGTTGTGGGTTACTGGGAGAATTCTTCACCAACCACCTAGGTGGAAACGTTTTTTGCTTGCGACAACTTTAAGTACCTTCGTTCAAGTAGGGATGATTGTAGCTGTGTTACCCCCCCTTGTTGAAACAAGTGTCACCTTTCTTTTAAGTGTTTGTATCGTTATGATTTCATTCTCTGTTACTGGACTGGCTCGGTTGTTTCGTTCTTGTTTTGTTTTTTGGGCATGCACATCCTTAATTGGAGGTTTACTCTATGTTGTCCAACGCTTTCTGGTGGAATCACCTTTAGATAATTATGTTAATCATCCATTAGGTATGCTTGGTATTCTTTCAATTGTTTTAATGGGTGCAATTGTATGTTGCTCAAGAGTGGTCGAATCATTGCAGATGAAACACCTTGAAGAAACGTTTTCGTATGAAGTTGAAATTAAAGTAAATGGACAGGCATGGCATGGCTTCGGTTACCTGGATAGTGGAAATCACGTTACGGATCCTTTTTCTAAATCGCCCGTTATTTTCGCTACGTTAAATGTGGCTAATGAGCTATTACCACAACGTGTTTATGAATCTCTCCACGGTAATGAAATTTCAAACTGGCCGGTTAATTGGCAAAAGAGAGTTAGAATGATCCCCTCACGATCGGTTCATGTGTCAAACAAAATGTTAATCGGTATTTTATGTGATGATGTTACGTGTTCGCTTAATGGAAAAAAATATTCTTTAAAGAATGTACCTGTTGTCTTTACACAAGAATCACTTGCATTCGAAAAAAACTGTAATTGTTTACTTCATCCACTGCAATTATTGCCTTGTCATCAAAATTAGGGAGTGAAGAAAATATGCTATTGCTACAAGCGAAACGAATTGTCCAAATGTGGTTTCTTCAAGCATCGAATAAATTAGGGGTACGTGTAAAAGATATTTTCTATATTGGAGGAAGCGAAGCCCTACCGTCACCGCTCGATCGGGAAGAAGAAGCAGTAGTCCTTTTAAGACTTTCAAAAGGAGATGAAGAAGCCCGATCCATATTGATTGAACGAAATTTACGACTAGTTGTGTATATTGCAAGAAAGTTTGAAAACACGGGAATTAACATTGAGGATTTAATTAGTATTGGAACGATTGGGTTGATCAAAGCGATCAATACATTTGACTTGGAAAAGAAAATTAAACTTGCAACTTATGCCTCTCGTTGTATTGAAAATGAAATTTTAATGTACTTAAGACGAACAAATAAATTAAGATCTGAAGTATCATTTGATGAACCTTTGAATACGGATTGGGACGGAAATGAACTTCTTTTATCAGATGTATTGGGAACTGAAAATGATTTGATTGTAAAAGATATTGAATCACGAATGGATCGTGTTTTGTTAAAACAAGCCTTATGTATTTTAGATGAGCGAGAAACATTTATTATCGAATGCCGCTTTGGGTTGAATGGTCAACAGGAGCATACACAAAAGGATGTTGCAGATTTAATGGGCATTTCGCAATCATACATTTCTAGATTGGAAAAAAGAATTATAAGACGTCTTCAGAAAGAAGTAAATAAAATGGTTTAGAGAAAAAAGATCCAATTTCATCCAGTGGATAAATAGAATATTTTTTCTTCCAGCGGAGATACTTATCGAGAACCCATACTTCCGACTGGAGGAAAAAAGATGGCACGCAATAAAGTTGTAATTTGTGGAGTCGATACCTCAACTTTACCTATTTATAAAAACGAAGAAATGAGAAAAATTTTTACGGATTTACAAAATGGTAATGAAGAATCGAGAGAAGTTTTGGTATATGGAAATTTGCGACTTGTGTTAAGTGTGATTCAACGATTCTCGCATCGAAATGAAAACCCTGATGATCTTTTTCAAGTAGGGTGTATCGGATTATTAAAATCCATAGACAATTTTGATTTAGGTCAAAATGTCCGATTTTCAACGTATGCAGTTCCAATGATTATCGGAGAAATTCGTAGGTATTTACGTGACAATAATCCCATTCGTGTTTCTCGTTCGTTGCGTGATATCGCCTATAAATCACTTCAAGCAAAAGAACAATTGATTAGCGAAACATCAAAAGAGCCGACGATAGAAGAAATTGCTGCGCGGGTCGATTTGCCTAAAGAAGACATCTTGTTTGCACTTGATGCGATACAAGATCCTGTTTCACTATTTGAACCGATCTACCAAGACGGTGGGGATCCCATCTATGTACTTGACCAAGTGAGCGATGATCGGACAAACGATGAACAATGGGTGGAGGAGTTATCGATCAAAGAAGGATTGCACCATTTAAATGACCGTGAAAAAATGATCATTCAAAACCGTTTCTTTTTTGGTAAAACACAAATGGAAGTGGCTGATGAAATCGGTATTTCGCAAGCGCAAGTGTCAAGACTTGAAAAAGGAGCAATCAAACAAATGAATAGATATGTTCATTGAGAGGAGATAAGTGTTCTCCTCTCTTTTTGTTGCATAAAATAGATGTAACAAGGAGGGGTTAACATGAGAATATCAGAATTACAGCAAAAAGATGTCGTTTCCGTTACGGATGGAAAAAAACTTGGACCTATCGCCAACATTGATATTAATCTTAAAACGGGTATAATCGAATCCATCATTATTCAAGAAAACGGGAATTGGAAAGGGTGGTTTAGTCGAGGGGGGGAGGTCACCATCCCGTGGAAAGATTTAGTTAAAATAGGTAATGATGTTATTCTTGTGCGTGGACAAATCCTTCATGAATCTCCAAATGAACCAACTTAACCTTTTTTTACGTTTTATAAGATAATATGGTACACTTTTAAAAAAAGGTGTGAGGTGGGCAAACCAGTGGCAATGATACAATCAAACGCTGAATCATTTTTACATGTTGAAAAATGGAAGGCTGATTTTCCTTCTTTAGTTGCATCTTTTTCAACTAAAAATGGTGGCGTAAGCATGGGGCCCTATCAATCATTGAATTGCGGTTTACACGTAAACGATCATCGTGCTGATGTAGTTACGAATAGGACCTTACTAGGCACTGATTGTGATGCACCTATAACAAAATGGGTGATGGCTGATCAAGTACATGGTGACACGATTAAATATGTCACATCAGATGATGTCGGAAAAGGATCAACCCATTATGAAGATGCTCTAGCTAAAACGGATGGTCTTTGGACGACTGAAAAAAATGTTTTTTTAAGCTTATGCTATGCAGATTGTGTCCCAATCTATTATATGGATCCCGTATCAAACTTCGCGGGAGTAGCGCATGCAGGATGGAAGGGGACCGTTAAAGATATTGCTGGTTCTATGATACGTGTAGCTGAAAACGCGGGCGTTGATTCAACCAATCTTCAAGTAGCGATCGGACCATCTATTGGTCCGTGCTGCTATCTAGTGGATGATTATGTGATCAATAAAGTAAATGACAGCTTGATCAAGGAAGTTCCAAACGTTTATCATAAATTAGAGGAAGGACAATATCGTCTAGATTTGAAAATGGTCAATTATCAATTGCTTCTTCAAGCAGGCCTGAATGAAAAACAAATTATCACCTCTTCATACTGTACATCATGTGAAGAACAGCTATTTTTTTCGCATCGAAGGGATCAAGGTGTGACAGGAAGAATGGTTGCTGTGATTGGGTGGAAGGAGTGATCGGCATGAAAGTATCCGAAAAATGGGACAAGGTATACAACAATATAAGAAATGTATGTGAGCGTACAAACCGCAAAACACAAGAGGTAAATGTTGTAGCTGTTACTAAATATGTGACCAATGAGCGTGCGCAAGAAGGGGTAGATGTCGGTCTAGTTCACCTAGGTGAAAATCGTTATGAAGGACTTATTGAAAAACAAAAAAACATTATTGGTGAAGCGAAGTGGCATTTTATTGGTACGCTTCAATCAAGAAAAGTCAAAGACGTAATTGACCACATTGATTACCTCCATTCATTGGACAGGCTATCCCTGGCAAAAGAAATTAATAAGCGTGCGCAAAAGAAAGTGAATTGTTTTGTTCAAGTAAATGTGTCTGATGAGGAACAAAAACACGGGTTGTCTCCCCAAAAAGTCTTTAATTTTATCGAACAGGTGTCGAACTATGATAAAATAAATGTGGTAGGCTTAATGACCATGGCTCCTAACACGAGTGATGAAGTTGTTTTGCGACAATGCTTTCGGGACCTGGCTCATTTAAGAAATGAAATACATAAGCATGGCTTTCTTCATGCACCTTGTACTGAGCTTTCTATGGGGATGTCAAATGATTATGAAATTGCCATTGAAGAGGGCGCTACATTTGTCAGAATCGGATCTGCATTAGTAGGCGAATAAAGGAGGGACACAAGCCATGGAAATGAAATCGAAATTTAAGAAAATCTTTTTCTTAGATGATGAAGAATATGTTGAAGAGTATGTTGAAGAATCGAGAGACGAACCGGATGCAGTTCGTTCAAAAAAACCAACTACACAGCAGAAACAAAATGTTGTAAGCTTGCAAAGTATCCAAAAGTCTTCCAAAATGATTTTACTTGAGCCAAAAATGTATGCTGAAGCACAGGACGTTGCCGACCATCTTAAAAGTCATCGAGGTGTTGTTGTGAACCTCCAACGCATAGACAAAGATCAAGCAAAGAGAGTAGTTGATTTCTTGAGCGGGACGGTCTATGCAATTGGTGGAGATATTCAACGAGTTGGGACCGATATATTTCTTTGTACACCTGATAGCATTGAAGTAAGTGGCAACATTACTGATGCCATTAAAGAAAAGTAGTTCAAGAATCTTATAGTTAGGTGGTATTACACAATATGTTAACTGTTTTAGGTGTGATTGAAACAGCTTTAGTGCTGTATAGCTATGCACTGATTATTTATATTTTAATGTCGTGGTTTCCAAATGCGCGGGAAAGTAGCTTCGGTCAAACACTTTCAAGACTATGTGAACCCTATTTGGAGCCATTTAGAAAAATCATTCCTCCGCTTGGAATGATCGACATTTCTCCACTCGTAGCGATTATTACCTTAAATTTAGCACGAGCTGGTTTGGTAGAGCTCATGAAAATGCTTGTATAAAAAAATAATCCAATAACCGCCTTTATCCTTTAAAAAGGGTAAGGGCATTTTTGTTGAAGGAGGGATGATTCATGTCATCTATTTATCAACACTTTCGAAAAGAAGAACGAGAATTTATTGATCAAGTTCTAGGTTGGAAAATGGATGTAGAAGCGATGTATGCACCAAAGTTAATTGATTTTTGTGATCCGCGGCAAATGTATATCATTGAATCCATTGTAGGTTCTACGGGTGAAGTTCTTGTTGCGTTTGAAGGAGGCGATAATTCTGAACGTAAACGAGCACTCATTTATCCATCCTACTTCACACCAACAATTGACGATTTTGACCTTCAACTGCTTGAGATTGTTTATCCATATAAATTTGTTCAAGTTGAACATAAACATGTACTTGGATCATTAATGGGGCTTGGTGTGAAGAGAGAAAAATTTGGTGATATTTTATTTTCAGAAACTAAACTTCAGGTTGTAGTTGCCAAAGAACTGACATCATTTATATTGATGAACTTTACCCAAATTGGCAAAGCGACTGTTTCGATAAAAGAAAGAAAGTGGACCGACTATTTACCACCGAAAGCAAAGTGGACCTCACGTTTTATCACACTAAGCTCCTTGCGATTAGATGTCGTTGTAGCAGGGGCATTATCGATGTCTCGTCAAAAAGCACAACTCTTGATCAAGGCAGGAAGAGTGAAAGTTAACTTTCATTCTGAAGAACAAACATCATTTGAATGCGCGCAAGGAGATATTCTGTCTGTAAGGGGCTCAGGAAGATTGCGCATCGGTGAAATTGAAGGAAAAACGAAGAAAGATAAATGGCGTTTAAATGTAGATTTTTTAGGTATGTAGACACTACAAATTGACCAATTATGAAAAAAACCTACATGAATTGCAAGAGTTTCCCCACAAATGGACGAATCAACAGTATAATAGAGATTGAGTATTTTATGAAAGGTTGGAGGTGCCAGTATGCCACTATCACCATTAGACATACATAATAAAGAATTTACCCGTGGATTCAGAGGGTACGATGAAGACGAGGTAAATGAATTCTTAGATCAAATTATTAAAGATTATGAGATCCTCATACGAGAAAAAAAAGAACTTGAAGAAAAGCTGAGTAACAATAGCGAGCGTCTTGGTCACTTTGCTGATATTGAAGAAACGCTAAATAAGTCGATCGTCGTTGCCCAAGAAGCTGCAGAAGAAGTTCGACGAAATGCAGTAAAGGAATCAAAACTTATTGTCAAAGAAGCGGAGAAAAACGCTGATCGCATTGTCAATGAATCCCTGTCAAAAGCGCGTAAAATTGCAATTGAAATTGAAGATCTTAAAAAACAATCTAAAGTATTTCGCACAAGATTTAAAATGTTGATCGAAGCACAATTAGATTTAATTATAAGTGGAGATTGGGAAGATCTAATGGAACATGAGTTCGATACAACTGATTTAAAAAGCTTGCAACCAGAAGGAGCAGAGCACTACTAGTTGACGGACACATCGTTTGTCAAATATAATGTCATAAAGAATCATAATTGTCACTAACAGAGATAGGAACAGTATTCAATAGGAAATCTGCCTTTGAAGCGAATCGGGGACGGTGTAAGCCCGATGCTGATCTATTGAAGAAAATCATCCTTGAGTTCTGTTGTCGAACATTTCAGTAGGCAACAGCGGATAGCAACCGTTACAGGCTACTTGAGTGGAACAAAAACGTGGTTTATGTTCTATAAGGGTGGTACCGCGTGAAGCAATGCTCTCTCGTCCCTTTTTTAGGGATGGGGGAGTTTTTTAATTTTTAAATATAGTAGACTGAGGAGGAATAGTATGGAGTACAAAGATACATTGCGCATGCCAAAAACAGCTTTTCCGATGCGTGGTAATTTACCGAATCGCGAGCCAGAAATGCAACAAAAATGGGCAGAAATGAACATTTATGAACAAGTTCAAAAACGTACAGAAGGTCGTCCTCTTTTCGTGTTACACGATGGTCCTCCATATGCAAATGGAGACATTCATATTGGACACGCATTAAATAAAGTACTTAAAGATTTTATTGTTCGTTTCAAATCGATGAGTGGGTTCCAAGCACCTTACGTTCCAGGATGGGATACGCATGGTTTACCAATCGAACAGGCACTAACGAATAAGGGTGTTAAACGTAAAGAAATGACTGTTGCGGAATTTCGTGAACGTTGCGCTGAATATGCATATGGCCAGCTAGATAGTCAACGTGAACAATTTAAACGTATTGGGGTTCGTGGTGATTGGGATAACCCGTACATTACACTTGAGCCGAAATACGAAGCACAACAAATTCGTGTGTTTGGTGAAATGGCGAAAAAAGGATTCATTTATAAAGGGAAAAAGCCAGTTTATTGGTCTCCTTCAAGTGAATCAGCACTTGCTGAAGCAGAAATTGAATATCAAGATAAGCGTTCTGCATCGATCTATGTATCGTTTGATGTAACAAATGGTAAAGGTGTGATTGAGCAGGGCACGAAATTTATTATTTGGACAACAACCCCTTGGACGATTCCTGCAAACTTGGCAATTGCTCTTCATCCAGAGCTAGATTACGTAGTAGTTGAAGAAAGCGGTCAACGCTATGTTGTGGCAGAAGAATTGCTTCAAAAAGTAACAGAAACAGTAGAGTGGAGTTCGCCGACTGTTGTTAAAACAGTCAAAGGTTCAGAACTTGAACATGTCAAAACTAAGCATCCATTGTATGATCGTGAATCACCTGTTGTTTTAGGCGAACACGTAACAACTGAAGCGGGAACCGGTTGCGTGCACACTGCACCAGGACATGGTGAAGATGATTTCCAAGTAGGGCATAAATATGGCTTGGACGTACTTTCTCCAGTGAATGACCGTGGTGTATTTACAGATGAAGCCCCAGGATTTGAAGGGCTATTTTATGATGCTGCGAACAAACCGATTACAGAAAAACTAGAAGAAGTCGGAGCTCTATTAAAGCTTGAATTCTTCACACATAGTTATCCGCACGATTGGCGTACGAAAAAACCGATCATTTTCCGTGCAACAGCTCAGTGGTTTGCGTCCATTGATAAATTCCGCGATGAGTTAATGCAAGCGATTAACGATACTAAATGGGCACCTGCTTGGGGAGAGACACGTTTGTTCAACATGGTTCGTGACCGAGGTGACTGGTGTATTTCACGTCAACGCGCATGGGGCGTTCCAATCCCAGTATTTTATGCCGAAAATGGAGAGCCGATTATAACAGAAGAAACAATTAACCATGTATCTAACTTGTTCGGTGAGCATGGTTCAAATATTTGGTTTGAAAAAGAAGCGGAAGAATTATTGCCAGAAGGTTTTTCACATGAAGGAAGCCCGAACGGTAAATTTACGAAAGAACAAGATATTATGGACGTTTGGTTTGATAGCGGATCTTCTCATCAATCGGTTCTTGAAGCGAGAGAAGACCTTCAACGTCCAGCAGATCTTTATTTGGAAGGCTCTGACCAATTCCGTGGTTGGTTTAATTCGTCACTTACAACAGCTGTTGCTGTCACAGGTAAAGCGCCTTATAAAGGTGTCCTAAGCCATGGTTTTGCACTAGATGGAAATGGTCGTAAAATGAGTAAATCGCTAGGGAACGTCATGGTTCCATCAAAAGTAATGAACCAACTTGGAGCAGATATTCTTCGTCTTTGGGTAGCATCTGTTGATTATCAAGCGGATGTTCGTGTATCTGATCCAATTCTTAAACAAGTAGCCGAAGTTTATCGTAAAATTCGTAATACGCTTCGTTTTCTACTGGCTAACCTTGCTGACTTTGATCCGAAAAAAGATGCTGTGTCATTTGACGATCTTCGTGAAGTCGATCAATTTATGATGGTGCGTTTAAATCAGGTGATTAAAACAGCTAAAAAATCTTTCGATCATTATGAGTTTGCGACAATTTATCATACGATTAACAATTTCTGTACGCTCGACTTAAGCTCGTTCTATTTGGATTTTGCGAAAGATATTCTTTATATCGAGGCAGAAAACCATGCAGACCGCCGTGCGATGCAAACCGTGATGTATGAAACATTAACAGCATTAGTGAAATTGACTGCACCAATCTTGCCGCATACAGCAGATGAAGTATGGAGCTTTATACCTGGTGTTGAGGAAGAAAGTGTGCAATTGACTGACATGCCTGAGCCAACAGTATACGCAAATGAAGAAGAGCTTCTATCTAAATGGAATGCATTCTTAGCATTGCGTGACGATGTTTTAAAAGCACTTGAAGAAGCGCGTAACAGTAAGCTGATCGGTAAGTCTCTAGCTGCAAAAGTAACGCTTTATGCAGATGAATCAACGACCAGTCTTTTGTCATCCATTAAAGAAGATTTAAAGCAACTGTTTATCGTTTCTGATTTTGAAGTAATTGGTTCGTTGCGAGAGGCACCTGAAGAGGGATTGAAATTTAATGGTCACACAGTTGTCGTAACAAAAGCGGACGGAGAAACGTGTGAACGTTGTTGGATTGTGACAACAGATATCGGCAAAGATGACATTCATCCAACCCTCTGCCCAAGATGTGCTTCAGTTGTAAAAGAGCACTATGCTCATTTAACTGCAGAATAATTGACACATTTCACAAAATAAAATAGTTGAAAGCCTGGCTGTATAAAATAGCTGCCAGGCTTTTTTACAATGTACCTGTTAGCTAAAAATATGCTACAATACGATAAGTAAAACGGAACGTATCCTTCCTATTGGAGGTAAACCTGTGATTTATTATTTAATGGCACTCCTAATCATCATTTTTGATCAGATCACAAAGTTGTTTGTGGTGCGTAATATGGAGCTTGGAGAATCAATAAGCGTTGTAGAAGATTTCTTTTATATTACTTCTCACCGTAACACTGGAGCGGCTTTGGGGATATTAGAAGGACAAATGTGGCTGTTTTACATTGTCACAGTTGCTGTCATTATTGGCATCCTTTATTACTTTCATCGTTATGCGAAAGGGAACGCGTTATTTAGTGTCAGTTTAATGGTCATACTAGGTGGAGCATTCGGAAACTTTATTGATCGAGTGTATCGTCAAGAAGTGGTCGATTTTATTCAGTTCACCTTCTTTAATTTTATTTTTAATATTGCAGATGCTGCTTTAACTATTGGTGTAGTTCTACTGTTGATTCAAATGATACTGGAAGAAGTGCAGGAAAAGAGGAATAAGAATGGAAAGCATTCAACATACAATACAGGAAAATGACAAAGGCAAACGCCTTGATATGGTCCTATCAAATCTTCAAGAAGACTGGTCACGTTCACAAGTCCAACAATGGATTAAAGAAGGACATGTAACAGTCAATGGTAAGTCAACGAAACCTAACTATAAAAGTGCGATGGCAGATGAAATCGTTATTACTATTCCAGATCCAGAACCACTTGATGTTGTAGCGGAAGAAATGAACTTGGACGTTTATTATGAAGATGAGGACGTCCTTGTTGTCAATAAACCAAAAGGGATGGTCGTTCATCCAGCTCCAGGTCATTTAACAGGAACGCTTGTTAATGGTTTGATGGCTCATTGTAAAGATCTTTCTGGAATCAATGGTGTATTGCGCCCAGGTATTGTTCACCGTATTGACAAAGATACGTCAGGTCTTTTAATGGTTGCGAAAAATGATCGTGCGCATGAAAAACTAGTGCAACAACTCGTTGATAAATCTGTCACGCGTAAATACAAAGCCATCGTTCATGGGTTAATACCACACGAATATGGCACCATAGAAGCGCCTATTGGTCGTGATCAAAAAGACCGTCAAAGCATGGCTGTCGTCAACAATGGAAAACATGCAGTAACGCATTTCCGAGTGCTTGATCGTTATAAAGATTTTTCGCTTGTTGAATGTGAGCTTGAAACAGGTAGAACGCATCAAATTCGCGTTCATATGAAATACATTGGTTTCCCACTTGTTGGTGATCCTAAATACGGACCAAGAAAGACAATGGATTTAAATGGACAAGCACTCCATGCAGAGGTACTAGGTTTTGTTCATCCTAGAACCGAAGAATATATGGAATACTCTGCACCGTTGCCAGTGTACTTTGAGGAATTAATTACTCAACTTCGTAACGACCGTTGACAAAATTCGAGGTTGCCCTTACAATGAAAACAACTTAATGATTCGGACCCTTTAAATCAGTCCAGAGAGACTGGGAAGGACAATAACACATGATTTTTTCATGTGCCAAAACCCTCCTTGTCCCTTGACTTGGAGGGTTTTTTAGGAGGGATTTGAGTCATGTCTCAAAATACGACAGTGATGGATGAACAAATGATGAAGCGTGCGCTAACACGAATCGCTCACGAGATCCTTGAGCGCAATAAGGGAGTAGAAGAGTGCGTGCTCGTTGGTATTAAAACGAGAGGCATTTACTTAGCACAGCGTCTAAAAGAACGAATAGAAGCAATTGAAGGCGAGAAGGTTTCTGTTGGTGAACTAGACATTACAATGTATCGTGATGATTTAAAAGCAAAGCATGAAAGTGGAGAACCAGTTGTGAATGATGTTGACCTTGCTTCAACGATTGATGGTCGTAAAGTCATTGTGATTGATGACGTGTTATATACGGGAAGAACCGTACGTGCGGCAATGGACGCGATTATGGACCAAGGTAGACCAGAAAGAATTCAACTCGCTGTTCTCATTGACCGAGGGCATCGCGAACTCCCAATTAGAGCTGACTTTATTGGGAAAAACATTCCAACATCAAGTGATGAGCAAATAAAAGTCGAGCTTGTCGAAGTCGACGATCAAGATCAAGTATCTATTTTTAAATAAATATATCCTTTAAATCAGTCCAGAGAGGCTGACAAGGAGTTCGCAGTTGGTAATAACCTTCTGTGTATCCTCTTTGTCTGTGTTCTCATGGATAAAGAGTTTTTTTTTACTAGGAGGTCATGGACATGTCAGTTGAAACACAACGTCCCTTACTAGATGTACAAGATGTTCCCAAAGCCAATCAATGGATAACACTAAGCTTACAACATTTATTCGCAATGTTTGGTGCGACAGTACTCGTACCCATGCTCGTTGACTTAAGCCCAGGTGTTGCACTCATCTCGAGTGGTCTTGGTACACTTGCTTACTTACTTATTACAAAAGGGCAAATTCCCGCATACCTTGGGTCATCATTTGCGTTTATCGCCCCGATTATTGCGGCCACAGAAATTGGTGGACCACAAGCAGCGATGTTCGGCGCATTCTTTGCTGGGCTAGCATACGGTTTGGTTTCGCTTTTGATTTATAAATTTGGAATAGGTTGGCTCATGCGCGTCTTACCTCCAGTTGTTGTTGGGCCAGTGATCATCGTGATTGGTTTAGGTCTTGCAGGAACAGCCGTTAACATGGCGATGTACGAAAATCCACTAGCCCAAAATCCACAAGATTTTATATATAGTGGAAGACATATTGCAGTCGCTTTGATTACTTTAGCCATTACAGTACTCGGATCCATTTATTTTAGGAAATTCTTTGGTGTTATTCCAATTTTAATCGGAATAACAGGCGGCTATATTGCGGGTGTGATTGCTGGACTTGTTGATTTTCAGCCTGTACTCGATGCAAAATGGTTTGCAATGCCTGAGTTTATCATTCCATTTGTAAACTACACACCTTCATTTTCGCTATCAGCACTTGCTATTATGGTACCGATCGCTGTTGTAACGCTTTCTGAACATACCGGTCATCAAATGGTAGTTAGTAAAGTAGTCGGTCGTAACTTTTTAGAAAAACCAGGTCTACATCGTTCGATCTTAGGGGATGGTGTAGCAACAATCATTGCGTCATTTCTTGGAGGCCCACCGAATACGACGTATGGAGAAAATATTGGGGTTCTTGCAATTACACGTGTTTACAGTGTGTTCGTCATAGGAGGGGCTGCTGTACTTGCTATAACATTCGGTTTTGTAGGAAAAATTTCAGCGTTGATTAGTACGATTCCAACGGCTGTTATGGGTGGCGTATCCATCTTACTTTTTGGAATTATCGCATCAAGTGGTTTGCGAATGTTGATCGAGGCAAAAGTTGATTTTTCATATAAGCGAAATTTGATCATTGCATCAGTCATTATGATCATCGGAGTTGGCGGAGCATTCGTGGAGTTTTCCGAAACGTTAACACTCCCTGGTATGGCACTTGCTTCGATCACCGGGATCTTTTTAAACTTGATTTTACCTGGTCGTAAAAAAGAAGAAGAAGGCCTTTTTGATTAACAAGTATAACTTGCATAAATTAACCTTTTAATTGAAGTCCAGTGAGACTCTCAAAGGGATTTGTAAGCTGCTTAATAAGCAGTCTGCTTTTGCACACCTTTTGAGACATCTCAAAAGGTGTTTTTTTATAGGGAGGAATGTTGGATGCATATTTTAACGATGAATGACTTAACAAATGACGACATGTTCGACTTGTTACACACGGCCGAGGGTTACAGATTGCAACAGCAACAACAACTAATTAAACCATACTACACTGCGAATTTATTTTTTGAAAATAGTACACGAACGAAAAGTAGTTTTGAAATGGCCGAACGAAAATTTGGGATGAATATAATCTCCTTTGACGCACAAACGGCGTCGATTCAAAAAGGCGAGACTTTGTATGACACGGTTAAAACACTCGAAGCAATTGGCGTTGATGTAGTGGTGATTAGACATGGTGAAGACCGCTACTTCGATCAGCTGGATGGACATGTTAAACTCTCGATTATCAATGGAGGAGACGGAATGGGGCATCATCCGTCGCAATGCTTACTTGATCTATTGACGATTTATCAAGAGTATCAATCGTTTAATGGGTTGACAGTCACGGTTGTTGGTGACATCCAACATAGTCGTGTGGCACGATCCAATGCAATGGCACTCAAACGATTAGGAGCCACAGTTCAATTCGCTGGACCGAAAGAATGGATGGATCAAGATTTGCAACAAATTGGCCATCACATCGATTTTGATAAAGCAGTCGAAACAAGCGACGTACTGATGATGCTTCGTGTACAACATGAACGTCATGCGTCAGGCATGACGTTTTCAAAGCAAGAGTACCACCATTTATATGGTTTAACATCAGAACGAGAAAAGAAAATGAAAGCTCACAGCATTATTATGCACCCTGCTCCAGTAAATAGAGGGGTAGAAATTGCAGATGAACTGGTCGAATGTGAACGCTCACGAATATTTAAGCAAATGGAAAATGGCGTGTATGTACGAATGGCAATGCTACAGTTTGTTTTACAAAAAAGGGAGGCAAAAAAACATGAATTTGTTAATTAAAAATGCAACGGTAAAAGTAGATAGCAGTGAACGAGTTGATGTAAGGATACAAAATGGTAAAATCTCAGAAATTAGTGATGAGCTTGTAGAACAAGGAGAGCAAATTATCGAGGCAGACGGCAAGTATTTAGCTCCCGGCTTTGTAGATGTACACGTTCATTTGAGAGAACCTGGCGGAGAGCATAAAGAAACAATCGAAACAGGTTCACAAGCCGCAGCTAGAGGTGGATATACGACCATCGCAGCAATGCCAAACACAAGACCTGTTCCTGATACACCCCAAAATGTAAGAAACCTGCTAGATCGAATCGACAAAACGTCAAGTGTGCGAGTGTTACCATATGCTTCGATTACAGAGCGTCAATTAGGCGACAACCTTGTTAATATGGAAGCATTAGCTGATCTTGGTGTATTTGCTTTTACCGATGACGGTGTTGGCGTGCAGAGTGCTGATATGATGCTAAAAGCTATGCAACAAGCAGCGCGTTTAAATAAAGCGATTGTCGCTCATTGTGAAGAAAATACGCTAATCCACGGTGGATGTATGCATGAAGGATTAAAATCTGTTGAACTAGATCTACCAGGTATCCCATCTATTTGTGAATCAGTTCAAATCGCACGTGACGTGTTGTTGGCTGAAGCAGCTGGCTGTCATTATCATGTATGCCATGTATCGACTAAAGAATCTGTACGCGTGATCAGAGATGCAAAAAAAGCAGGAATTCATGTAACAGCAGAAGTCACACCACATCACCTTTTATTAAATGAAAACGACATAACAGAAGACAATGCTATGTATAAAATGAACCCGCCACTTCGTGCAATAGAAGATCAAAAAGCATTACTTGAAGGATTAGAAGATGGCACGATTGATTTTATTGCAACAGACCACGCACCTCATTCAGTAGAAGAAAAATCAGAAGGAATGAAGCTTGCACCATTTGGCATCGTCGGACTTGAAACAGCGTTCACACTTTTATATACACGTTTTGTCAAAACAGAGCGTTGGACGATGGACCAACTCATCGACTGGTTAACAATCAAACCAGCTTCAACATTTGGTCTTCAATCAGGCACGGTGAATATTGGTGAAGCGGCGGATCTCGTCTTACTAGATTTAGAGGTTGAAAAAGAGATTGATTCAAAAGAATTTTTATCTAAAGGAAAGAATACACCTTTTACAGGCTTAAAAACGATTGGCTGGCCAGTCCTTACAATCGTTGATGGAGAAGTTGTTTGGAAGGAGGAAGCGTAATGAAGCGACAGTTAATTTTAGAAGACGGCACAGTATTTATTGGTGAGGGCTTTGGTAGCGATATCGAAACAGTTGGAGAAGTTGTATTCAATACAGGAATGACAGGTTACCAAGAGATTTTATCTGATCCATCGTATTGCGGACAGATGGTGACATTGACGTATCCTTTGATCGGAAATTATGGGATCAATCGTGATGATTTTGAATCGATTCAACCTTCGATCAAAGCATTGATTGTTCGTGAAGCTTCAGACATGCCATCGAATTTTCGTAGCGAATTAACGATTGATGAACTATTAAAAGAAAAAAATATCCCAGGACTTTCGGGAATTGATACAAGAAAGCTAACACGAATGATTCGCCAGCACGGTACGCTTAAAGGAAGATTGACAAGTATGGATGCAGAGGTAAATGAAGTGGTTGAGTCACTTCAACATGTAGTGCTTTCAACAGATCAAGTTCAACAAGTGTCAACACCTACACCGTATCCAAGTCCAGGTCGTGGAAAGCGTGTGGTATTAGTTGATTTTGGGATGAAACACGGGATATTGCGAGAATTAAACCAACGAGATTGTGATGTAGTTGTCGTACCCTACAATACAACTGTAAGCAGTATTTTAGCACTACATCCAGATGGTGTAATGCTGTCGAACGGACCTGGAGATCCAAAAGATGTATCTGAAGCGATCGATATGGTGAGAGAACTACTTGGTAAAGTACCTGTTTTCGGCATCTGCTTGGGTCACCAATTATTCGCACTCGCATGTGGTGCGGACACGTTTAAATTAAAGTTTGGACATCGCGGCTCCAATCACCCAGTAAAAGAAATAACAACAGGAAAAGTTGCGATCACTGCTCAAAACCATGGCTATACAGTTGATCCCGCTTCACTTGAAAATACACCGCTTCACATTACGCATGTGGCGTTAAATGATGGAACAGTTGAAGGATTACGCCATGACAAAGTTCCAGCGTTTACTGTTCAGTATCATCCAGAAGCTTCACCTGGACCAGAAGATGCGAACGATTTATTTGATCAATTTATTACGATGATGGAACAGTTTCTAAAGGAGGAAGTTGCACATGCCTAAACGTATCGACATCAAGACAATACTCGTTATTGGATCAGGCCCAATCGTCATTGGGCAAGCAGCAGAATTCGACTACGCCGGGACACAAGCATGTCTAGCATTAAGAGAAGAAGGCTACCGCGTGATCTTAGTCAACTCGAATCCTGCAACGATCATGACAGATACGGAAATTGCCGACAAGGTCTACATGGAGCCATTAACGGTTGAATTCATTAGCCGTATCATTCGCAAAGAACGCCCTGACGCTTTGCTACCAACACTCGGAGGACAAACAGCGCTTAATTTAGCTGTAGAACTTTCTGACTCTGGCGTGTTAGACGAATGTGGGGTTGAAATCCTTGGGACAAAGCTTTCAGCGATTCAGCAAGCAGAAGACCGTGATTTGTTCCGTACACTAATGAACGAACTTGGCGAACCAGTACCAGATAGCGACATCGTTCACAATTTGGACGAAGCAAAAGCATTCGTTGAAAAGATTGGTTATCCAGTCATCGTGCGCCCTGCCTTTACACTAGGTGGAACAGGCGGAGGGATTTGCCACAATGATGAAGAGTTAAAAGAAATCGTGACATCAGGATTAAAATATAGCCCAGTTACACAGTGCTTACTTGAAAAAAGCATAGCAGGCTTTAAAGAAATCGAGTATGAAGTCATGCGTGATGCCAATGACCATGCGATTGTTGTGTGTAATATGGAAAATATTGATCCTGTAGGTATACATACAGGGGATTCCATCGTCGTTGCACCATCACAAACGTTAAGTGACCGTGAATATCAAATGCTGAGAAATTGTTCACTTAAAATCATTCGTGCTTTAGGGATTGAGGGAGGATGTAACGTTCAACTAGCACTCGATCCGCATAGCTATCAATATTACATTATTGAAGTAAACCCACGTGTAAGCCGTTCATCCGCTCTAGCGTCCAAAGCTACGGGCTATCCGATTGCTAAGCTTGCAGCGAAAATTGCAGTTGGATTATCACTAGATGAAATGCTAAACCCGGTGACGGGCACATCTTATGCGTGTTTTGAACCTGCACTAGATTATGTTGTGACCAAAATTCCAAGATGGCCATTTGATAAATTTGAGTCAGCTAAAAGAAACCTTGGTACGCAGATGAAAGCGACTGGAGAAATTATGGCGATTGGTCGTACGATTGAAGAATCATTGCTTAAAGCAGTGAGATCACTTGAAAATGACGTTTATCATTTAGAGCTAGAAGATGCTGACACATTTTCAGATGAATGGATGGAAAGAAGAATTAGAAAAGCGGGAGACGAGCGACTCTTTTATATAGGAGAAGCGCTTCGTAGAGGAACGACAGTTGAACAAATTCATGACTGGAGTCAAATTGACCTTTTCTTCCTTCACAAAATGGAAAATATCATTCGTTTCGAAGAAAAAATTGCTAGCAGTCGTGACTACGATGTAGTAAAAAAAGCGAAACGACTAGGGTTTTCGGATAAAACGATCGCAAAACTATGGAATTGCTCAGAAAAAGAAGTGTACGAATGGCGTTGCAAACGCGATATTGTCCCTGTCTATAAAATGGTAGATACGTGCGCTGCGGAATTTGAATCAGTCACACCTTACTTTTATGGCACATACGAAGACGAAAACGAATCAATCGTTAGTGACCGCAAAAAAGTGGTTGTGCTAGGTTCAGGACCAATTCGTATCGGTCAAGGAGTAGAATTTGACTATGCGACCGTCCATTCAGTGTGGGCCATTAAAGAAGCAGGTTATGAAGCCATCATTGTAAACAACAATCCAGAAACGGTTTCAACCGATTTTTCGATCTCAGACAAGCTTTACTTTGAACCACTAACGATTGAAGATGTGATGCACATTATTGACCTTGAAAAGCCAGAAGGTGTCGTTGTCCAATTTGGTGGTCAAACAGCAATCAACTTAGCAGACAAGCTAGTGGAACGTGGGGTGACCATTCTTGGGACGAGTTTAGAAGATCTAGACCGTGCAGAGAATCGTGACCACTTTGAACAAACATTGCAAGAACTAGATATTCCACAACCAGAAGGGAAGACAGCAACGTCAACCGAACAGGCGCTAGTCATTGCTGATTCGATCGAATACCCAGTGCTCGTACGCCCGTCCTATGTTTTAGGTGGTCGAGCAATGGAAATCGTCTACCGTGCAGAAGAACTGCAACAATATATGACGAGTGCGGTTAAAGCAAGTCCAGATCACCCCGTATTGATTGACCGTTATTTAACAGGAAAAGAAATAGAGGTAGACGCAATTTGTGATGGTGAAAACGTCTTGATTCCAGGAATTATGGAACACATCGAGCGAGCGGGTGTTCACTCAGGCGACTCGATCGCCGTTTACCCACCTCAATCATTGTCACAACAACATATTGATCAGCTTGCATTGTATACAGAAAGGCTTGCTAGAGGCTTAAACATTAAAGGGTTGATCAACATTCAGTACGTGATTTCAAAAGGAGAAATTTTTGTCCTTGAAGTGAATCCGCGTTCAAGTAGAACCGTACCATTTTTAAGTAAAATTACCGGTGTGCCAATGGCTAATTTAGCGACAAAAGCGATTTTGGGAGCTACCCTGCCTTCTTTAGGATATGGCACTGGACTTGTTCAACCAGGGCCAGGCGTTTTTGTTAAAGTTCCGGTCTTTTCATTCGCAAAGCTGCGCCGTGTCGATATTACGCTTGGACCTGAAATGAAATCAACAGGTGAAGTAATGGGAAGAGATGCAACATTTGAAAAAGCCCTTTACAAAGGATTAGTTGCTGCTGGGGTGAGCATAAAAAATCATGGTTCTGTCCTTCTAACGGTTGCTGATAAAGACAAGCCGGAAGCAGCAAGCATTGCTAAACGATTCCATACATTAGGCTATAAAATTTTAGCAACAGAAGGAACGGCTTCTGCTTTAAATGAACTCGGAGTACCTTTTGAAGTCGTAAATAAAATTGGACAAGGAGAGAAGACGCTCCTTGATTTGATCCAAGCGGGTGAAATACAGCTTGTGATTAACACACTAACAAAAGGAAAACAGCCTGCTCGTGACGGTTTTAGGATTCGTCGTGAATCGGTCGAAAACAGTATACCTTGTTTAACATCACTCGATACAGCTGAAGCGATGGTACGTGTGTTTGAATCAATGGATTTTGAGATGGATCCAATGGCAGGCCAAGCGAAGGAGACGACCCAATTATGATTGAACAGCAAAATATGACGATCGTGTCTCATCGTTCGATTGCAGAAGATATTTTTGAACTTGTTCTTGAAGGTTCACTAACGAATCGAATGACATCACCAGGTCAATTTGTGCACGTAAAAGTGACAAGCGGAAGCGACCCATTACTTCGCAGACCGATTAGCATTTGCTCGATCAATCAATCGCTAAACCAATTTACCATGCTGTATCGTGTATCTGGAAGTGGAACTGGAACAAAAGTACTCTCTAATTTACCAAAAGGTTCTAAAGTCAACGTGCTTGGACCTCTTGGTAATGGTTTTCCGTTAGACGAATTAGAAGCGGGGCAATCCGCACTTTTGATTGGAGGAGGCATCGGTGTGCCTCCTCTATATGAACTGTCAAAACGCTTAACAGAAAGAGGAGTAAATGTAACGCACATCTTAGGGTTCCAACAGAAAAGTGCCGTGTTCTATCAAGAAGAATTTGAAGAGCTTGGGGATACGTATGTGGCAACCGTTGATGGTTCCCATGGCATAAAAGGCTTTGTGACAGATGTCGTAGACCAACTGTCACTTAAGTCAGACGCTTACTATACATGCGGTCCAACGCCAATGCTTCGAGCAGTAGAGCAAAAGTTCGAACATACAACTGGATTCATCTCAATGGAGGAGCGAATGGGCTGTGGAATAGGCGCTTGTCTTGCGTGTGTATGTCACGTAAACGGTGACGAGTCCGGCTTGTTGTATAAAAAAGTGTGTAGTGATGGACCTGTTTTTAAACGTGGTGAGGTGATCTTATGAACCGATTAGCAATGGAGCTTCCTGGCTTATCGCTCAAAAATCCAATCATGCCAGCTTCAGGCTGTTTTGGCTTTGGGAAAGAATACAGTGAATTTTATAATTTGAACGAACTTGGTTCCATTATGATAAAAGCAACGACAAGAGAAACACGCTTTGGCAATCCAACGCCTCGAGTAGCTGAAACATCTTCAGGAATGTTGAATGCCATTGGGCTTCAAAACCCGGGTCTTGATCATGTGATGGAGCATGAGCTTCCTTGGCTAGAAAAATACGATGTACCTATCATTGCAAACGTTGCAGGATCCACGGTTGATGACTACGTGGAAGTTTCTAAACGAATTTCAACAGCACCTAATGTCCAAGCATTGGAGCTAAACATCTCGTGTCCAAACGTGAAACATGGTGGCATTGCATTTGGTACAGATCCACATACTGCACGAGAATTAACACAAAAGGTGAAGGAAGTTTCGAGCGTTCCTGTTTATGTAAAGCTTTCTCCTAACGTAAGCAGTATTGTCGACATGGCACTCGCTGTAGAGGCTGGTGGTGCAGATGGATTGACAATGATTAACACACTTGTGGGGATGCGTCTTGATCGTAAAACAGGTATGCCGATCATCGCAAATAAAACAGGTGGATTATCCGGTCCTGCCATTAAACCAGTGGCACTACGTATGGTGTATGAAGTAAGTCAAAAAACATCTTTGCCGATTATTGCCATGGGTGGCGTGCAAGATGCTTATGACGCGCTTGATTTTATTTCAGCAGGCGCCAGTGCAGTAGCAGTTGGAACAGCGAACTTTGTTGACCCGCACGTTTGCCCTACGATCATTAAAGATCTTGATCAAATTTTACAAGAATGGAATGTGAATCACATTCTTGATCTCAGAGGAAGGAGCTGGATGACACATGGAGAAGCAGCCCATCATCGCGCTTGATTTTGCAACTTTAGAAGAGGTAGATCAATTTTTAACACCCTTTGAAGAAGCCTTATTCGTTAAAGTTGGGATGGAACTTTATTTGCAAAATGGTCCAGCTGTCATTGAACGAATTAAACAAGGAAATCATAAAATTTTTCTTGATTTAAAGCTCCATGATATTCCGACGACTGTCAAAAAAGCGATGCGTGGTTTAGCGTCACTTGGTATTGATATGATCAATGTTCATGCAGCGGGTGGTAAAAGGATGATGGAAGAAGCGCTTGAAGGACTTACACAAGGTTCTCTAGGAGCGCCTCGTCCTAAGCTTATTGCTGTAACGCAACTGACATCGACATGTGAACAAATGATGCAACAAGAACAAAAAATCGCCCTATCAATTGAAGATTCAGTACTCCATTATGCAACACTTGCGCGCGATGCAGGCTTAGACGGTGTCGTATGTTCTCCACTAGAAGCGCAAAAAATTCGTGAATCTCTAGGTGATGACTTCTTACGTGTCACACCAGGAATCAGGTTGAACGATCGCACGACGCATGATCAAGTGAGAGTAGCAACGCCAAAAAATGCACAGCAACTCGGATCTAGTGCGATTGTTGTAGGACGTGCAGTAACAGAAAGTGCTGATGCTGTAAATACGTATAAACTTATTCAAAAAGAGTGGGAGGACACATTCAATGAAATCTCAAATCGCTAAACAGTTACTTGAAATCAAAGCTGTATTCTTACGACCAGAAGAGCCATTTATTTGGTCATCAGGTATCGAATCACCTATTTATTGTGACAATCGTTTAACGATGTCTTACCCTGAAGTTCGCAAACAAATTGCTCAAGGATTAGTAGCTTTAATCAAAGAAAATTACCCTGAAGTTGATGTCATTGCAGGAACAGCTACTGCAGGAATTCCTCACGCTGCTTGGGTAAGTGATTTAACCGAACTTCCTATGTGTTACGTACGTTCATCTGCTAAAAAGCATGGCAAAGGAAATCAAATTGAAGGATCAGTTCAAAAAGGACAAAAAGTAGTTGTCATTGAAGATTTAATCTCAACAGGTGGAAGTAGTTTAGCAGCTGCTGAAGCATTACACGAAGCAGGATGTGAAGTTCTCGGAATTGCTTCAATCTTTACTTACGGACTGCCAAAAGCAGAAAAAGCTTTGAAAGAAGCAAATATCGTTAATCATTCATTAACGGACTATAACACATTGATCACTCAAGCTGTGGAGCTTGGCTATGTGAAAGAGTCGGATCTTGTTCGGTTGAAAGATTGGCAAGCTAGTTTGGTGTGAAACTACGATAAGTAGAATTAAAACAAAATGCTTACGGTCCGGTGGTGCCCTGTTGTGGGGAGCGAATGAATATGTTTTCACTTTTTAAGAAGCGCATCAGGAAATGAACTATAACCCGAATAATGGACACAAATTAAAAAAGTGCCTTTATTCGGGTTCTTTATATTACTGTGTGAAACCCAGATATACGTTTGATTTCCTATCACAATGGAACAAAGAGAAAATGCCGATTTCTATCGGCATTTTCTCTTTGTTTTTATAGCATCGGCAGTTACCAATTCTATGCAAGCTGGGAGGAGGAAGTATAAGGAGATATTATGCTTGATTAAAAGAAGATAAGATTCGTAAATAAAGAAGATCAAGAAATTGGGGATCACACTCCATGTGGCGTAATATTGCAATTCACAAAGACTTTATAAAAATTATTATATAATATAGAATTTTTGATCAATTGATAATATAATCGTTTTGAGGTGTTTTAATGAAATGGTGAGATGAATCAATGAATATTCACTTGCAGATGAAACCGCCCAAAAAATTGCGAGGTTGTGACCCAATACTTAACTATTTCTTCATTTTGGAAAGGAAGAGCAAATCACTCACAATCTCATTCAGCAAACCATTGGCGAGAATAAGGTTGAGTAAATGAACTTTTTTAACTTGCATAGCTTAGGCTTCACGATAACGATATTACTAGGAAGAAGGTATCATCATGGATATTTACTTTGTATGTGCCGATTGCGGAGAAACATATGACCCTCGTACTTTACTATGGCGTTGTTCATGTGGTGGGCTTCTTAACGTAGGAGAGTATACAGTCAGTTTTCCAATACATGAAATTAAAAAGCGTGCTGCAACGATGTGGAGGTATACAGAGGCCCTTCCTTTTTCATCGTCTATTTATGAACAATTAACGATGGGTGAGGGCTATACACCTATGATTCCGCTAGATTCTGATTCTCCCCATATTTTGTTAAAGATGGATTACATGATGCCTACCTTATCCTTTAAGGATAGAGGAGCAGCTGTCCTGATTGCCAAAGCAAAAGAGCTTGGTGTAACACACGTCATTGCTGATAGTAGTGGGAATGCTGGAACATCGATTGCTGCGTACGCTAGTCGAGCAGGTATTACTTGTGATATTTATGTACCTGCAAGTACATCACCTAAAAAATTAAAGCAAATTAAAGCACATGGTGCCACTTTGCATGAGATACCTGGAAGCCGGGAAGATACAGCTGCGGCAGCAATAGAGGAAGTAGAAAAAAGACAAGTTTTTTACGCCAGCCATGTGTATAACCCATTTTTTTATCAAGGAACCAAAACCTATGCTTTTGAAGTTTGGGAACAGTTAAATGGGGATGTTCCAGATGCTATTGTTATACCAGTAGGAAATGGAACATTATTATTAGGTGCATATTATGGATTCAGAGAGCTCTTACAATGTGGTATGATCTCTAAAATACCTCGTTTTATTGCTATTCAGGCAGAGGGATGCGCACCACTTGCTCAAGCGTTTGATGCAGGGAAGAAACAAGCCGAGCCTGTAATAAATAGTGGAACTTCTGCTGAGGGCATTGCCATTGCATTCCCTGCTCGCCATCGTCAAATATTAGAGGCTATCAGAGATACAGATGGAACCATCATTACAGCTCCAGAACAAAAAATTGAACAAGTAAGGGAAGAACTTGCAAACAAAGGTCTTTATGTAGAGCCAACGACAGCAGCAACATATGCTGGATATCTAAAGTATCTTTCTCATCGTACTGATTCGGTCCAAATGATGAATGAAAAAATTGTCATCTCGCTATGTGGCGCAGGTATAAAAGCAAATTAGAGCTATTTAATATGAATTTTAAAGAAAGCGAAAAAGACGAAATCATATGCGATTTCGTCTTAAATTCATGCAATATTTTTACTTTTTTCTGCTGGTAAGTGAATGGTTTACGAGACCCACACTTATTTCTTCAATTTTAAAATCAATTCTTCTGTTGGTGTGACATAAACTGTTTCTTGGTTATCGTAGATCACATAACCAGGTTTTGCTCCGCTTGGTTTCTTCACATGGCGTACTTTTGTAAAATCAACTGGAACGGAACTTGATGCACGGGCTTTACTGAAATAAGCTGCAATGGATGCTGCCTCTAAAATGGTTTCTTCTGAAGGTTCTTGGTTCTTTATCACAACATGAGAACCTGGAATATCTTTTGTATGCAACCAAATATCATCGCGGGCAGCCAATCGATTCGTTAAGTAATCGTTTTGTTTATTGTTTTTACCGACAAGTAAAAGTGTGCCATCCGTTGCTTCGTATTCTTCTAGCTTTGGTTTAGTTGGCTTTGCTTTCTTTTTCTTTTGAAATTTTGCTTTCATATAGCCTTCTTCAGCTAACTCTTCTCGAATTTCTGCGATGTCAGAGATAGAAGCGGCTTCAAGCTGTTGTATAAGCTGGTCAAAGTACGTAATTTCCTCGTTCGCTTTTGTAATTTGCTGTTTAACAATAACCAATGCGTTTTTTGCCTTTTGATATTTTGTAAAATAGCGTTGTGCATTTTCAGAGGGGGTCTTTCTGGGATCTAGCACAATCGTCATGGTCGCATTATTTTCATCATAATAATTTTGAACCTCAACTTCTTTCATGCCTTTTTTAACAGCGAATAAATTTGCTGTTAAGAGTTCCCCTTGTAACTGAAGTTCATCCCCTTTTGTTGCTTGATGAAGTGTTTTATCGAGCTTTTTAATCTTTGATTCATTTTTTTCTTTTTCATTTCGGATAAATCGTTCTAAATCATGTCCTTGCTGTTTGACACGATCACGCTCAGCTTTACCAAAATAATATCGATCAAGCATTTCGCTTAGTGTTGAATACGAAGTGACGTTGGCTTCAGCAAGCTGCTGAAGAGGTAGCAAGTAATAGTGATCTTTTCCTTCGAGTTGCATAAATGAAGGAGCGTATCGGTGTTCTCGTAATTCTTCAATAAGACTAAAAAACGATGTAGACAAAGCTTCTTTTGTAGAAAGGCCCGCTTGTACGATCACTTCTTTTGCAAACAAAGGAGAGAGACCCGCAAAACGGTTCACTAACTGACGATCTAGTTTTCCACTATTCCAATCTATTTGTTGTAAGAACATTTTTTGATCAACAGAAAAAGGATTGAGTTTATCCTGCTCAGGTGGCCATTCAAATGGTGCACCTGGCATCATTGTTCTCGCGCGGTTTACTGCTGGTGATAGATGCTTAATGCTATCTAAAATCATTGCTCTTTCTTTATCGACGAGTGTAATGTTCGAGTGGCGTCCCATTACTTCAATAATTAATTGTTTATACGAAACATCACCAATTTCATTTCTCCCTTTTACTTCAATGACGATAATACGTTCCATCTCTTTTTGGTAGATGGATTCAATAATGGCTCCTTCTAAATGTTTGCGCAGAAGCATGCAAAACATCGGAGCTTCACTAGGGTTTTCATATTGTTCACTGGTTAATTGAAGACGAGAATACGTGGGATGTGCTGAGATTAACAGCTTATGATTTTTCCCACGTGCACGAATCACAAATAAAAGTTCGTTTTTAAATGGCTGATGTACACGACTAATCCGTCCGCCGTCTAGTGTATGGTGTAATTCATGTGTCATCGCCCTTGTAAATAACCCATCAAATGACATGTGGTTCCCTCATTTCAAAAAATCGTTTGACTCATTCATAATCATCTTATCATTTTTTTACGATTTACGTAGTATTTGTGGTATACTGAGATGATCAATGGACAAAAGATCTATTGTTTTTTTATTCTATAGATTGTAGGTGAGATCGATCAATGGTGACAAGTATGACTGGCTTTGGTCGAGGAATGGCCGAACAAGAAAATTTTCGTATTACAGTTGAAATGAAATCGGTCAATCACCGGTTCTTGGAGTGTTTTATTCGCATGCCAAGACAACTGTCCCAAATTGAAGACAAGATAAAAAAGAAAATTGGTCATTACATAAAAAGGGGTAAAGTGGACGTTTTTGTCACGATATCAGGTGAGGGATTGATTAGTAAGTCGCTAAAAGTGGATTGGCAGCTGATTGATTCCTATTATGATTTTGCGAAAGAAGCAAAAAAACGTTATCACATAAATCAAGATATTACGCTGGACCATCTTTTAGCAAATTCAGAAATTCTTACAGTTGAAGAAACAGAAGGAAACAATGACGAACTTCAAGATTTGATTCACGATGCTCTAGAACAAGCTGCTGTAAAACTTCATTATATGAGAAAAAATGAAGGATTAGAACTTGAAAAAGATTTGATTTATCATTTACAATCATTTAAGCACATTCTCTCACAATCCAATCAAGTGAGCCCAACAATTGTGACTAAATACCGTGAACGACTGGAAAAAAGAATAAAAGACTTCGCAGATGGTCAGATTGATGAGAGTCGCATATTAACTGAAGTTGCAGTATTTGCAGAAAAAGCTGATGTGACAGAAGAGTTAACGAGACTTGACAGCCATCTTGCGCAATTCGAGCTCGCGTTAAAAAAAGACGAGCCAATTGGCAGAAGACTAGATTTTCTAACGCAAGAGATGAATCGCGAAGTGAACACCATTGGCTCTAAAGGAAATGATGCAAACCTAGTCTCTTATGTGGTAGAAATGAAGTCGATTATAGAAAAAATCCGTGAACAAGTTCAAAATATAGAATAAATGGTGATAGGGATAATGGTAAAGGGGTGTCATGGGTGTCTATAAAATTAATTAACATTGGTTTTGGTAATATTGTATCAGCCAACCGTATTATTACGATCATTAGTCCAGAATCTGCACCAGTCAAGCGAATGATTCAGGACGCTAGAGAACGAGGCGCACTGATTGATGCGACGTATGGTAGAAGGACGAGAGCGGTCATGATTATGGATAGTGATCATGTTATACTCGTTGCCGTACAACCTGAAACGGTGGCATCCCGCTTTATCGATAAAGAAGAAGGTCAGGAAGAAGGGTAGACTACAATGAAAGAAAAAGGATTGTTAATAGTTCTGTCAGGTCCATCTGGGGTAGGGAAAGGAACTGTGAGAAAAGAATTATTTTCTCATCCAAATACAACGTATGAATATTCAATCTCGATGACAACAAGAGTTTCTCGTGAAGGAGAAATTGACGGGACTGACTACTTCTTTAAGACGAAAGAAGAGTTTGAAAAATTGATTGAACAAGATAAATTACTCGAATATGCAGAGTACGTGGGGAACTATTATGGAACTCCAGTTGATTATGTTAGAGAGACAATCAATGATGGGCGAGATGTCTTCTTGGAAATTGAAGTGCAAGGAGCTCGTCAAATTCGAGATAAGTTTCCTGAAGGGTTATTTATTTTTCTAGCACCTCCAAGTTTATCAGAGTTGGAAAACCGTCTAGTTCATCGAGGAACAGAACCATCTCAAGTGATTGCGAACCGCGTAGAAACCGCAAGGAAAGAATTAGAAATGATGAATCTTTACGATTATGTAGTTGAAAATGACCAAGTGGAAAGAGCTTGCGAACGCATTCATGCAATCGTCTTAGCTGAACATTTGCGTCGTGATCGAGTGGAAGCTCGTTATAAAAAAATGCTGGAGGTTGAATAAAATGTTATATCCATCGTCTGACTCATTAAGAAAAAACATCGACTCAAAATACTCACTGGTAAGTGTAGCGGCAAAACGTGCACGTAACATGCAAGAAAAAGGTGAAAAAGGCACACTTGATTCATACCATTCAATTAAATTTGTTGGACAAGCGCTAGAAGAAATTGCAGCAGGACACCTGTTAATGCAGAAGCCGCTTGAAGGAATAGAATACGAAGATGAAAGATAACAGCCTTCGGGTTGTTTTTTTCTTTTTCGAAATAAGTGAAAAATCGACAAATTTCCTTCATAATAATAGGAATGATAGTTAGACAGAGGAGATGGGTTTCAATGATGAAAAAACGGATTTTGTTATGTGTGACTGGCGGCATAGCGGTTTATAAGTCTGTTGCGTTAACGAGTAAGCTAAGTCAAGCGGGCTATGATGTAAAAGTGATCATGACAAAAAGTGCTATGCAATTTGTAACGCCTCTAACTTTTCAAGCGATGTCTCGTAATGATGTTTACTTCGATACATTTGATGAAAAAGATTCAGCTAAAATAGCTCATATTGATTTGGCTGACTGGGCAGATTTAGTTGTTGTTGCACCAGCTACCGCCAATACAATAGGTAAACTTGCAAATGGCATAGCTGATGATATGGTCACGACAACTCTTCTTGCTACGACTGCACCAGTCTGGATTGCACCAGCTATGAATGTTCATATGTATGACCATCCTGCAGTAAAGAAAAACATCGACACATTGCATGCATTTGGACATCGTTTTATTGAGCCATCAGAAGGCTTTTTAGCATGCGGGTATATTGGAAAAGGCAGACTTGAAGAGCCTGAAAAAATTGTTGCACTCATACATGACAAACTATCTGATCAACACATGTATAAACTTAAAAATAAGAAAATCCTTATAACAGCAGGTCCAACGAGAGAACACGTAGATCCAGTTCGTTTTTTTACGAACCATTCAAGCGGGAAAATGGGTTATGCCATAGCTGAAAAAGCAGCGCAATGGGGAGCAGACGTTACGCTTATTTCAGGTCCCGTGTCACTCTCTGCACCTGAAAATGTTGAGATCGTTCGTGTAGATACTGCCGAAGAAATGAGAATTGCTGTTTTTGAGCGCTATCGAGAGGCTGATGTGGTTATAAAAAGTGCAGCTGTTGCAGATTATCGCCCAAGTGTACAGTATGATGAAAAAATGAAGAAACAAGAAGGACCGATGAAGATGGAATTTGAACGTACAATTGACATCCTAAAAAGTCTAGGTGAAGAAAAGGATCATCAAGTTCTTGTTGGTTTTGCAGCTGAAACACAGGACGTGGAATATCACGCGATCAAAAAGCTTCAATCAAAAAATGCAGATATTATTGTAGCAAATAATATAAAACAAGAGGGAGCAGGGTTTAGTGGTGATACAAACATTGTTACTTTCTACCACCGTGATGGCACAAAAAAAGCTCTCACTTTATTATCAAAAGAAAAAGTAGCAGAAGAGTTACTGGAAGAAATCCTTCCGTTGGTTAATCGTGAGGGCCAAGGACAGGATGTTTTATGATTGCTTCAGTCATCGTTGACGTCCCTGCAAAACAAACCGATCGAGCTTTTGAGTATCGTGTTCCCGAATCAATGCAAGGGTTGATTCAACGTGGCATGAGAGTAGTCGTGCCTTTTGGTCCAAGAAAAATTCAAGGCTTCGTCGTTGGGTTTCCAGAGCAATCTTCTTTTAAGCAGCTAAAAGATATTGAAGAATTGCTCGACATTGTTCCTGTACTAAACCAAGAACTGCTCTCTTTAGGCCTTTGGTTGTCTCAAGAAACACTTTGCTATCAAATTTCTGCCATGCAAGTGATGCTTCCTGCTGCGATGAAAGCAAAATATGAGAAAGTGTTTGACGCACTTGTTCCTATTGACGATTTGCCTCAAACAATCATTGAACATATGGATCGAAATGGGCAACTGACGTGGAAAAAAGGAACGGAAAATAATCTTCTGCGTGACCTTCAAACGCTAGTCACCTCAGGGGAAATGGAGTTACGCTATGAAGTAAAAAGCAAAGCAAAGAAAAAGAAAGAAAGGATTATATCACTTGCATTATCTTGTGATCATGCAATTGAAGTAATCCAATCGATGTCCGCTCGATCAGAAAAACAAAAGAAAGTACTTCACATGTTTTTACAATCAGAGAATACCCCTCTCCCGGTGAAAATTGTTAAAGAAGAAACGGGTGCAACGAGCGCAACCATTCGAACAATGATTGACCGTGGTTTTTTAGAAGAATCGCAAAAAGAGGTTTATCGCGATCCATTTGAGCATCGAGAGTTTAAGCGAACAAAATCTTTTCGTTTAACGGATGAACAACAACAAGCGATCGACCCAATTTTAGATAAAGTGGATGACTATTCCCATGAAACCTTTCTTCTCCATGGCGTAACTGGTAGCGGGAAAACAGAAGTGTATCTACAAACAATCGATAAAGTATTACAGCAAGACAGACAAGCGATCATGCTTGTACCAGAAATATCCCTTACCCCACAAATGGTCGAACGGTTTAAAGGGCGTTTTGGTGATCAAGTAGCGGTTATGCACAGTGGATTATCTGTAGGTGAAAAGTATGATGAATGGAGAAAGATCCATCGAAAAGAAGTTAATGTAGTTGTCGGTGCTCGTTCAGCCATATTTTCTCCATTTGAACGCTTAGGTGTCATTATTATTGATGAAGAACATGAAACGAGCTATAAACAAGAAGATACACCACGTTATCATGCAAGAGATGTGGCGATTGAACGAGCGAAGCGGCATGGGTGCCCTGTCATTTTAGGGAGTGCAACACCTTCACTTGAAACATTTGCACGTGCTCAAAAAGGTCTTTATTATTTATTGACTTTGTCAAAAAGGATGAATGACCAAGCCATGCCTCACGTATCGATTGTTGATATGCGAGAAGAGTTGAGAAAAGGAAACCGTTCGATGTTTTCTAGGGACCTCCTTGAGCAGCTCCAACTTCGTCTTGAAAAAAATGAACAGACGGTCCTTTTTTTAAATAAACGAGGCCATTCATCCTTTATTATGTGTCGTGATTGTGGTTATGTTATGCAATGTCCATATTGTGAAGTATCAATGACGTATCATCGGCATTCTGAGCAAATGAAATGTCATTATTGCGGCCATCAAGACCGTGTCCCTGTCATATGTCCAGAATGCCATAGTGAGCATATTCGCTATTTTGGAACAGGAACACAAAAAGTGGAGGAAGAATTGGCAACACTATTGCCACAAGCAAGAGTAATTAGGATGGATGTTGATACGACGTCTCGAAAAGGTTCTCATGAAAAATTGCTCGCTGCGTTTGGTGAAGGGCAAGCCGATATTTTGCTTGGGACTCAAATGATCGCAAAAGGTTTAGATTTTCCGAATATCACTTTAGTGGGTGTGTTAAGTGCAGATACAATGCTCCATTTGCCTGATTTTCGCTCTGCAGAGAAGACATTCCAGTTGTTGACACAAGTAAGTGGTCGAGCAGGAAGACACGATAAAGAGGGAGAAGTGATCATTCAAACGTATACCCCAGAACATTACTCAATTGATTTGGCGAAATCTCAGGAGTTTGAAGCGTTTTATAAACACGAAATGATTATGAGGAAAACGGGACAATACCCACCATTTTATTATATGGCTCTCATTACACTAAGCCATGAGAATGTGTTAAAGGTTGTGGCTGTGTGTGAAGAAATAACATCTTTAATTAAACAAAAGCTATCTAGTCAAGTGATTATTTTAGGACCTGTTGCCTCTCCAATTGCTCGAATACAAAATAGATATCGCTACCAATGTTTGATAAAATACAAACAAGAACAAGGTTTGAAACCCTTATTAAAGTCGATTTTGAATGATTATCAATCCAGTAAGAAAGATTCAATCACCATTCAAATAGATGTACAACCATATATGATGATGTAAGTGGCATCAAGGAGGACGAGATTTTGGCTATTTTAGAAATTGTTAAACATCCAGACGAACGTTTGGAAAAAGAATGTAGTACTGTTACAGAGTTTAATGAAAAACTGCACACACTTTTGGATAATATGTTTGAGACGATGGTCGAAAGAGATGGTGTAGGGATTGCAGCACCTCAAGTAGGTATATGTGAGCGGGTTGCCATTGTTGATTTAGACGATGACGAGGGGACGCTAGAAATGATAAACCCTTCGCTGACACGAAAAAAAGGTTCAGCAACAGATGTTGAAGGATGTCTTAGTTTTCCTGGTATCTATGGTGAAGTCGAACGTCCAGAAATGATCGTTCTTAAAGCACAAGATCGTAATGGAAAATGGTTTGAGCTTGAAGCTGATGACTATTTAGCACGTGCGATTCAGCATGAGGTGGATCATTTACATGGTGTACTATTTACTGCAAAAGTAACTCGCTTTGTAAAAGAAGAAGAGTTAGAAGGGTATGGTGAAAGATGACAAAAGTGATTTTTATGGGAACACCGTTATTCTCTGTACCTGTTCTTCAACAAATCATCCGTGATGGCTATGAAGTCATCGCAGTGGTTACACAACCTGACCGCCCTGTCGGCAGAAAACGTACGCTCACTCCACCACCTGTAAAAGTTGAAGCAGTTGTACAAGGAATTCGAGTGATTCAACCCGAAAAGCTTAAAGGATCAGAGGAACTAGAAGAAATAAAAGAACTTAAGCCAGATCTGATCGTAACAGCTGCATTTGGTCAGCTATTACCTAAAGATTTGCTTGATATACCGAAACTTGGGTGCATCAATGTTCACGCATCTCTGTTGCCTGAGTTAAGAGGTGGTGCACCGATCCATCATGCGATTATCCAAGGTAAACCAGAGACAGGTATTTCCATTATGTACATGGCTGAAAAGCTTGATGCAGGTGATGTTATTAGTCAACAAAAGGTTGAAATCACCGATGTAGATAACGTGGGAACACTTCATGATAAATTAAGTGAAACGGGAGCAAAACTCCTATCAGAGACCTTGCCATCTCTGATCAATCAAACAGTAAAACGAATTCCACAAGACCATTCAAGAGCAACATTCGCTTGGAATATCAAACGTGAAGAAGAGTTGATTGATTGGAGTCTTCCAGGTAAAGCTATTTATAATCAAATACGTGGGTTATATCCTTGGCCAGTTGCGTACACAACTTATCGTGACAAGACAATGAAAATTTTAAAAGCGGAAAAAGTAGAAGTAAAACATAAGAAGGAGCCAGGTGTTATACTAGATAAGTCAGACCGTGGTCCAATTGTTGCAACTGGAGATTCAACTGCTCTGCTAATCGTCGAACTCCAACCATTCGGTAAAAAGAAAATGCTAGCATCTGATTTTCTCAGAGGAGCAGGAGCTGACTTAGCTGTTGGAGAAAGGATTGGTTCTTTTAATGAGTAATACGTCCGCTAGGGAAGCAGCGCTTCATATATTAGAACAAATTGATAAAAATCAATCGTATAGTAACTTACTGTTAAATCATGCAGTTAAAAAGTTTTCGATAAAGGGCCCTGATGTTGGGCTATTGACTGAATTGACTTATGGAACGATCCAGCGAAAATTAACACTTGATTTTTATCTACAGCCATTTATTAAAAAGAAGGTTGAAAATTGGGTGCGAAATTTATTGCGTATGAGTTTATATCAAATGGTTTATTTAGATCGAGTTCCGGAACGTGCAGCCATTCATGAAGCTGTTGAAATAGCTAAGAAAAAAGGCCATAAAGGAATTGCTGGACTAGTGAATGGAATTTTAAGGTCTGTTCAACGACAAGGATTACCTTCTTTGGATCTTATCAAGGATCCTATCGAACGATTATCGATCGAAACGAGTCATCCGTATTGGCTGGTGAAAAGGTGGTCAGAACAATTCGGTGATGAGAAAACGCGAGAAATGTGTGAAACGAACTTGACACCGCCTGTTCAAACAGCAAGAGTAAACACGATATTAACTACTAGAGAAGAAGCTCTTCAAATGCTTAAAGATGAAGGTGTCGATGCTGAGAAAAGTAAATTTATTTCTGAAGGGCTTTATATTAAGCGTGGGAATATCGCTCATACCAATGCATTTAAAGAGGGATTCTTAACGATTCAAGACGAGAGCTCTATGCTAGTGGCTAATGCTTTAAATCCAAAGCCGGGTGAAAAAGTGCTAGATCTTTGTGCTGCACCTGGAGGAAAAACGACGCATATCGCAGAAAAAATGAACAATGAAGGTCAAGTAGTTGCAGTCGATCTTCATCCACATAAAATAAAGCTTATACAGGAAAATGCCGCAAGGTTAGCGATTACCGCAATTGAAGGTTACGCATTAGATGGTAGAAAGGTAAAAGAACAATTTCAAATAGAGTCGTTTGATCGTGTACTTGTGGATGCACCATGTAGTGGATTAGGTGTCTTAAGAAGAAAACCTGATATTAAATATGCAAAGAAAGAGCAAGATCTAACATCTTTAACGTCCATTCAATCATCATTACTAGATTCTGCAGTAGAAATGGTTAAAGTAGGAGGGACACTTGTTTATAGTACTTGTACGGTTGATCACGTGGAAAATCATCAAACCGTCGCGCAGTTTTTGGAGAATAATCAACAAATGAAACTCGTGACGGCTGAATCTTTACCTGATTCCATCCAACCACTCTTAAAGAATCAAATGCTACAAGTATTCCCACAAGACTTTGGTGGAGATGGCTTTTTCATTGCCTGTTTTATAAAACAAGAATTTTAATGTGTAAAATAGAAAAAATGAATCAATGTAACGGTTAATCGTGAACAAGTATCAAATATGGATACTGCTTGTGGTGCTTGGTGGCAAGGAGTGTCAAGAAGGAATGAGGTGACGTTAGTGCGAGTTGCTTTTATAAGCGATCAAGGGAAGGTTCGTCGGGTAAACGAAGATGCGGGTGGAATTTTTCTGCATCCTCATGGTTACTACTTAGTTGTTGTTGCTGATGGGATGGGCGGTCATAGTGCTGGAGATGTTGCGAGCACAATGGCTGTAGAAAAAATGCAAGATTTATGGCTAAATGTTCCTGAGTTATCACGCCCAATAGACGCTGAAAAGTGGTTATTATCCAGTATTGAAAAGATTAATACAGAAATTTATGAACATGCAGAGCAACATAAAGATTATGAGGGGATGGGGACAACCATCGTTGTTGCTATTTGCACCCAGGAGTTCATTACACTTGGAAATGTTGGAGACAGCAGAGGATACATATTTTTTGAGGATCGAATAAGACAGATAACGGAGGATCATTCGTTTGTCAATGCGCTTGTTCAATCTGGAGAAATTTCAAAAGAGGATGCTGAACATCATCCTAAAAAAAATCTTTTATTAAAATCACTTGGTTCAAAAGGGCAAATAAAGCCGAATATTTATACGATTACAATTGAGGATCGCAACATTATTTTACTTTGCTCAGATGGATTGACTAACAAAATAGATGAGCGTTTGATGACTGAAATAGTAATGAGTGATGTTTCGTCATTAGACCAACGTGCAAGGCATCTTGTCGATGTTGCTAATGAGCATGGGGGAGAAGACAATATCACAATTGCGCTAGTTGAATTTGATCTCATCGTGGAAAGTGAGGGAGTCGAATGATGATCGGAAAACGATTAAACGGTCGTTATCGAATTCTTCGGACCATTGGTGGCGGCGGAATGGCCAATGTGTATCTTGCTCATGACATGATTTTAGATCGAGATGTCGCTGTAAAAGTACTACGTCTTGACTATGTGAATGAAAACGATTTGCTAAGACGTTTTCAACGTGAAGCTCAATCTGCTACAAGCTTAACGCATCCAAACATTGTTACCATGTACGACGTTGGTGATGAGGGTAATGACCACTATTTAGTGATGGAATATGTAGAGGGGATGACGTTAAAAGAATATATACAGTATCATTCACCTGTACCGCTCGATGATGCAATTAACATCATGTCTCAACTTACATCTGCTATTTCTCACGCCCATCATAACGGAATTATCCATCGAGATATAAAACCACAAAATATTTTAATTGATCTTGAAGGGAATATTAAAATAACTGATTTTGGAATTGCAATGGCTTTAAGTGCTACATCCATCACTCAAACAAACTCTGTGATGGGTACAGTACATTATCTGTCACCGGAACAAGCAAGAGGTGGGGTTACGACCAAAAAATCGGATATTTACTCTCTTGGAATCGTCATGTTTGAGTTGATTACTGGAAGATTACCGTTTGAAGGAGAATCCGCTGTATCGATCGCACTAAAACATTTACAATCAGACATCCCTGCACCATCAAAATGGAGTACGAATTTACCACAAAGTGTTGAAAATGTCATCTTAAAAGCAACAACGAAAGATGCTTTTTATCGCTATTCATCTGCTGAAGAAATGCAGGAAGATCTGAAAACGGTTTTGAACGAAGACCGAATGAATGAACAAAAATTTGTAATCGAACCTGACAACGATACTACAAGAGTGATCCCAGTTATCCGAGAAGAGCGTAAGCTTTCTAATTTAGCGGATACAAAAGTTCGAAGTGATAATGTCAGTAAGCGGGAAGAACAAACAAATGCTAAAGCTAATCCAAAAAAGAAGAACAAGAAGGACAAGAAAAACAAGAAGAAAAAGAAAAAATGGCCATGGATCTTAGGTGCTGTTCTTCTCATTCTCTTAATTAGTACAGTGATTATGGCTGCTTTTGGGATGTTTGGATCTTCAAAAGTAGCAGTTCCGGATATTGTGGGAGAATCGCTACAGGATGCAGAGGACATTTTAGAAGAACAAGGATTAGTACTTGGAGAAGTAACGTATGAACCCAAGGAAGATATTCCTGAAGATGAAGTCTTACGAACAGACCCAAAAGCTACACGTAGTATTGAGCTAGGATCTAAAGTCGATGTCTTCGTGAGTAGCGGAAAAGCGACCATTGAATTGGGTGACTATACAGGACGAACGATTGCACAGGTAAAACAATTACTGGATGATATTGAGTTTTTAGATGTGGAAGAAGAGTACGTATTTGACTCTTCACCTGAAGGCGAGATTTTAGACCAAACACCAAAAGAGGGTGAAGAGGTTATTCCGAGTGAAACAACGTTGCAATTAACAATAAGCCAAGGGGAAGAAATGGCAACGGTTGAAGATTTACTTGGTATGACACGCAGTGAAATAACGGATTTTGAAAAACGATCAGGTCTTGAAGTAAATGTCACAAGGAATAGATATTCTGATAAATATCCTGCAGGAACGGTCATGCAGCAGGATCCAACAGAAGGGACAAAAATACCAAAAGGAGATGTGATTAATGTTATCGAATCAGATGGTGAAGAACCACCTCAACCGAAGGAATTAAATGAAACGCTTACCATTGAGTACAAAGAAACTGAAGTAGAATCACCGCCAGAAGAAGGGGTAGACCCTCCTGAAGTACCAGGAGATCCTCAAACGATCCGGATTTTCATAAAAGACCGTAATCGGGACATGACAATCCCTTTTGATGAGTTCACGATCACTGAAACGGAAGAGAGAAACATTAGTCTTGTAATCGAGCCGGGTCAAACAGGTGGATACCGTGTTGAACGTGATGGAGAAACGATTTTCGAGAAAGTAATTGAGTATGATGAAATCCAATAAATATAAAAAGGAGAGAGCGGATGCCCGAAGGTAAAATCATGAAAGCGCTGAGTGGTTTTTATTATGTAAAAGATAAAGACCGAGTCATTCGATGCCGAGGAAGGGGATTATTTCGTAAAAAGAAAATAACTCCTCTTGTTGGTGATTATGTAGAATATCAAGCGGAAAATGATGGAGAAGGATACTTATTAGATATTGACGAACGTAAAAATGAACTAACCCGTCCACCAATCGCAAACGTTGATCAAGCAGTGCTTGTATTTTCAGCGATTGAGCCGGATTTTAGTACATCCCTTCTCGATCGTTTTTTAATTCTTGTGGAAAGTCACCACATCGATCCGTTAATTTGCATTTCAAAAATGGATTTGTTGACGGATGAACAAACAAAAAAAATTGAACAACTTGCCAAACAATATGAAAAAATAGGTTATACGGTGCTCCGTTCTTCTGCCATTTGGGATGATGGGATGGCAACTTTGACCCCACATTTAGAAGAGAAGATTACTGTTTTCGCAGGTCAGTCTGGCGTTGGGAAATCATCTATATTAAACGCACTAAGACCTGATTTAGAGCTAAGAACAGATCAAATCTCTTCTTCTCTAGGTCGAGGAAAGCATACGACGCGTCATGTTGAGCTACTTTCAATTGGCTCTGGTTTGGTGGCTGATACCCCTGGTTTTAGTGCATTAGAATTTAGCGAACTTGAGTTGGACGAGTTACCTTCTTGCTTTCCTGAAATGGTTCACTATGGAGAGAATTGTAAATTCCGAGGTTGTCTCCATATGAATGAGCCAAAATGCGGTGTTAAATTGGCTGTTGAGAGCGAAGATATTCCAGCCTACCGCTATAAACATTACCAACAGTTCTATGACGAAATAAAATCAAGAAAGCCGAGGTATTAACATGGTAAAGCTAGCTCCTTCTATATTATCAGCTGATTTTTCAAAACTTGGCGATGAAGTACGCGAGGTTGAAAAAGCTGATGCCGATTATATTCATATCGACGTTATGGACGGTCAATTTGTTCCGAACATTACAATGGGTCCTCTTGTCATTGAAGCCATTCGCCCCATTACTTCCTTAGTACTTGATGTGCATTTAATGATTGAGCAACCTGAACGATACATCGAACAATTTGCGAATGCAGGAGCAGATATTTTGTCTGTGCATGTGGAAGCAACAAAACATCTACATCGAACGATTCAACTAATTCATTCGTTTGGTGTAAAAGCAGGCGTGGTACTGAATCCTCATACACCTATAGAAGCGATTAAACATGTGCTTCAAGATGTTGATTTAGTGCTTGTGATGACAGTTAATCCTGGGTTTGGCGGTCAATCATTTATCTCATCTACTGTTAGTAAAATAGAAGAATTAAAAGAGATTAAACATCAAACTAAGTTGGATTTTGAAATTGAGGTTGATGGTGGTGTAAGTGATAAAACGGCTAACCTCTGTGTTGAAGCTGGAGCAGAAGTTTTAGTAGCGGGGTCAGCCGTGTTTGGAAAACAAGACAGATCAGCTGCGATCAAGCTAATCCGGTCAAGTATTACTGAATAATAGAGTGCTTCACTTGTTATAAACAGGTGAAGCCCTTTCTATTATAAAGAGATTATCTTTATCTAAGAGTTGGACTCTAAAGCTCAGATGGATAGAATATAACAGTAAGGATGTGGATTGTTTGATTTATTTAGTCGGTGGAGGGGCACTGAATGTAGAGTGGTTAAAAAAGCTAGACAAGGATGATGTAACGTGGATTGGTGTTGACCGCGGAACAAAGTCCATAATGGATGCTGATCTTATTGTGGACAGAGCGTTCGGTGATTTTGATTCTGTTACAGAAGAAGAGTTAACTGCAATAAAGAGATCCGTTAAGTATATTGAAAAAGCTAGCCCGGATAAGGATCAAACGGATATGGAAATGGCTTTAGACTGGGCTTTGGATCAACAGCAGCCGATTCGAATGGTTGGTGCTACTGGAGGCCGGCTGGATCATTTTTTTGGCAATGTTCAACTGCTTGCATCAAAGCAAGTTTTATCGAGTATACATGAGGTAGAAATCATGGATGAGCAAAACCGAATACGATGTTTGGATGCAGGGGAATGGGAAGCAAAAAAAGATCTACAGTTTCCGTATGTTTCGTTTATTCCGTTAACACCATGTGTGGAAAAGCTATCGCTTGATGGCGTAAAGTATCCTTTAAACAACAAAGATTTGTTTTTTGGAAGTACATTAACAATTAGCAATGAAATTATCTATCCAATTGCGTCTATTTCTTTCAGCGCAGGCATACTTATGATGGTAAGAAGTAAGGACAATTGACTATTCATCATTTGTCGGAATGGAGGGAGTCCACTTGAGATTTTATTCCATTAAATTACCTAGAGTGCTCGGTGGAATTGTGAAAGCGATGCTCGGAGCTTTTAAGAAACAGGCATAACATAATAAGAAGGGGAGCTGACATTATGTCAGCTCCCCTTCTTATTATGTTAAAACTATTATTATACGCGTTCTACTTTACCGGATTTCAACGCTCTTGCAGAAACCCATACGCGCTTAGGCTTACCGTCAACAAGAATACGAACTTTTTGAAGGTTAGCGCCCCATGTACGCTTATTAGCGTTCATAGCGTGGGAGCGAGCGTTGCCTGAACGAGTCTTACGACCAGTTACAACACATTGTTTAGCCATTTAATTCCCCTCCTCACAAATGAAGCTGAAAACAATCTGTTTCAATCTTTCACTTAGTCAATCACACCTTAACTAATTTACCACACCTAAATTTAATATGCAATCATATTTCGTAACCATATCAAGGTTTTTTGCTTTACATATTAGGTTTCCGATGTGTTTCTTGGTTTAGCTTTTAAAACCATTGATAGTATAGTAAAATGGCTTTAGCCAAGACAGTATCCAAAGGGGGAGCAATGCATGTCTATTGAATTAACTACAAAGTTTGGACAAATCGATATTTCGAACGAAGTAATCGCAATGGTAGCTGGTGGGGCAGCGATCGAATGTTATGGGATTGTTGGGATGGCGTCCAAGCACCAAATCAGAGACGGTCTAACTGATATTTTGCGTCGAGAAAACTTCACGCGCGGTGTTAGAGTGCGTCAAGAAGGTGATAAAGTATTGATCGACATGTACATTGTTGTCAGCTATGGAACAAAAATTTCTGAAGTAGCTCACAACGTACAATCAACCGTAAAATATACATTGGACAAAACTGTCGGGCTATCTGTGGAGTCCATTAATATATATGTTCAGGGAGTTCGTGTAACGAACTCGTAATGAGGAGGAAAGATTTGTGTCAATGACAGAATTAAATGGTAGGAAATTCGCCGAAATGGTCTTACAAGGGGCAACGAACTTGTCCAATAATGCCGAGACGGTGGATGCTTTAAACGTGTTTCCTGTGCCGGATGGTGATACAGGAACGAACATGAATTTATCAATGACTTCTGGATCAAAAGAAGTTAAAGCACACCTACAAGATCATTTAGGGAAAGTTTCAGCAGCGCTATCTAAAGGGTTGCTAATGGGTGCGCGCGGAAACTCTGGCGTTATTTTATCTCAGCTTTTCAGAGGTTTTGGTAAGACCATTGAGTCTAAAAGTGTGCTTACTGCAGCTGAATTTGCTCAAGCACTAGAAGCAGGAGTGGACTCTGCCTATAATGCAGTAATGAAACCTGTTGAAGGCACGATTCTAACTGTTGCAAAAGATGCTGCTAAAAAAGCAGTAGACGTAGCAAAAAACGAGAAGGACTTTGTCGTACTGATGGAGGAAATTATAAAAGAAGCAAAAGCTTCACTTAAACGTACACCGGACCTTTTACCTGTTTTAAAAGAGGTTGGAGTCGTTGATAGTGGTGGACAAGGACTTGTTTACGTATATGAAGGCTTTTTAGCAGAGCTTAAAGGAGAAAAAATCTCTGATTCGCCTGTGTCCCCATCAATGGAAGACCTCGTGAGTGCAGAACATCACATTGGTGTACAAGGATTTATGAACACCGATGACATCGAATTTGGTTATTGCACAGAATTTATGGTCGGTTTAGAAAACGCGTCTCAGTTTGACGAAACTGATTTTAGAAATGAGTTGAGCGTACTTGGCGATTCCTTGCTCGTTATTTCTGATGAGGAAATGGCAAAAGTGCATATCCATACTGAACAACCAGGTGAAGCACTTTCTCTTGGACAACGTTACGGTAGCCTCATTAAAATTAAAATTGAAAACATGCGAGAACAGCATTCGGAGATCGTAGGAGCTGATCATCGAGCGCCAGAAAAAAATCATGTAGCTAAAGAGAAAAAACCGTATGCGATTATTACTGTGTCAATGGGTGAAGGGATTGCTGAATTATTCAAGAGTATTGGTGCAACCGATGTGATTGAAGGTGGTCAGACAATGAATCCAAGTACAGAAGATATCGTGAGAGCGATTGAAGAAGCAAATGCGGAAAAAGTCATCATTCTACCAAACAACAAAAACATTACCATGGCCGCCCAACAAGCTGCTGAGGTTGTCGACATGGAAGCTGTAGTTGTACCGTCAAAAACGGTGCCACAAGGCATGTCAGCTATTTTGGCATTTAACCCAACGGCAGATCTTCAGGATAATTTCCAATGCATGAAAGAAGCATTGAGCGGTGTGAAAACAGGTCAAATTACGTTTGCAGTCCGTGACACATCAATTGATGGAGTGGCAATCCAAAAAGACGATCATATGGGAATAGCTGAGGGCGAAATCATTGTAAGTGATAAGAACCGTATTGTTGCAGCGAAAAACCTTCTTACACATATGATTGATGATGAATCAGAAATTTTGACAATCTTACATGGGGAAGAGACATCTGCTAATGAAGTGAAAGAGATCCAATCTTTCATTGAAAAAGAATTTAGTGAAGTTGAGATTGAAGTTCATAATGGTAAGCAGCCACTTTATTCGTATATTTTCGCAATTGAATAAGGCATATGATTGAAATTGTGCTGAAGAATAGAGAAAATAGAAGGGTGAACGCCCTTCTTTTTCTCTATAAAAATTTATTCTTTATAAGGAGGGAGCCAAGGTGAAGTATAAAACTGTTTTTGATATTATTGGACCTGTAATGATTGGTCCATCCTCTTCTCATACAGCTGGTGCTGCGAAAATTGGCAAAATGGCTAGAGAATTATTTGGTCGTGAACCAAAATGGATAACGATCTCTTTTTATGGGTCATTTGCAAAAACGTATAAAGGGCATGGAACGGACGTTGCTATGATCGGTGGACTTATGAATTTTGAAACAGATGATGAGAGAATTATTAACGCGTTTGATCATGCAAAAGAAAAAAAGATGCGCATTCGTATTCGTGAAGGAGATGCGGTAACAGATCACCCAAATACAGCTCGTATCATTGTTGGAGATGACGAGGGTGAAATGGAGCTAGTTGGAATTTCAATCGGTGGCGGGAAAATCGAAATTATTGAGCTTAATGGTTTTGAGCTTAAGTTAACGGGACATCACCCAGCCATCTTAGTTGTTCACGATGACCGTTTTGGTGCGATTGCAGTGGTGTCAAATCTTCTAGCACGCCATGAAATAAACATTGGACATATGGACGTTTCGAGAAAAGATATCGGTCAGATGGCTTTGATGACAATAGAAGTAGATCAAACGGTCGATGAAGAAGTTATTGCTGAATTAAAGCTTCTTCCTGAGGTGACTCAAGTATCAAGAATCGCTGATTGATATTTACCGTCTATGAGTATGGCGGCGCTTTCATTAGTTATTTAAAGGAGGATAGAATATGTTTCGTAATGTAGCAGAACTAGTAGAACTTGCTGAAACACAAAATAAAAAAATATCAGATGTAATGATTGAACAAGAGATGACAATCACTAAACGTTCACACGAAGAAGTGCTCGCGCAAATGGAACGTAATCTTGTAGTGATGGAAGAAGCAGTAGAAAGGGGTCTTAAAGGAGTCCAGTCACACTCTGGACTAACAGGTGGAGACGCTGTACTTCTTCAAAAATACATGGAAACAGGTCGTTCGTTATCAGGTGATTTATTACTTGATGCGGTAAGTAAAGCAGTAGCTACAAATGAAGTGAATGCAGCAATGGGAACAATTTGTGCTACACCAACAGCTGGTTCAGCAGGAGTTGTGCCGGGTACACTTTTTGCAGTTCAAAATAAATTAAATCCAACTCGTGATGAAAAAATTCATTTTCTTTTCACTTCTGGAGCGTTTGGCTTTGTAGTAGCTAATAATGCATCCATTTCAGGTGCTGCTGGAGGTTGTCAAGCGGAAGTAGGATCTGCTGCTGGGATGGCTGCTGCAGCAATTGTAGAGATGGCTGGCGGAACACCAGCACAATGCGCCGAAGCAATGGCGATCACGTTGAAGAATATGCTAGGACTTGTTTGTGATCCAGTTGCTGGTTTAGTAGAAGTACCTTGTGTTAAACGTAATGCAATGGGAGCAGCAAATGCGGTGGTGGCAGCTGATATGGCACTTGCAGGTGTGACAAGCCGTATTCCATGTGATGAAGTCATTGATGCGATGTATAAAATCGGTCAAACAATGCCGGTAGCTTTGAGAGAGACGGCTCAAGGTGGTTTAGCAGCAACGCCAACCGGACGTGAGTTGGAGGCGAAGATATTTGGATTCGCACTTGATAAAAAATGATCACTCGCCACTAAATCAATCTGTCACGTCGCTCAATGGCGTTGGGGAAGAGACAGCACAGCAACTCGTTGACATGGGGATTGTAACGATCGGTGACTTAATCAATTATTTGCCTTATCGGTATGATGATTTTAGAGTGAAAGATTTAACAGAAGCGGCTCATGAAGAACGTGTGACTGTAGAAGGGCGAGTTCATAGTGAACCCGCTTTGCAATTTTTTGGCAAAAGGAAATCGCGTTTGTCGGTTCGCCTGCTTGCAGGACCGCACAGTGTGAAAGTCACATTTTTTAATCAACCTTACTTAAAAAAGAAATTAAACTTAAATGATAGCATTACGGTCACAGGCAAATGGGATCGTCATCGCCAAATGATCACAGCTCAAACGTATAAACTAGGTTCCAAGCAAGACGCCGAAGAATTTACGCCTGTTTATCCTTTGAGGGGGGCGATGACGAATCGCACGTTAAAAAAATTGATCCAGCAGGGGTTAGATCGATGTACAGGAGCAATTATTGACTCCCTACCAGTAGAACTTAGGGAACAATATCGCCTAATGAACCGACAGGACGGCTTGTACACCATGCATTTTCCGAAAAGTCTTGAAGACATGAAACAAGCTAGACGAAGGTTTGTGTATGAAGAATTTTTTTATTTTCAATTGAAAATGCAGGCGTTACGAAAATTTGAACGTGAGCAATCTCATGGTGTATCGATTCAATATGTGGAAGAGGACGTGACTGCGTTTATTGATAGCCTTCCATTCCCATTAACGAATGCACAGCAGCGTGTGATGAATGAAATTTTTCTAGATATGAAATCTCCTCATCGTATGAACCGTCTCCTACAAGGGGATGTTGGATCGGGTAAAACAGTTGTTGCAGCAATCGCATTATTTGGTGCAATTACAGCCGGCTTTCAAGGTGCGCTTATGGTGCCAACAGAAATTTTAGCGGAACAACATGCTGAGTCATTGAATGAATTATTTTCTCCGATCGGAGTAACTGTTGCGCTTCTAACAAGTTCTGTGAAAGGAAAAAAACGAGCATTGCTTCTCCAAAAGCTTGCTGCTGGTGAAATCGATATTTTGATTGGGACGCATGCACTTATTCAAGGTGAAGTCGATTTTAAACGCCTCGGTCTTGTTATTACAGATGAGCAACACCGCTTTGGCGTCAATCAAAGAAGAGTGTTGCGAGAAAAAGGGGAAAATCCTGATGTTCTCTTTATGACTGCGACTCCGATTCCTCGAACGCTTGCAATCACGGTTTTTGGAGAAATGGACGTTTCGATCATTGACGAAATGCCAGCTGGTAGAAAACCAATTGAAACGTATTGGGCCAAAGAAAACATGCTTGATCGCATCTTAGTTTTTATGGAAAAAGAACTTAAACAAGGAAGACAAACATATGTTATCTGTCCACTAATTGAAGAATCAGACAAACTTGATGTTCAAAACGCGATTGATGTTCATATGCAGCTTGAGCAATATTTCTTTGGCAGATACAAAGTCGGATTGATGCATGGGAGACTTCATTCAGATGATAAAGAAGAAGTGATGAAATCGTTTAGTGAAAATGAACTCCAGATACTTGTTTCAACAACCGTAGTTGAAGTCGGAGTGAACGTGCCAAATGCTTCGCTCATGGTCATTTATGATGCAGAACGTTTTGGTTTGTCGCAGCTACATCAGTTAAGAGGGCGTGTAGGTCGAGGAAGTGACCAATCGTATTGCATTTTACTTGCAGATCCTAAAAATGAAGTTGGTAAAGAACGTATGAAAATTATGACCGAAACGAATGATGGTTTTGTGTTAAGTGAAAAAGATTTAGAACTTCGTGGTCCGGGTGACTTTTTTGGACGTAAACAAAGCGGGTTGCCAGAATTTCGAGTGGCAGATATGGTCCACGATTACCGCGCGCTAGAAGTGGCAAGGGATGATGCTCATCAATTGATCGAACGACCAGAATTTTGGACAGAAGATCGCTTTGAACCACTGCGTATTCATCTTGTAAACGAAGGTGTCTTGGGTGGAAGTAAGCTAGATTAAAAATAAAATCTACTTTATCTGGGGAATAGTTCTTCGAATTTACATCACCAAACTGTCTTTGAAGAAATGGATAAACAACCACCGATTAGGCGGTTTATACCTATCAAAAATAAAAGAGACAGAATGCAGTTGCATTCTGTCTCTTTTATTTATATACTCCTATTAGTACCTAGTGCTAGTAGCGGGCGGTGTGGAAATGAAGATATCAAAAAAAGAACGTCAAGATAAGTTGCAACTTACTATTGCGGACAATCCATTTGTAACCGATGATGATTTGGCAAAAAGGTTCAACGTAAGTGTTCAGACGATCAGACTTGATCGCATGGAGCTGTCCATCCCAGAACTGCGCGAACGGATTAAAAATGTCGCAGAACAAACCTTTGAAGATGAAGTTAGGTCGTTGCCAATTGGCGAAGTGATAGGTGAAATTATTGATATAGAGTTGGACGAAAATGCGATCTCCATTTTTGATGTAAAGGAAGAGCACGTCTTTCAACGCAACCAAATTACGAGAGGACACCATTTGTTTGCACAAGCCAATTCTCTTGCAGTTGCGTTAATTGATGATGAACTTGCTTTAACAGCTAGTGCGCAGTTACATTTTAATAAGCCAGTACAAATAGGTGAACGCGTTATAGCAAAGGCTAAGGTGAGACGTAAAGATGATCGTAGAACGACAGTAGAAGTACGATCCTATGTGGGACAAATGCTTGTATTTAGAGGCGAGTTTGACATGTATCGTTCAACAACTCAGGTTGAAGGGGGGATCTAACGTGAAAATTGCAGTAGATGCAATGGGAGGCGACCACGCCCCGAAAGAAATTGTACTTGGAGCGATGAAGGTAATCAAAGAATTCCCTTCTGTGACGATCCAACTATTTGGAGACGAAGAGAAAATCCGCCCATTTTTAACGAACGGGCAAAATGTTGAGATTATACATACAACAGAAATGATTTTAAGTACAGATGAACCAGTACGTGCAGTACGGAGGAAAAAAGAAGCTTCCATGGTGTTAATGGCCCAGTCTGTAAAAGATGGTCATGCAGATGCTTGTGTGTCTGCAGGGAATACAGGTGCACTTATGGCTGCAGGGTTATTTGTAGTAGGACGCATTAAAGGCATCGAACGACCAGCGCTAGCCCCTACGCTTCCAACAATGGATGGAAAAGGCTTTGTGATGCTTGATTTAGGTGCTAACGCAGACGCAAAACCTGAGCATCTTCTTCAATACGCTGTGATGGGTAGTATCTATGCTGAAAAGGTACGAGGAACCGCTCAGCCAACTGTCGGTCTTTTAAATATAGGGACCGAAGAGAAAAAAGGAAATGAACTGACAAAAGAAACGTATGATCTGTTAAAAGAAGCTGACCTTAATTTTATTGGGAATGTTGAATCAAGAGACCTTCTTAACGGTGTGGCAGATGTTGTAGTGACAGATGGATTTACGGGGAATATGGTCCTTAAGTCCATTGAGGGAACAGCTCAAGCTCTTTTTGGAATATTAAAAGAAACATTTACTTCATCGTTAAAGGCGAAAATTGCAGCTGGACTTGTTCAAAACGATCTGCGTGCTTTAAAAAGTAAAATGGATTACACAGAATACGGTGGTGCTGCTCTATTCGGATTAAGCGCACCAGTCATAAAAGCACATGGTTCATCTAATGCAAATGCTATATATAATGCGATCAAACAAGCGAATAGTATGGCAGAACAACGTGTTGCAACAATGATCGTTGACGCACTAAACAAAGAACAACAGTAAAGGAGTACAACAATGTCTAAAATTGCATTTATCTTTCCTGGACAAGGTTCTCAAGTAGTTGGTATGGGGCAAGATTTCTTAGAATATGACAGTTCGAGAGAAATATTTCAACAAGCGGATGCCAGCATAAGTGAATCATTATCTACACTTATGTTTGAGGGCCCTCAAGATACATTAACAAAAACATTCAATGCGCAACCGGCTCTTTTAACTTCGAGCATTGCGATTTTATCCGTGTTGAAAGAACAAGGCGTTCATGCAGATTATGTAGCGGGCCATAGTCTTGGGGAGTATTCCGCTTTGGTTGCGGCTGAAGCGATGAGTTTTGAAGATGCTGTCAGGACCGTTCGTAAACGCGGCGAGCTAATGGAAGAAGCTGTTCCGGATGGGCAAGGTAAAATGGCTGCTATATTAGGTCTAGACCGTGAAACATTAAAACAAGTTACTGATCAGGTAACAGATAGCGGATTTCCTGTTCAACTTGCAAATTTAAATTGTCCTGGTCAAATTGTTATTTCGGGATCAGCTGAAGGGGTTGAAAAAGCTTCCGAACTCGCAAAAGAACAAGGTGCAAAACGTTGCTTACAGCTAAATGTGAGTGGACCGTTTCATTCAAGTTTAATGAAACCGGCAGCGGAAAGATTTCAAGACGTTATTTCAACCGTTAAAGTTGAAGATGCAAAAATTCCTGTTGTTGCAAACGTAACTGCAGATCCCGTTTTTGATTCTTCAAAAATCAAAAAGCTCCTAGTGACTCAGCTTTATTCACCAGTTTTATGGGAAGATACAGTGGTTAAATTAGTCGATCTAGGGGTAGATACGTTTATAGAGATTGGGCCAGGAAAGGTTTTATCTGGTCTTGTGAAAAAAATCAATCGACGAGCAAGAACGTTACCTGTATTTGATGAACAGACCCTACAGGCAGCGATCAAGGTGTTAAAGGAGGATCAATAAAATGAAATTAGAAGGAAAAGTGGCACTTGTAACAGGTGCATCACGTGGCATTGGTCGTGAAATTGCAATTGAACTTGCAAAAAATGGAGCAGACGTTGCAGTGAATTATAGCGGAAGCAAGGAAAGAGCCGAAGAAGTTGCGCAAGCAGTAAAAGATCTTGGCAGAGATGCTCTTGTGGTGCAAGCGAATGTTGCCGAAAGTGATCAAGTTCAATCGATGATCAAAGACACACTTGCTCATTTTGGTAAAATTGATTTGCTAATCAATAATGCAGGTGTGACACGTGATAACTTGTTAATGCGTATGAAAGAAGACGAGTGGGATGATGTTATGAACATCAACTTAAAAGGAGTCTTTTTAACGACAAAAGCTGTGTCAAGAAGCATGATGAAACAGCGCAGTGGTCGGATTATCAATATCTCTTCTATTGTTGGCGTTACAGGTAATCCAGGTCAAGCAAATTATGTAGCTTCAAAAGCAGGCGTTATAGGGCTAACAAAAACAGCTGCGAAGGAACTTTCTTCTAGAGGGATCACGGTTAATGCTATAGCTCCTGGATTTATCGAAACAGATATGACGGATCAACTAACGAATGATATTCAAAATGAAATGAAAAAACAAATCCCATTAGCTCGATTTGGACAGCCAGAAGACATTGCACGCGTTGTTGTTTTCTTAAGCAGTGACGATGCATCTTACATGACTGGACAAACCTTACATGTTGATGGTGGAATGGTGATGTAAAAAATCATAAGCGGTAGTTTATTTCAGTCAGGTTTTCAATTATAATACTTGAAGGGAGGTGACAAACGTGGCAGAAGTTATGGATCGTGTAACAAAAATTATCGTTGACCGCTTAGGCGTAGATGAATCTGAAATTAAGCTTGAAGCTTCATTTAAGGAAGATCTTGGTGCTGATTCTCTTGATGTAGTTGAATTAGTAATGGAGCTTGAAGATGAATTTGATATGGTTATTTCTGATGAAGATGCAGAAAAGATTGGTACAGTTGGTGATGCAGTTAGTTACATACAAGAAAAAATGTAATGAATCATCCAGCCAAGAAGACGTTTTCTACAAATGAGGTAAAACTTGGCATGTTTTAACATGCCAAGTTTTATTTTATAAAAAATTGGTATGTCAATTTATAAAGAAAAGAAACGGCAAGGTGAAGTTCATGGGTAAATTTAAAAAAGATCAGACTGCAGCAAAAAGAATGGAAGAACGATTCCAAGCCTTTCAGCAGGAGCATAACATTCAATTTAACGATTATAAGCTTTTAATGAAGGCTTTTACACATTCATCCTATGTGAATGAGCATCGCAGGAAACCATACGAAGATAATGAACGCCTTGAGTTCTTAGGTGACGCGGTACTTGAATTAACCGTATCACATTTTTTATTCGAAAGATTCCCAACCATGAGTGAGGGAGAAATGACAAAATTGAGAGCGGCGATAGTATGCGAGCCTTCACTTGTTATTTTTGCGAATGAATTAAACTTTGGTGATCTTATTTTGCTAGGCAAAGGAGAAGAACAAACGGGTGGCCGTATGAGACCAGCGTTACTCGCGGATGTTTTTGAGGCATTTATTGGTGCCCTTTACCTTGACCAAGGAATGGAGCAGGTTCGCGCAATCTTAGCGAAAGTGGTATTTCCAAAAGTAAATACAGGTGCTTTTTCGCATGTGATGGATTTTAAAAGTCAGCTCCAAGAATTTATCCAACGAAATCATTCGGGTGTATTGAGCTACGAAATTTTAAAAGAAAAAGGCCCGGCTCATAACCGTGAATTCGTTTCTCGTGTGTTATTGGGTGATGAAGAACTTGGGATTGGTTCAGGTCGTTCAAAAAAAGAAGCTGAACAACACGCCGCTCAAAAAGCGTTAGAATACCTAAGAAACAAGACGCAAGCACAACAGGTGGATTCATAATGCTTTTAAAAAGGTTAGATATTTTAGGCTTTAAATCGTTTGCTGAACGGATTGCAATAGATTTTGTACCCGGCGTAACGGCTGTTGTTGGACCGAACGGCAGTGGGAAAAGTAATATCACCGACGCCATTCGTTGGGTACTCGGGGAACAATCTGCAAAATCGCTGCGTGGTGGCAAAATGGAAGATGTTATTTTTGCCGGCAGTGATGCTAGAAAACCATTAAATATTGCTGAGGTAACGCTAACTCTCGATAACGAGGATATGGCGTTACCTCTTGATTATGCAGAAGTAAGCGTCACACGGAGAGTATTTCGTTCTGGTGACAGCGAGTATCTCTTAAACAATCAACCATGTCGTTTAAAAGATATTGTTGATTTATTTATTGATTCGGGACTTGGCAAAGAAGCGTTTTCAATTATTGGTCAAGGTCGAGTAGAGCAAATATTAAATAGTAAACCCGAAGATCGCCGTGTTATTTTAGAAGAAGCAGCAGGTGTTTTAAAATATAAAAACCGTCGTAAAAAAGCGGACATACGATTAACAGAAACACAAGAAAACCTTTACCGTGTGAAAGATATTTTACATGAACTTGAGGGGCAGGTAGAGCCACTTAAAATTCAATCTTCCATTGCACAAGAATATTTGGGGAAAAAAGAAGAGCTCAAACGAACAGAAGTAGCGCTCCTCGTTCACGATATCGAACAAATGAACAACGACTGGGAGCAGTCCAAAGAAAAGCACGAGGAAATTCGACAACAAGAAAAGCAAAAACAAATTTTGATCAAAGAAAACGAAGAGTTACTCGCACAAAAGCGCGTAGAAATAAAGCAATGTGATGTTGAAATTGAGGAACTGCAAAAAGAATTGTTGTCCATAACTGAAGAAGCCGAACAACTCGACGGTCGTCGTCAGGTTTTAATTGAAAGGCGAAAAAATGCTAATCAGAACGAAGAACAGCTACAACAATCGATGGGCGAGCTGGATGATCAAATCATTCGTTCTGAACGAGCGATTAAGGAAAATAACGTTCAAATTGAGGAGAACACAACACGTGTAAATACGTTAACTAAGGATGTTAGAAGCATTCAGCAATCGTTAAAACTACTTGAAGAAGATATTGAAGAGCAGCTTGAAAAAGTAAAGAATGATTACTTTGACATGTTAACTCAAAAAACAACGATTAAAAATGAATTGAGCTATGCCGACCAACAACTTGAACAACAAGAAAAAAGGGCAAATAAGCTCCATGGTCAAAATAGTCATTATATTGAAGAAAGAAACACATGGCTTCACGCTAAAGAAAATAACATTCAAGAATTAAGAAAAGTTGAAAAACAATTGCAGCAAGCAACGAGTCAATTTACTAATACACAACAGCAAGTTAAAGTGCAAAAACAAGAGTATGAACAACTTGAAGAAAAACTTTACAAGGCGTATCAGTTTGTTAGTGAAGCAAAATCGAGAAAAAGTATGCTTGAAACAATGGAAGAAGACTTTTCTGGATTTTTTCAGGGTGTAAAAGAAATTCTGAAAGCACGTACAACAAAGTTGACTGGAATTGAAGGAGCAATTGCTGAGTTAATTTCTGTTGATAAGCACTATGAGTTAGCCATTGAAACAGCACTTGGTGGATCGATGCAAAGCATAGTGGCAGTAACCGAAAAAGATGCTAGAGATGCCATTCAGTTTTTAAAACAAAACCGATTTGGGCGAGCAACTTTTTTGCCAATGTCGGTCATAAAACCGAAGTCATTGCAGCCGCATCAGTTAATGATTGCAAAAGAACATCCTGCATTTATTGATGTGGCTTCATCGATTGTTAGTTATAGTGAACGCCACGAAACGATTGTGGGTAGCTTGCTTGGCAATGTCTTAATTGTAAAAGATTTAAAAGGGGCCAATGAATTAGCAGTTAAGCTTCAGCATCGCTTTCGATTTGTGACTGTCGATGGAGATATTGTCAATCCAGGTGGATCGATGACTGGTGGAGCGCAATCAAAAAAAGGTGCATCATTGTTATCTAGAAGAAATGAACTAGATCAATTGGTAGGTCAAATTCCTCGAATGGAACGAACATCAGCTCTACTCGAGCAAAAAGTAAAAGCAGCAAAGCATTCAATTACCGAGCTTGAAAAAGAAGTAGAAAAAGTCCGCTCGCAAGGAGAGTCACTTCGCATCAAAGAATCCGAAGTAAAATCTGCACTAAGAGAAACTGAAGCTACTTTAAAGAGGACGGATGATCGATTATCACTGTATGATCTTGAAATGGGTGAGTTTAACGACTCAAGAGAAGAGCTTACAAAGAAAAAGTCTTCTTTAACGAAGCGGTTATCTTTAATGGACGAAGCATTGAACTCACTTAATAAACAGATGCAAACGTTAACTCAAAAGAAAGAATCTCATCGTACGTCAAAAGATGAACTTGTTGAAAAATTGTCGCTGATGCAGTCGAACTTTGCTGTGGCAAAAGAACAGCAACAACAATTAGCCCGTGAAACAAAAGGGTTGAAAGAAATACTTAACGATACTGTACAACGTAAAAAGACACTTTCTGAGGATCTTAAGTGGCTTACACAAGAGATGACAAGCGGAGAAGATCAAACCGAAGTATTGCAGCGGTCGATGGAAGATAAACAACAAAGTCGTAAGGATACCGTGGCAACTGTTGAATTGAAAAAACAAGCTCGCTTAAACTTACATCAACAAAATGAAGAAATTACGCAATCGCTGAAGGAATTGACGAGACTTCATAAAGGACTAGTAGATGGTCTAAGCGATGAACTCATTCGAGTCAATCGCTTAGAAGTGGAGATTGACAATCGCCTTAACCGTTTACAAGAAGAGTACGAACTAACATATAATGGTGCGAAAGAACTTTTTCCACTCGAATTACCAACCGAAGATGCGAGAAGACACGTGAAGCTGACAAAGTTATCAATTGAAGAACTTGGTAATGTAAATCTAGGGGCTATTGAAGAGTATGAACGTGTTGCTGAACGTTATGATTTTCTACATGAACAACAAACAGACTTACTCGATGCTAAAAAAAACTTACAAGAAGTTATTGAAGAAATGGATGATGAGATGTCACGCCGTTTCGGTGAAACATTTGATCAAGTGAAAGTTCATTTTACAGCAGTTTTTAAAGAGTTGTTTGGAGGTGGTCGAGCAGAGCTGAAACTGACGGATCCGAATGATCTGTTACATGCTGGAGTCGATATTGTTGCTCAGCCACCAGGAAAGAAACTGCAAAACCTTGGATTAATGTCAGGTGGCGAGCGTGCATTAACAGCAATTGCGCTGTTATTTTCGATTTTAAAAGTACGACCTGTCCCATTTTGCATATTAGATGAGGTGGAAGCGGCGCTTGATGAAGCAAATGTTCACCGTTTTAGCCAATATCTACATCGTTTCAGTCAACAATCTCAGTTTATCGTCATTACGCACCGTAAAGGAACAATGGAAGGCGCTGACGTGCTGTATGGTGTAACGATGCAGGAGTCGGGTATATCAAAACTCGTGTCTGTTCGTTTAGAAGAACAAGACCCTATACAACAATTATCCTAGAAGGGAAGAAGAGATCTATGAGTTTCTTTAAAAAACTAAAAGATAAATTCACAGCATCTGAAGACTCAATGACTAATAAATTCCGTGAGGGTTTAACGAAAACACGTGACAATTTCACTGCAAAAGTGAACGACTTAGTCGCACGTTATCGCACGGTTGATGAAGATTTCTTTGAAGAGCTTGAGGAAATTCTTTTTCAAGCAGATGTCGGTTTTGACACAGTAATGAAACTTGTTGAAGAACTTAAAATGGAAGTGAAAAGACAAAATATTCAAGATAGTAAAGACATTCGTAGCGTTATTTCACAAAAACTTGTTGAAATTTATCAAGGGGATGATGAATTAGATGCTTCTCTTTCGATTCAAGAAGAGGGACTGACTGTTGTTTTATTTGTAGGTGTCAATGGGGTTGGAAAAACGACTACGATCGGTAAGCTTGCTCATCAGCTAAAAGAAGATGGTAAAAAAGTGATGCTGGCAGCTGGTGACACCTTTAGAGCAGGTGCGATCGAACAGCTAGAAGTGTGGGGAGACCGTGTTGGTGTTGATGTGATCAAACAAGGGGAAGGATCAGATCCTGCTGCTGTCATGTTTGATGCAGTGCAATCTGCTAAAGCACGAAAGGCGGATGTTCTTATTTGTGATACGGCAGGTCGTCTACAAAATAAAGTGAATTTGATGAAAGAACTTGAAAAGGTTAAGCGGGTTATTGAACGAGAAGTACCTGGTGCACCACATGAAGTGCTTATAGCGCTTGATGCGACAACAGGTCAAAATGCTATGACACAAGCGAAAACCTTTAAAGAAGTGACCGATGTTTCTGGTATCGTTTTAACAAAGCTAGATGGCACTGCTAAAGGTGGAATTGTTCTTGCAATCAAGCAAGAGCTTGGCATTCCTGTGAAATACGTTGGACTAGGTGAGCAAATGGATGATTTACAGCCGTTTGATGCCGAAAAATATGTTTATGGTTTATTCTCTGACTTGGTGGATGAAGAACCAAGCGAAATCGAGTAATAATCGTCAATTGATATACAAGGGTGTAACTTGACACAGCAACATGAAATCGGTATGATTTCATGTGTAAAGGATTTTCTCTTAACAAAGGAGTGTCTGACATGCTAGCGAAGACGACCCGCGTCAATTTTTTATTTGATTTTTATCAAATGTTGTTAACGCCTAAGCAGCGAAGCTACATGTCTCTTTACTATCTGGATGACTATTCTCTTGGTGAGATTGCCGATGAATATGACGTGAGTAGACAGGCGGTTTATGATAATATTCGAAGAACAGAGGCAATGCTTGAAGAATACGAATCCAAGCTATTGCTATTTCAAAAATTTCAAGAGCGTGCAAAAATGATCGAGCAATTAAAAACAGCTGTTGCTGATAAATCAATAGTTGATGTTACAGGGTTGCTACAGATTATTGATGCGCTTGAGAAGTTGGAATAGGGGGCGGCACTAATATGGCATTTGAAGGATTAGCCGACCGACTGAAAGGCTCCATTCAAAAAATTCGCGGAAAAGGAAAAGTAAACGAAGCGGATGTCAAAGAAATGATGAGAGAAGTTCGTCTCGCTCTTTTGGAGGCGGATGTTAACTTTAAAGTCGTAAAAACCTTTGTTAAACGAGTAAGTGAACGAGCAGTAGGCCAAGAAGTAATGCAAAGCTTAACGCCAGGTCAGCAGGTTATTAAAGTGGTTAAAGAAGAACTGACTGAATTGATGGGCGGAGAGCAAAGTCAAATCGCAGTCGCAAAAAAACCACCAACTGTTATTATGATGGTCGGTTTACAAGGTGCTGGTAAAACAACCACTGCTGGTAAACTGGCAAGTCTTTTGCGTAAAAAGCACAACCGTAAACCGTTGCTCGTAGCTGCTGATATTTATCGGCCAGCTGCGATTAAACAGCTTGAAACGATCGGTATGCAGCTTAATTTGCCTGTTTTCTCTATGGGTGATCAAGTGAGCCCTGTCGAAATAGCGAAAGAAGGTATTGCTAAAGCGAAAGAAGAGCATCATGATTATGTGTTAATTGATACAGCTGGTCGACTTCATGTGGATGAAGCATTGATGGATGAGTTAAAACAAATCAAAGAGTTATCATCACCTGATGAAATCTTTTTAGTCGTTGATGCTATGACAGGTCAAGATGCTGTCAATGTTGCGCAAAATTTTGATGAAGCAATCGGTGTAACCGGCGTGGTTTTAACAAAACTTGATGGGGATACTCGTGGTGGTGCGGCGCTTTCAATCCGTGCTGTCACAGAAAAACCAATCAAATTTGTTGGTATGGGAGAAAAAATGGATGCGCTTGAAGCGTTCCATCCTGAACGTATGGCTTCTCGTATTCTAGGAATGGGCGATATGTTATCACTTATCGAAAAAGCCCAAACTAACGTGGACGAAGAAAAAGCCAAAGAGATGGAGAAAAAGTTGCGAACGGCTTCCTTTACTCTCGATGACTTTTTAGAACAGCTTGGCCAAGTGAAACAAATGGGGCCACTTGATGAATTGATAAAAATGATCCCTGGTGCAAACAAAATGAAAGGGATCGACAACATTAAGGTGGATGACAAACAGCTTGAGCACGTGGAAGCGATTATTAAGTCGATGACAATGAAAGAAAAAGAGCAGCCTGAAATAATCAATGCGAGCCGAAGAAAAAGAATTGCACGTGGTAGCGGGAGGACTATTCAAGAAGTAAACCGCCTACTAAAGCAATTTGAAGAAATGAAAAAAATGATGAAACAAATGACAAATTCCCAACAAAAAGGAAAAAATCGCGGCGGTGGATTTAAATTTCCATTTGGTCAATAATGCTTTTTTCTTTAAAAAAATCATGTGTTAAGAAAAAAGACTTTACAAAGGGCCAATCCCTTGTTATTATACTATCTTGTGTGAAACTATTCGGAGGTGCAATTAAAAATGGCAGTAAAAATTCGTTTAAAACGCATGGGTGCTAACAAAAACCCATTCTATCGTATTGTAGTAGCAGATTCTCGTTCACCACGTGATGGACGATTCATCGAAACAGTGGGAACTTATAATCCAGTTGCTAACCCAGCAATCGTTAACATTAACGAAGACTTGGTTCTTAAATGGATGAAAGACGGCGCTAAGCCTTCTGATACAGTTCGTAACCTACTATCAAACGAAGGTATTATGGAAAAATTCCATAATGCTAAAAATAGTAAGTAAGAGACTCGTACATGACAGAGCTTATCAAAACAATTGTCAAGCCTCTTGTAGATCACCCAGAGTCAGTCAGTGTGGAGACATCTGAAAACGATCGAACCATCACTTATCGACTATTCGTTCATAAAGACGATATGGGGAAAGTCATTGGCAAACAAGGCAGAGTTGCGAAGGCCATACGTACAGTTACTTTTGCTGGAGTGGGATCACAACAGCAAAAGAGAACCGTAATTGAAATAGTGGATCAGTAAAGGGAGGCCGAGTCCTCCCTTTTTCCATATGTAAATTTCAGAACAGGGGGAACGACCGTTGCAAATTATGCAAAAGGCAATCGTAAAAGAAATTATGACCAATTCATCAAAATCCCGACTGAAAGAATCATTTAACGGAAAAATAAAAAAAGCTGAGAAAGAATGTGACCAACTAATTTTTCAAGAAAAGAAATTGGAAAAAAAGTTTGAACAATCTTCAGGTACAGTGAAGCAAAAGATTCAACAAGAACTGAACAAGAGAAGACAATTCATTCGTACGATGCATGCACAGATGAAAACAATCGAAGAAATGCCAATGGGTACGGAGTATACATTGTCTGAGACCGATACAATTGTAGATTTACACGAAGGCAGCATATGGCATCCAGATCAAAAACCAGTCATCGTACTTGAAGATGGTATGGTGAAAGAGATTCGACAGAGGTGGTAAACATGAGCAACTGGTATAATGTAGGGAAAATCGTAAATACGCATGGCATACGCGGTGAAGTGCGTGTCATTTCAAGAACGGACTTCCCGGATGAGCGCTATGTACCTGGAAACGTTCTTTTTTTATTCACTGATTCTAAAAGTGAACCGAAAGAATTAACGATTAAAAGTCATCGTAAGCACAAAAATTTTGATTTGCTGGCATTTGAAGGGTTTGACAATGTAAATCTAGTCGAACCATTTAGAGATGGCATGCTGAAGGTGTCTGAAGATCAACGGGGCACACTCTCAGACAATGAGTTCTACTATCATGAAATTATTGGCTGCGAAGTCTTAACGATGGATCAATCAACGCTTGGTACTATTATTGAAATCTTGTCTCCAGGTGCGAATGATGTGTGGGTTGTCAAAGGGAAAGATGGTAAGGAAGTGTTAATTCCATATATCGAATCGGTCGTGAAGAATGTAGATATTTCTTCTAAGAGGGTCACAATTGAATTGATGGAGGGCTTGTTGTAATGAAAATCGATGTGTTATCGCTTTTTCCCCCGATGTTTGAAGGTGTGTTTGGCGAATCGATTTTAAAAAAGGCGCAGGAAAAGAAAGCAGTTGAGTTGAATGTAATTGATTTCAGAGAGTTTTCACCTCATAAGCAGAAGTCAGTTGATGATTATCCGTATGGTGGTGGCGCGGGGATGGTGTTAAAGCCTGAGCCAATCTTTGAAGCGATTGATCATGTGGCAAGCTCCTCTAATAAAAAACCACGTATCGTCCTTATGTGTCCCCAGGGCGAGCGCTATTGTCAAGCAAAGGCTGAAGAGCTTTCCAAGGAAGATCATCTCATTTTTGTTTGTGGGCATTATGAAGGTTATGATGAGCGCATAAGAGAGCATCTTGTTACTGATGAAATTTCGATAGGAGATTTTGTTTTAACGGGTGGAGAGCTTGGTGCAATGGTCGTGATCGATTCTGTTGTCCGTTTATTACCACAAGTGCTAGGCAATGAACAATCAGCAATAAAGGATTCGTTTTCAAGTGGTTTGCTCGAGCACCCACATTATACAAGACCTGCTAGCTACCGAGGGATGGATGTCCCGGAGGTATTAACGTCTGGCAACCATGCTCATATCGATGAGTGGCGCTTGAAAGAGTCATTAAAGCGTACTTGGCAAAGGCGACCTGATTTGCTGGAGATCTATCCACTTACGTCCGCACAAAAAAAATGGATTCATGAGTGGGAAAAGCTAAAAGATAGTTGAATGATGGTCTACACTATGGTACTATAAATCTTGTGCCAAGTTTACATTACGTGAACAGGTCATTGAAAACGGTGTTCCGCTGCAAAGGCATTGGAGAGCAAGAGCATCTGTTGGAAGGAGTTGAAATCGATGCATAACTTGATTCAAGAAATCACTCAAGAACAATTACGTTCAGAACTTCCGTCATTCAAACCTGGTGATACTGTTAAAGTACACGTTAAGGTTGTTGAGGGAACTCGTGAGCGTATCCAGGTCTATGAAGGCGTAGTAATTAAACGTCGTGGCGGTGGAGTAAGTGAAACTTTCACAGTTCGTAAGATCTCTTACGGCGTGGGCGTTGAGCGTACATTCCCAGTACACACACCAAAGATCGCGAAACTTGATGTTGTGCGTCGCGGTAAAGTTCGCCGTGCGAAACTTTACTACCTACGCAATCTGCGTGGTAAAGCGGCCCGCATTAAAGAGATTCGATAATATCGGGAGAAAGGAGCTTGCTTGCAGGCTCCTTTTTTGTGCGTTTATATATGTTTGGATCCTTCAGAGAGCGGAGGGATGGGGCTGAGATTGTCTTGGGCGATAAGTTATTAGAATGAGCAGCCGTATTCCACTCAAATAGTCGTCGACTTCTCACAAACCGTTATTATTAACTACCTCATTGAAGAAAGGTCACATAATACATTCGACTAGATGGTTTACATCCATCGAGCACTCACTTATGTGCTACAATAATTAAAATAACAAGTTTCACATTGTGTAACAGTAGTGGGGGGAGCCAAGTGAAAAAGAAGAATGTATGGTGGGAATGGACAAAGGCGTTAGTAATTGCTATTTCAATCGCAGCGGTTATACGTTTCTTTTTATTTACCCCGATTGTCGTTGACGGATTATCGATGATGCCAACGCTTCAAAATGGGGATCGAATGGTTGTTAATAAGGTAAATTATAAATTATCACCACCAGAGCGTTTTGATGTTATTGTGTTCCATGCGCCAGAACAACGAGATTACATAAAACGAGTCATCGGATTACCAGGTGATAAAATTACTTTAATCGATGACCAATTATATATCAATGATGAACCAATGGATGAGCCGTATTTAGATGGCTATAAAGAGGAATTATCAGGTGGTGTATTAACTGAGGATTTCACATTGGAGCAAGTTCCAGATGGAGAACTTTTTGTAATGGGGGACAATCGCCGTTACAGTAAGGATAGTCGTGATATAGGAACGGTCGAAATTGAAGAAGTAATCGGCAATACAAGCCTGGTCTTTTGGCCATTGCAAGAAATTCGAGTAGTCGATTAGCAGTAAGAAAGAGCAAATAAGGAGTGACAATAATGACGATACAATGGTTTCCAGGCCATATGGCAAAAGCAAGGCGTCAAGTAACAGAAAAACTAAAGCTTGTTGATATCATTTTTGAATTAGTCGATGCACGAATTCCAGTTTCATCAAGAAACCCAATGATTGATGAAATTATTCAACAAAAACCACGACTCATTTTAATTAACAAAGCAGACATGGCGGATCCGAATCGCACAAAGCAATGGATCTCCTATTTTGAGGGTCAAGGAATTCGGGCCATTGCAATCAATTCAGATAAAGGCGTAGGCCTACAGCAAATTCATAAAATAACGAAGGAAATTCTTAAAGAAAAATGGGATCGTATGCGTTCACGTGGTATCAAACCACGTGCTGTTCGTGCAATGATTGTTGGAATTCCAAACGTAGGGAAATCAACTTTAATCAATCGTTTAGTAAAGAAAAATATTGCACAAACGGGCAACCGACCAGGTGTGACCAAAGCACAGCAGTGGATTAAAGTTGGCAAGGAGATGGAGCTGCTTGATACACCGGGAATTCTGTGGCCTAAATTTGAAGATCCAGAAATAGGTTATCGCTTAGCGTTAACAGGCGCAATAAAAGATACATTACTTAATCTGCAAGACATCGCGATCTATGCACTTAAATTCCTTGAAACATACTATCCTGATCGACTAAAAGCGCGCTATGAGCTAGAAGAAATTCCACAAGACATTGTTGAGCTATTCGGAATAATCGGAACAAGAAGAGGCTGTTTGATGGCAGGTGGCGTTGTTGATTTTGACAAAACTGCTGATATAATCGTGCGCGATGTGCGAAATATTCAATTCGGACCTTTGACATTTGATCTTGAAATACTAGTAAACAAAGATGAGGACAAAGAGTAACCCTGTGTTAATAAGGTAGGTTCGTTTGTTGAATAACCGTATCCTAATAAACTGCCTTCTTAGGTAAGGTATCTTCACCATACCACCTGTTGTAGAAATTCACGACTGGCCGAAATTTTCTCGGGCATCCTGACCCTATTTATATGGGGTCTTTATTTTTTTATTTTTTTGCCGATATTTATAGTAAGGATGATGACTATGAAGGAATCAATTAAAGAAATTGAAGCGCATTTGCGAGTAATGCAATCTGACGATGACCCAAGACTCCACCAATGGAAGAACGACGATCGTAAAGGTGTTGAGCGATTGCTCCATTCATTTTATAAAAGACTTCAAAAAAAACAACTAATGCACGAACGTTTCGTTGAGATGAGTTCATTTGAAAGAGAAGCAAGAGAAAATAGATATCTCTTTATTGCTGGGGTTGACGAAGTTGGAAGGGGGCCCCTAGCAGGTCCAGTCGTTGCAGCAGCAGTCATCCTACCTGAAGGTTTTTATTTGCCGGGGTTAGACGATTCAAAAAAGCTAAATGAATCTGCCAAAGCACGATTTTTTGATCTGATTACACAACAAGCAATATCAATTGGTATTGGTTACGCTAGCGCTAAGGAAATTGACGAAGTAAACATCTATCAAGCAACAAAAATAGCCATGCAACGTGCCTTAAATGCGTTAGAAGTGATACCAGACATGTTGCTCATAGATGCCATGACTCTTGATGTTGAAACTTCGCAACAGTCGATTATAAAAGGTGACGCGAGAAGTGTTAGCATTGCGGCTGCTTCAGTTGTTGCTAAGGTCACACGTGATCGCTATATGGCTGAACTTGCCAATACGTATCCTTCTTACAAATTTGAACGAAATGCCGGCTATGGTACGAAAGAACACCTAGAAGGATTACATACAGACGGACCGTGTAAAGAGCATCGGTTTAGCTTCGAGCCCGTTCGTGTATTAACTAAATGAGAGGTGAATATATGCCATCATCATTGATTCCGAGTGGACAAAGAACACTTGTCCCTTCCACTACTCAGCAGCAAAAAAGCCAACCGTTAAAAGATGGTCAAATTGTCTTCGGTGTGATCAAGAAACATTTATCAAATCAAATGGCTGAAGTTCAAGTGGGCAATCAAAAAATAATTGCCAAACTTACGTCTCCTATAAACAAAGGGGACAGACAATGGCTTCAAGTATCAGAAAGTGCACGAGGGACTGAGCTTAAGGTTGTATCTGCACCTTTAGATCGCGCTACAACACAACGAATGGTATCTAGTTTACTGGATCACCTAGGGTTAGTAAAAACAACTGAGATGAGAAGCCTAGTAGCCCAGATGGTCAAAGAACAGTGGACGATGAATAAAGAAATATTAACAAAAACCGCCGAGTTTTTGTCAATGTCTAACAACAAACAAGAAGCGTTATCTATTATTCGTTTGATGATGTCTAAGGGTGTTCCTTTTACAACAGAAGTGTTTCAGTCGATCAAAAATGGTAATCAAATAATGACTCCCTCCATTTCCGTGCAGCTCGACCAGCTTTCACAAATGATCAAACTAGAGCCTGCATCTCCAATAGTGACACGGACACTTGCTGCAATTGATTCAGTAGAAGCCCCATTTCAACGACAAATCACGCAGCAAACCATTGCCAACCTTTCGCAGATGCTCGGCGATCAATCAGTACCAGCTAGACTTCGTTTACAAGCATTGCAAGTTTTACAACAATTGCAGGTACTTCCGCAACAAGCAACTTTGTCAAATTGGACCAGTGTAGCAATGCAGTCTTTGGTAAGTAGTGAAAGTGGTGGTGAGGTCAAGCAAGCGATCATTCAAATCGCTTCAGGTCAAGAAGTAGCTGTTGCTAGTGCTACGATTCAGCAACAACTTACAACGATCAATCAAACCCTGCAACAGGCTCCTAGAGTGGAAGGGATGACTGAAAAGGTACAGCAAATGGTACAACAAATTATAGAAACCATCCATCTTCTCAAGCAGCCAGTAGCTGGGCAACAAAAGGCTGAAAAAGTATTTGCTACGTTAATACAATCACAAGTACTTATTCAACAGCTTCAAAATGATAATAGCCGTAACCTGGCAAATATAATGGAATTACTCTCGCAAAGCGGTTCGAAACAACAGCAATTACAAGCGATGTTGATGAATAGATCAAACCAAGGTTCAGCGATTCCTCAACTATCATCTGAAGCACAAGAGCTGATTTTTGCTATGATGGCTAAAGCACAAGGTACTATTAATCAACAGCTTAATGGAAAAACACTTGAAACGATGATGAGAACAGTATTTGACTCGCTCGGCGTAGATTATGAAGCAAAGCTTACTCGATCAACTGTACCTATAGACCGGATCACCGAAAGCTTGAAACCACAACTGTTAACTTTAATTCAGGACCCGATGATCAGCGCTCAAACAAAAGATGCAGCTGATAGCCTATTAGCTCGGTTTAACGGTCAACAAATTTTATCTGCTGAAAATGGTCCACTCCAGCAAATTTTGTATCAAATTCCGATTGTTTTTATAGGGCAAAAAATGGATGTAACGATGCAGTGGACTGGACGTAAAAAGCAAGACGGTACCCTTGATCCAAATCATGCGAGGATTTTGTTTTATTTACAGCTAGCATCACTTAATGAGACTGTCATCGATATGCAGGTGCAAAATCGTGTAGTGTCGGTTGATTTTTATAATGAACGTGATGGTTTACAAGCGCTTGCTGAACCCTTCACTCCTTTGTTGAAAAACAGTCTAGAAAAAATGGATTATCAGCTTTCAACGCTAAAATTTTTTTCAACAAAAGAAATAGATCCACCTATTATCAAACCAGTGGAAGACCAACTGGATTCCTTTTACTCAGGAGTGGATATACGTATATGACAGACGAATCAAAACATAAACGAAAAGAAGCAGTAGCCCTCACCTATAACACTGATAAAGATGATGTGCCTGTCGTAATTGGGAAAGGGAAAGGGAAAATTGCTGAATCTATCCTCGCCAAAGCACACGAGCACAATATACCGATTCAGGAAGATCCGAACTTAGTTGAGTTACTTGGTCAGTTAGACATAAATGAATCCATTCCAGCTGAATTATTTCAGGCAGTGGCAGAGGTTTTTGCTTTTGTTTATCGTTTAGATAAAGTTGCAAATAAATAGATATTTAGACAAAAAACTTCGCGAGTTTCGTGGAGTTTTCGCTTTTTGTTTAATTTTTCTTCTGTTAATTTGCCCTTTTTTCGCAAGTTTTGTCGTAAATGGTAGACAGAGGTCCTGTCATCTAATACAATGAAAGCGCAGTCTTTTTTTAATAGAGTTTGATAGGAGGATGGAACATGAATATCCATGAGTATCAAGGGAAGGAACTCCTCAGAAAATATGGGGTATCCGTTCCACGAGGTTTTGTTGCTTTCACACCAAAAGAAGCGGTGGATGCAGCGAAAGAACTTGGCACTGACATTACAGTGGTTAAGGCGCAGATCCATGCTGGAGGTCGCGGCAAGGCTGGTGGCGTTAAAATCGCTAAAAACTTAGATGATGTGCGTACATATTCAAAAGAACTTTTAGGTAAAACACTTGTTACACATCAAACAGGTCCTGAAGGAAAAGAAATCAAACGTATTCTAATTGAAGAAGGATGTGACATTAAGAGCGAGTACTACATCGGTCTTGTTCTTGATCGTGCAACATCTCGTATTACATTGATGGCCTCTGAAGAAGGTGGAACGGAGATTGAAGAAGTTGCTGAAGCGACTCCTGAAAAAATCTTCCGTGAAACAATTGATCCAATCGTTGGATTAACCGCTTTCCAAGCACGCCGAGTAGCTTTTAACATTAACATTCCAAATGAATTAGTTGGTAAAACGGTTAAATTCATGCTTGGACTTTATAAAATGTTCGTAGAAAAAGATTGTTCAATCGCTGAGATTAACCCACTTGTAACAACAGGTGATGGGAACGTAATGGCACTTGATGCAAAACTTAACTTCGATGCAAATGCTCTTTACCGTCAAAAAGATGTAATGGAATTCCGTGATCTTGATGAAGAAGACGCAAAAGAAATCGAAGCATCAAAATATGACCTTAGCTATATCGCATTAGACGGTGATATCGGTTGTATGGTAAATGGTGCAGGTCTTGCGATGGCTACAATGGATATCATTAAACACTACAGCGGAGATCCTGCAAACTTCCTTGATGTTGGTGGTGGTGCTACAGCTGAAAAAGTAACAGAAGCTTTTAAGATCATCCTTTCTGACTCAAAAGTTAAAGGTATCTTTGTTAATATCTTCGGTGGAATTATGAAATGTGACATTATTGCTGAGGGCGTTGTTGAAGCAGCGAAGCAAGTTGATCTTAACGTTCCACTTGTCGTTCGGTTAGAAGGCACGAACGTTGACCTAGGCAAAAAGATCCTAAGTGAATCAGGGCTTGATATCGTTGCAGCTGAAACAATGGCTGATGGCGCGCAAAAAATTGTGGAACTAGTTGGCTAAGAAAGGCAGGGAGCATAAATGAGTGTTTTTATTGATAAGAATACAAAAGTATTAGTTCAAGGAATCACGGGTTCAACTGCCCTATTCCATACGAAGCAAATGTTAGAATATGGAACAAAAATTGTTGCAGGTGTTACACCTGGTAAAGGTGGCACAGAAGCTGCAGGCGTACCTGTATTTGATACAGTAGAAGCTGCAGTGAAAGCAACTGGTGCAAATGTTTCAGTCATCTATGTACCTGCTCCATTCGCAGCAGATGCGATTTTAGAAGCGGTAGATGCTGATCTTGATATGGCAATCTGTATTACAGAGCATATCCCAGTAATCGACATGGTCAAAGTTAAGCGTTTCATGGAAGGTAAGAAAACACGTCTTGTAGGACCTAACTGCCCTGGTGTAATCACACCTGATGAGTGTAAAATCGGTATCATGCCTGGTTATATTCATACAAAAGGTCACGTAGGTGTTGTATCTCGTTCTGGAACGCTAACATACGAAGCGGTACATCAGCTTTCTCAAGAAGGTATTGGTCAGTCTACTGCCGTAGGAATTGGTGGAGATCCGGTTAATGGAACAAACTTCATCGACGCACTTGAAGCGTTCAACAATGATGATGACACGTATGCAGTAATCATGATTGGCGAAATCGGTGGTACAGCTGAAGAAGAAGCAGCTGAATGGGTGAAAGCAAACATGAAAAAACCTGTTGTAGGTTTTATCGGAGGTGCTACAGCCCCTCCTGGAAAGCGTATGGGCCATGCTGGTGCGATCATTTCTGGCGGTAAAGGTACAGCTGAAGAAAAAATTAAAGTCATGAATCAATGTGGAATCCAAGTAGCAGATACTCCATCTGTTATGGGTGAAACTCTGATCAATGTATTGAAAGAGCAAGGTATTTACGACACGTGTAAAACACACTAAATCATAGAGGATGAATAGCCCCTGTATCTTACAGGGGCTATTTCCCTCTAAATTAAATAGGAGGTTTTGTATGTCACGATTAGAAGTAAGAAACCGATTATTGCATCTTCACTATGGGCAAATACTTACTAATCAACAACTGATCCAATGGCTTGAAATTGATCCCACTTTTATTTATTGGGAGCGGAAAATACCCCCATTTTGGCCGCGATTACCTTCTTTAACTGTTACACAACAATTTCAACTACGAAACTATCATGCGACCTATCATTCCACATCACTCCCATACAATTTATTCCTTCAAAACACAAACTTTATGACAATTTTAGATACAGACTACCCACCCCAACTAAAAGAAATATGGGACCCACCTGTCATCCTCTATGCAAAAGGTGATTTAGAAAAGCTGCAATCGACGTTTTTTTTAGCTGTTGTTGGAGCGAGAAAATCAGATCATTATACGATGCAGAGCTTGAAAACGATCGTACCTGCATTACTTACGCGCGACGTGTGTATTGTGAGTGGAATGGCGGCAGGTGCAGATGGTCAAGCACATTGGTTGTCATTAAAAGGGAGTACAATCGGCGTCTTAGGAAGTGGCTTTGACCATCTTTACCCAGCTGTTCATGCAGAACTTTATCAGGAAATGATTACACACCAATTACTTCTTTCAGAATATCCTCCATTTATTTCACCTCAAAAACGATTTTTTCCAATGAGAAACCGTATTATTGCGGGACTGTCAAGGGGAGTTCTAGTGACTCAAGCTGCTGTTCGCAGCGGATCGATGATCACTGTTGATCGAGCGCTAGAAGAAGGGAGAGACGTTTTCGCTGTACCTGGACCGATCCATCACGAACTATCGATGGGTACTAACTACTTAATACAACAAGGAGCAAAGCTTGTTACAAACTCAAAAGATATAATGGAAGAGTGGGGGATGGAGGAAAATCCTCCACAATCTTTATTAAAATAGTTGCATTTTCTAAAAAGATGGTTTACATTGTGCTTCAGACGTTGTAAACACATGTAAGAATCTTTTTTAATTAACATGATGTGAAAACGACATGTTATCTAAAAATAATATGTCATTTCAGGCTTGAAAATAGTCTTTTTAAACCTGAAACATATTGACAAGTTTTCAACACTACACATATAGTTACACATAAATAGTCATGTAGAGACGACCTCTAGGGAGGATTTTGAATGTCAGAGTTTTTAGTAATTGTGGAATCACCAGCTAAAGCTAAAACCATTGAGCGTTACTTAGGAAAAAAATATAAAGTTCGTGCTTCAATGGGGCACGTTCGCGATTTACCAAAAAGCCAAATGGGTGTAGATGTAAAAGGTAGCTTTGAACCAAAATACATCACCATTCGAGGAAAAGGTCCTGTATTAAAAGAATTGAAGACAGCTGCAAAAAAAGCGAAGAAAGTCTATCTCGCGGCCGATCCAGACCGCGAAGGAGAAGCAATTGCTTGGCACTTGGCTCATAGTTTAGATATTGATTTGGATTCTAAATGTAGAGTTGTCTTTAATGAAATTACAAAAGATGCGATTAAAGAGTCATTTAAACATCCGAGAAAAATTGACATGGACCGTGTTGATGCACAGCAAGCACGAAGAATTTTAGATCGTCTTGTAGGCTACAACATTAGCCCTATACTATGGAAGAAAGTTAAAAAAGGATTAAGTGCAGGACGCGTTCAATCTGTAGCTCTTCGCCTCATTATCAATCGTGAAAATGAAATTAAGAACTTCCAGCCAGAAGAATATTGGACGATTGATGGATCATTTAAAAAAGGCAAAGATACGTTCCAAACCACATTCTATGGCTTAAATGGGAAAAAGAAAAAACTACAAAGTGAAAATGATGTGAAAGAAGTCCTGAAAAAAATAAAAGGGAATGACTTCTCGATTTCGAAGGTTACGAAAAAAGAGCGCAAACGAAATCCTTCACCATCATTTATTACATCCTCTCTTCAACAGGAAGCAGCTAGAAAATTGAATTTCCGCGCGAGAAAAACAATGATGTTAGCGCAACAGTTGTATGAAGGGATTGAATTAGGGAAAAAAGAAGGTACAGTTGGTCTAATTACTTACATGCGTACGGATTCTGTCCGAATTTCAGATGTGGCTAAGCAGGAAGCAGTCAATATAATCGAATCTGAATACGGCAAAGAGTTTGTTTCAACATCAACATCAAACCCTAAATCTAAATCAGCTAAAACACAAGATGCCCATGAAGCGATTCGGCCAACAAGCGCTTTTCGCACACCAGCAGCTGTTAAACCATTTTTAAGCCGAGACCAGCATCGCCTTTATCGCATGATCTGGGAGCGATTTATCGCAAGTCAAATGGCTCCAGCGATAATGGATACAATGAGTGTCGATTTATTAAATGGTGATGTTCAATTTCGTGCAACCGGTTCAAAAGTGAAATTTGCTGGTTTTATGAAAGTGTACATTGAAGGCAATGATGATCAATCAGAAGAAAAAGAAAATTTTCTGCCTGATTTAAAAGAAGGCGAAAAAGCCAAGTCAGATACGATTGATCCGAAACAACATTTTACTCAGCCTCCACCACGTTATACAGAAGCGCGTCTTGTGAAAACACTTGAAGAGCTTGGTATAGGTAGACCGTCTACCTATGCACCAACACTCGATACGATTCAAAAACGAGGCTATGTGTCACTTGATAACAAACGCTTTGTTCCAACAGAACTAGGTGAAATCGTTCTTGAGCTAATCGTGGAGTTTTTCCCTGAAATCATCGATGTAGAATTTACAGCAAAGATGGAAAAAGATTTGGATAGCGTTGAAGAGGGTCAAATTCGTTGGGTCAGTATTATTGATGATTTCTATAAAGACTTTGAAATTCATCTAGATAAAGCTGAAAAAGAGATGGAAAAAGTTGAAATAAAAGACGAATATGCAGGCGAAGATTGCGACATTTGTGGTAATGCAATGGTAATTAAGATGGGGCGCTATGGTAAATTCATGGCATGTAGTAATTTCCCGGATTGTCGCAATACTAAACCGATAGTGAAAGAAATCGGTGTAAAATGTCCGAAGTGTAAAACTGGTAATGTGATCGAGCGCAAAAGTAAAAAGAAACGCATTTTCTACGGTTGTGATCAATATCCGACATGTGAATTTCTTTCATGGGAAAAGCCAATTGATCGACCATGTCCAAAATGTAGTGAATTACTCGTTGAGAAAAAACTTAAAAAAGGAAATCAAATTCAATGCTCGAAGTGTGACTACAAAGAACAGCATCAGCAGTAATGCGTTAAGAGTCTTACAGTTTGACCTGTTAGGCTCTTTCTTGTTGGATTATATATGATAAACTACTTTGAGATGGATTAGTCAAGGAGGAAAAATAGAGTGACACAACCAATTGTAAACGTAGTAGGGGCAGGACTTGCTGGAAGCGAAGCAGCTTGGCAACTTGCTGAAAGAGGAATTTACGTACGATTATATGAAATGAGACCAGTCAGACAAACGGCTGCTCACCATACAGATAAATTTGCAGAGCTCGTATGTAGTAATTCATTACGCGCGAATAATTTAACAAACGCAGTAGGCGTTTTAAAAGAAGAAATGAGAACACTTGATTCAGTGATCATCGGTGCAGCTGATGCTTGTGCCGTTCCAGCAGGAGGTGCTTTAGCGGTTGATCGACATGAGTTTGCCGGGTATGTGACCACTAAGGTAAAGGACCACCCTATGGTAACGGTCTATTCAGAGGAAATCACTAAAATCCCTGAAGGCATTACAATTATCGCAACAGGACCTCTGACCACGGAAGCTCTTGCATCACAACTTAAAGAACTAACCGGTGAGGAGTACCTATATTTTTATGATGCAGCTGCTCCTATTCTTGAAAAAGACAGCATTGATATGGACAAAGTGTACTTAAAGTCACGGTATGATAAAGGTGAGGCCGCATATTTAAATTGCCCAATGACAGAAGATGAATTCAATACATTTTACGATGCTTTAATCGAAGCTGAAGTGGTTCCGCTGAAAGAATTTGAAAAAGAGGTCTATTTTGAAGGGTGTATGCCAGTTGAAGTCATGGCTGAAAGAGGACGTAAAACACTCCTGTTTGGCCCTATGAAACCAGTTGGTCTTGAAGACCCTAAAACCGGTAAGCGTCCGTATGCAGTTGTACAACTGCGTCAAGATGATGCTGCAGGTACGCTATATAACATTGTTGGTTTTCAGACACATTTAAAATGGGGACCTCAAAAGGATGTTATCCAATTAATTCCTGGTTTAGAGAAAGCTGAAATCGTTCGCTACGGAGTCATGCACCGTAATACATTCATAAATTCGCCAAAAGTACTTGAAGCGACGTATCAATTTAAAGAACGTAAAGACCTGTTTTTTGCTGGCCAAATGACGGGTGTAGAAGGTTATGTTGAGTCCGCTGCAAGTGGCTTAGTGGCGGGAGTTAACGCAGCGAAACTTGCAAAGGGTGAAGAACCAGTTTTGTTTCCTGCTGAAACGGCAATGGGCAGTATGGCGCGTTATATCACTCAAGCAAACACGAAAAACTTTCAACCAATGAACGCGAATTTTGGGTTGTTCCCTGACTTGGGTATGAAAATTAAAGGGAAAAAAGAGCGAGCAGAAAAACATGCTGAACGCGCATTAGAGACAATTCAGAACTTTTCGAAAAAGGTGTGAAATTGATTGCTAAAGCCTCTAATTCATGATAGAATTTAGAGGCTTTTCTTTTGTGAGGTGAAAGAATGAATAATGTTTTGGTTGAAATGAGGCAATTATTTGTTCAATACTTGCAGACAGAGAAAAACTACTCTTCATTAACGATAGAACACTATGTTAATGATCTTGAGCATTTTTTCGTGTTTCTACACAAAGAAGGTGTAACGACAGTAGAAGAAGTAGACGATATACATGCGAGGTTATATCTTGTTCAATTACATCAAGAGAAATATGCTCGAGCAAGTGTATCTAGAAAAGTTTCAAGTCTGCGTAGTTTTTTTGCTTTTTTAAATCGTGAGGAACTACGATTAACTAATCCGATGTCATATGTATTGCACCCGAAAAAAGAGGGCAGGTTGCCTCATTTTTTTTATGAAAATGAATTGGAACAGCTTTTTTTAGCATGTGAAGGAACAGAGCCACTCAATATTCGAAACAAAGCCATTTTAGAGCTTTTGTATGCGACTGGAATTCGAGTGAATGAATGTACAACCATCCAACTGCGCGATATTGACTTAACGATGTCGACTTTATTGGTAAAAGGAAAAGGGAAAAAAGAGCGTTATGTTCCATTTGGAGGCTTTGCTCAAGATGCAATTAAGATTTATGTGGATAAAAGTAGACCTCTTCTTTTAAAAGAGCTGCAACATACTTCTCTTTTTGTAAACCATCAAGGAAAGCCGTTAACTGCGCGTGGCATCCGACACATTTTAACGAAGCTTGTGGAAAATACAACCCTAACTGCATCGATTCATCCTCACATGTTAAGACACACCTTTGCAACTCATTTATTAAACAATGGAGCAGATTTGCGGACAGTCCAGGAGCTTTTAGGGCATGCTCATCTTTCATCAACTCAACTGTATACTCATGTAACGAAAGAGCATTTGCGAAAAACATACAATTCTTTTCATCCTAGAGCGTGAATATACATACAAGCGCTACTAACATGAAGGAGGCATCGGAATGGATCAATTTCATGCAACAACGATTTTTGCTGTTCAGCACAAAGGGCAATCTGCTATGTCTGGAGACGGGCAAGTGACCTTTGGTAATGCGGTTGTGATGAAGCATACAGCACGTAAAGTAAGGAAATTATTCAACGGTCAAGTGATCGCTGGATTTGCTGGTTCTGTAGCCGATGCATTTACACTCTTTGAGATGTTTGAAGGAAAGCTTCAGGAGTATAATGGTAACCTTCAACGTGCAGCTGTTGAAGTAGCTAAGCAGTGGCGTAGTGACAAAGTTCTCAGGCGCCTTGAAGCAATGTTAATTGTCATGGACGAACAAGGTTTACTACTTGTATCAGGTACTGGAGAAGTGATTGAACCGGATGATGGAATTCTTGCAATCGGGTCTGGTGGCAATTATGCGCTATCAGCTGGTCGAGCCCTAAAAACGCATGCAGGAGAACTGATGACGGCTAGAGAGATTGCCGATGCTGCATTGCATGTAGCCGCTGATATCTGTGTTTATACGAATACGCAAATTGTTGTAGAAGAGTTGTAAAGGAGTGGGACAATGACCAAAACAACAGAATTAACACCAAAACAAATTGTTGAACGTCTCGACCAATACATCGTTGGACAAAGTGACGCAAAACGAGCGGTAGCTGTTGCATTGCGCAATCGATATCGCCGTAATTTATTGGATGAATCGTTACGAGAAGAGATCATTCCAAAAAATATTTTAATGATCGGTCCTACTGGGGTTGGTAAAACAGAAATTGCTAGACGTATTGCTAAGCTTGTTGGAGCGCCGTTCATTAAAATCGAAGCAACAAAATTCACGGAAGTCGGCTATGTCGGTCGCGATGTGGAATCTATGGTTCGTGACTTGATGGAAACATCTGTACGAATTGTGAAAGAAGAAAAAATGGTCTCTGTTAAAGGTAAAGCAGAAGATAATGCGAATCGTCGCTTAGTCAAGTTGCTCGTGCCTTCTTCTAAAAAGTCCCAAAGTTTCACAAACCCTTTTGAAATGATGTTTGGAGGCAATGATGATTCGTCTGAAGATCATTCAGCTGATCAAAAAGAACAAGAATCAACGATCAAAGACCGAAGAAAAGATATTTCAAGACAGTTAAAAGCAGGGGAACTTGAAGAACGGGTTGTGACGATTGAAGTTGATGAACAACAAATGTCATCGATGTACGACATGCTACAAGGCTCTGGTATGGAGCAAATGGGAATGAACATGCAAGATGCATTAAGTAATTTAATGCCGAAAAAGAAAAAGAAACGTAAGCTTAAAGTGAAGGATGCACGCAAGGTGCTGATGCACGATGAAGCAACAAAGTTAATTGATATGGACGCAGTTGCTCAAGATGCGGTTTACCGTGTAGAACAGATGGGTATCATCTTTATCGATGAAATTGATAAAGTTGCTTCGAAATCTTCAGGCTCAGGCTCAAGCTCTGCTGATGTATCTCGTGAAGGTGTTCAACGAGATATCTTGCCAGTTGTTGAAGGCTCAACAGTTAATACAAAATACGGTCCTGTGAAAACAGATCACGTATTGTTTATTGCAGCAGGTGCATTTCACATGGCAAAACCTTCGGATTTAATTCCTGAACTACAGGGTCGTTTCCCGATTCGTGTGGAGCTTCAAAAGCTCACAGTTGATGATTTTGTACGCATTTTGGTTGAACCGGATCAAGCACTTATTAAGCAATATGTCGCTTTGTTATCTACTGAAGGAATTGAAGTTGAATTCACACAAGATGCCATTATGCGTCTTGCTCAAATTGCCTACCAAGTAAACCAAGATACAGATAATATTGGTGCAAGAAGATTACACACGATTATGGAAAAGCTTCTTGAAGACTTATCTTTTGAAGCTTCAGACATTTCTCTCGGTACCATTACTATTACACCTAGATATGTGGATGATAAGTTAAACTCAATTGCTAAAAATAAAGATTTAAGTGAGTTTATTCTGTAAGGTTTTAAAATTTGCAAAATAGGGAAAGATTATATTATCAATACTACGATTTTTTTAGAATGTGGGAGGACTTGATCATAATGAATTTATTAGGTAAAACAAGACAAATTAACTCGATGCTACAACAATCGGGCGGTAAAGCAGTAAACTTTAAAGAAATGGCCGAAACGTTATCAGATGTCATTGAAGCAAACGTATTTATTTTAAGTAGAAAAGGGAAGCTATTGGGCTTCTCTATAAATCAACTAATCGAGAACGAGCGTATGAAGCAAATGTTTGAAGATCGTCAGTTCCCAGAGGAATACACAAAAAATCTTTTTAACGTTACAGAAACATCATCAAACTTGGATATTGATAGTCAGTATACTGCATTCCCGGTGGAAAACCGTGACCTTTTCCAAAAAGGACTGACAACCATTGTGCCGATTATCGGTGGAGGAGATCGCTTAGGAACACTGCTCCTCGCTCGTGTAGAACAAGTATTTGAAGATGACGATTTAATTCTTGGTGAATACGGTGCAACCGTTGTAGGAATGGAAATTCTTCGTGAAAAAGCAGGTGAAATTGAAGTAGAAGCGCGAAGTAAAGCTGTTGTTCAAATGGCGATTAGTTCATTATCATATAGTGAACTAGAAGCGATCGAGCATATCTTTGAAGAACTTGATGGTAATGAAGGTCTTCTTGTCGCTTCTAAAGTAGCAGATCGCGTCGGTATCACACGTTCCGTAATTGTAAATGCACTTCGTAAACTTGAAAGTGCTGGCGTTATTGAGTCTCGTTCGTTAGGGATGAAAGGAACGTACATTAAAGTATTGAATGATAAATTCTTATATGAACTAGAGCAAATAAAAAACAAATAGTACTAATAAACAAAAAAACACCTAAGCGATTCTTGTCGCCTAGGTGTTTTTTGTATTTTGTGAAGTTTTAATGAATTTTTTGGTAATAATGGATGAGTATAATAAGAATATTTTTGGAAGTAACATTACTGGATGATGACGATTTTTACAAAAAAAGCGTTTGAAACGGTTGTGTAGCAATATTTTCCTGTATATAAAAGAAAATGATATCGATATAACCCCAAACTAGGTGAAAAGTCTATATTTAACAAAATAGTCCTTTTATACTTATATAATCTATAGACACTCGGAGGTCATAGCAGTAAAATATATAAGCAATAAGTTATATTGTCGATATGCGTCACAACAAGGAATGAGGTGTAACAATGAATTTATTTTCAGGGACAATCAGTCAGCTAGAACAAGGGTTAGCCTACTCTTCCCTTAATCAAAAAGTCATAGCGAATAATGTCGCAAATGTTGATACACCAGGATATAAGTCGAAAGATGTAAATTTCGAAAGAATGTTACAAGATGAAATACAAATGACATCTTCATCTTTTCAACCATCAAACCCTAAACATTTCGAAATTACACCTAAACAGTCCACATCAGGTGTTCACCAACGATCATTTAGTGTTCGAGAAAATGGGAATGGTGTAGATATGGATCGAGAGATGGCGAACCTTGCTACAAACCAAATTTATTATGATGCATTGATTGAGAGATTAAGTGGGAAGTTTGGAAGTTTGAATTCTGTTATCCAGGGAGGTTAATCAGTACTCATGTTTCAATCGATGAATATAACAGCATCTGCCTTAACGACGCAACGTCTACGAATGGACGTCATTTCTTCCAACATGGCAAATGTTGATACAACAAGAGCAACATTTGACGATGGAGAGTGGCAACCTTATAAAAGAAAGTCAGTTGTACTTGAGACAAAAGGTGAGGGGTTCTCCTCTTTTTTGAACACTGCGATGAACCGGGATGAGAGTGTAGGTAACGGTGTGACCGTTTCTTCTATAATACAGGATGACGAAACACCAGGTGAACTGTTATACGATCCTGATCATCCTGATGCCAATGAAGATGGCTATGTAGAACTGCCAAATGTCGATCCTTTGAGAGAAATGGTTGACCTAATGTCGGCTACACGGTCATATGAAGGGAATGTAACGGTCTTCAACGCTAATAAATCAATGATGATGAGTGCCCTACAAATCGGTAAATCATAAATGAGAGGATGATAGGCATTGTCAATACAACAAATAAATTCGATCGGGATGGAGCAATTGCGCCCTTCTACTACACAACCTACAAATAAAATTTCCCCTTACGATGCACAGCAGAATTTTGCTGAAATGCTTAAGGAGTCAATTAACGGTGTGAACGATGCTCAAATTCAAAGCGATAACATGACAAACAAACTCATCAATGGAGAAAATGTAGAACTTCATGATGTGATGATTGCATCGGAAAAAGCATCCATTTCACTCTCATTAACAATGGAAATAAGAAATAAAGCGGTAGAAGCTTATCAAGAAATTATGAGAATGCCTGTATAATGGAATCTTAATTCTTATGGCTTGTCATTTAACCGAAAAACCGGAGGATTGAGATGAACGAGAGATTACAACAAATGACCATCAAATTGAAGACCTTTTTTGCAGATCGATCACCAACAAGATGGATTATTGCGGGCGTCTTAATTGCTATTGTTATCATTATTATCATCGTGGTGTCGTTATTCGCAAATCGTAATGTACTAGTACCTCTTTATAGTAATCTTACTCCTTCTGAAACAGGAATGATAAAAGAGAACCTAGATGGCAGAGGCATTCCTTCTGAAATTATTGAAGGTGGTACGGGTATTCTCGTCCCTGAACAACAGGTAGAAGCATTGATGGTCGAGCTTGCAGCAGAAGGAATTCCCCAAACTGGGAATATTGATTATTCATTTTTTAGTGAGAATGCTGGATTTGGTATGTCCGATAATGAATTTGATGTTTTGAAGTTAGATGCGATGCAAACAGAGTTAGCTAAGTTAATGAAAGGGATTGATGGGGTGCAGGATGCCCGCGTCATGATCACAATACCTGAGCAAGGCGTTTTCTTAAACGATTCGGTTGAGCAAGCATCAGCATCCATCGTATTAAACACAAAGCCCGGGTATCAATTTGACGAAGGACAAAAAACATCTTTGTATCACCTTGTGTCAAAGAGTGTGCCGAACCTCCCTACAGAAAATATCGTCATTATGAATCAACTGTTTGAGTATTTTGATTTTGAAAATTCAAACTCTTCATTTGCAGGTGTGGACGTAACTGAACAAATGACGATTAAGCAAAAAATCGAACGAGACTTACAGCAACAAGTTCAAATGATGCTTGGGACGCTAATGGGGCAAGATAAAGTAGTGGTATCAATTTCCACAGATATTGACTTTAATCAAGAGAATCGAGAAGAAAACCTTGTAACACCAGTTGATGAAGAAAATATGGAAGGTATAGAAGTTAGCGCTCAACGTATTTCTGAAACGTTTGAGGGAACTGCTGGAAATGTCGGAGGAGTTCCAGAGGGGGGAGACCCTGCTGACAATTTAACTGGGTTTGTTGAAGGGGGGCAAGGTGAAGGGGATTATGAACGAGTCGAAGAAACGATCAACACTGAAGTGAACCGAATTCACCGAAACATCGTTGAAAGTCCGTATCGAATCCGTGACATAGGTTTCCAAGTGATGGTTGAACCACCAAATCCAGAAGATGCAACATCACTACCTCAAGAGAGAGTAAATGATATCGAAACGATGCTCGAAACAATTATTCGAACGTCGATTGATAATGAGTTTTCAGTTGATTTAACTGAAGAACAACTTGCAGATAAAGTAGTGGTCTCCGTACAGCCTTTCAATGGACGAATGGACTTTGTAGAACCTACATCGACACCAATCATTCCATGGTGGGTATTTCTTGTTGGAGGAATATTACTTGTTGTAATTGGAGGACTAGTCTTCTTTATCATAAGATCTCGTAGACAAGTAGTTGAAGAGGAAGAAATTTTTATCGAACAAGAAGTACTTAATGTTCCAGATGTAAATGATGAGAAAGAAACAGAAGGAACATTGCGTCGCAAACAACTAGAGAAAATGGCCCAGGAAAAGCCTGAAGAAGTTGCGAAGCTAGTAAGGTCCTGGATTGCTGAGGATTAGGAGAGAGTCATAATGGCTAGGAAAGAAAAAGGGTTATCAGGAAAAGAAAAAGCAGCTATTTTACTCATTTCACTGGGACCGGATGTCGCTTCATCTGTGTATAAGCATTTAGATGAAGAGGAAATTGAGCGTCTGACATTAGAAATCTCAGGCGTCAAAAAGGTAGAGGCAGAGACAACAGAACATGTGTTAGAAGAGTTTCATAGTATGGCCCTTGCCCAAGACTATATATCACAAGGCGGGATTGTCTACGCAAAATCAGTTCTTGAGAAAGCGTTAGGGGACGACCAAGCAAATGCTGTCATCAATCGATTGACCTCATCACTTCAAGTTCGACCGTTTGATTTTGCTAAACGGGCAGATCCTATGCAAATCTTTAACTTTATACAAAATGAGCACCCACAAACGATTGCGCTTATATTGTCATATTTGAATCCACAGCAGGCAGGTCAGGTTCTATCTGCACTGCCACAGGATGTTCAAGCGGATATTGCCAGACGTATTGCCGTGATGGATAGCACAAGTCCAGAAGTAATAAGTGAAATTGAATCGATACTTGAACGAAAACTTTCATCTACGGTTCAACAAGACCATACAGAAACAGGCGGACTTGAATCAGTTGTTGAAGTGCTAAATGGCGTTGATCGTGCGACAGAAAAAACGATACTTGATTCACTTGAAATTCAAGATCCAGAGCTTGCAGAGGAAATCAAGAAGCGCATGTTCGTATTTGAAGACATCGTGACACTTGATAATCGTTCTATACAACGTGTAATCAGGGATTGTGAGAATGATGATCTACTACTTTCAATGAAAGTATCAACTGACGATGTTAAAGATATTATCTTTAAGAACATGTCTCAACGTATGGCTGAAAACTTTAAAGAAGAAATGGAATACATGGGACCAGTAAGACTTCGTGATGTTGAAGAAGCACAAACTAGAATTGTCTCAATCGTTAGACGTTTGGAAGAAGCCGGTGAAATTATCGTTGCACGCGGTGGAGGAGATGATGTCATTGTCTAGAGTGATTAAATCAAATTATGTTGGATCGGCTGTTAAAGAAGCAAAAGCGATACCATTCAGACCGGTCCATATAGATGATTTGCATAGCGATGATACGCTCGCATGGACAGTTGATCAAGCAAAACGAGAGTCAGACAAACTAGTTATGGATGCGCAACAACGATCAGCTAATATGTTGGAAATTGCACAGCAACAAGCAGATTCACTTTTTCGGGAGATTGAAAACAAGCGTACAGCTTGGGGAGAAGAAAAAGTCTCATTGCAAAAACAAGCGTATGAAGAAGCATTTGGACAAGGATATGAAGAAGGTAGAGAAAAAGGTTTCGCTGATCTTTTTCATTCTATTGAAGAAGCAAAGCAGATTGTCGCAGCGTCTAAAGAAGCACTACAAGACCATATAGAGCACAATGAACATGTGATTTTAGAACTAGCGATGAAGTCGGCTGAGAGAATTTTGGCTCTAAAGCTGGAAGAACAGCCAGAAAAATTTCTATCAATCGTAAAAAAAGGCATAAAAGAAGCGCGTGAAATGAGGGAAGTGAAAGTCTATGTTGCCCTTCAGCAGTTTCATCATGTGCAACAGGAACGGGCAGAACTACGTGCGATGTTCCCGGTAGATGTGCAACTGTACATTTATCCAGAAGAGGAACTTGAACCGTTTCAATGCTTTATTGAAAGCAATCAAGGAAGAATTGATGTTAGTATCGATACGCAATTAGGTGAGATGAAGAAAAAGTTGTCGCTTTTACTAGGTGAGTTAGGATGAGGGCTGCTGAACTTATTCCACATGTAGAATCAATAACAACACTTCGAAAATATGGCAAGGTCAAGCGAGTCATCGGCTTAATGATTGAATCCCAAGGGCCTGAAAGTTCAATTGGTGAAGTGTGTTTTATTCACGTTCACTCTAGCTCGAAAGGTCATAACATCAAAATAAAAGCAGAAGTTGTCGGCTTTCGTGAAGAAAAAGTTGTCCTGATGCCTTTTACACACGTCCATGATATTTCACCAGGAAGCATCGTTGAAGCAACAGGGCGACCACTTGAAATTAAAGTCGGTGAAGCGTTGATTGGGAAAGTTGTTGATCCTCTTGGCAACCCCATTGATGAAAGTCCCTTGCCAATCGGCATGAGAGTGGTTACAACCGAAAAAGAACCACCCAATCCATTAATGCGCCCACCAATTGATGAAGTTATGGAAGTTGGTGTTCGTCCGATCGATAGCATGTTAACAGTTGGTAAAGGTCAAAGAATCGGGATATTCGCTGGTAGTGGTGTTGGAAAAAGTACGTTACTGGGTATGGTGGCAAGAAACACAAAAGCGGATTTAAATGTTATCGCTCTAGTAGGAGAACGTGGCCGGGAGGTTCGAGAATTCATTGAGCGCGATCTTGGACCTGAGGGGGCCAAACGTAGTGTTATCGTTGCGGCCACATCTGATCAACCAGCGCTGATGAGAATTAAAGGGGCATTTACTGCAACAGCGATTGCCGAATATTTCCGAGATAAAGGGTTGAATGTCATGCTCATGATGGATTCGGTTACACGAGTTGCTATGGCTCAACGTGAAATAGGACTAGCAATCGGGGAACCTCCAGCGACAAAGGGGTACACACCATCTGTTTTCGGAATTTTACCAAAGCTGTTAGAGCGTACTGGAACAAATGAAAATGGGAGCATCACAGCATTTTATACAGTACTTGTTGATGGGGATGATATGAACGAACCTATTGCCGACACTGTTAGAGGTATCTTGGACGGACATATTGTGCTGGATCGTGCTATCGCCAATCGTGGACAATACCCTGCAATCAATGTACTTAAAAGTGTGAGCCGTTTGATGAACCATCTGATTGACAAGAAGCATTTATCTGCTGCAGATAAAATAAGACAGCTCATGAGTACGTATGATCAGGCAGAAGATTTGATCAGTATCGGTGCGTACAAAAAAGGTTCCTCACAAGAAATAGATGAAGCGATTCGATTTAATCCACAGATCAAATCGCTACTAAAACAAGCATTTGATGAAAAAATTGATTTAGCCACAAGTGTTCATCAGCTTGTGAAACTTGCAGAAAAAGGTGAGTGGTAGGTTTGGCTTATCAGTTTCGATTTGATCGGGTTCTAACGGTGAAAGAACGCGAAAAAAAAGAAGCAGAAGATCGTTATCGAGAATCAATTGAATCGTTTGAAGGGCTCGCTCAAAAACTTTATCAATTATTGAAAAAGAAAGAGTTGATGGAGGACGCGCAAGCAGTGAATATTCAATCGGGGATTGCTGTGATGTCCTTACGCCATGGACAACAATTTTTACTGAATATCGAAAAAAGCATCTCATATCAACAAAAACTCGTCATGGAAGCAAGAACAACTATGCAATGGCATGAACAGCGCTTGATGGATCGAAACATTGAAGTAAGAAAGTACGAAAAGATAAAGGAAAAAGATCACCATTTCCATCTAGCTCATCAAAATGAACTAGACAGCCAGCAAATGAACGAACTTTCAATGACCCAATTTATGAATCGCAGAAATAGGTGATAGAAAATGAACAAGCAAGTACGACAAGAAGAACCAGTTGCGCAAAAATCACCGGGAAAGTTTCAGGTATTTCTAATGATCTTTCTCATCCCTGCTATTTTTCTTGCAGTTGCATCGCTTGGAATTCTTACAGTATTGGATATCAATTTGTTTGACAAAGCAAAAGAAGCTGGAATTTCGATCCCATTCATTACACAAGAAGGGGAAGAAAAGACGGGTGCTGAAAAGCAAACTTCTGATCAAAAGATTGTGACGCTTCAAACACAAAATAAAGAAAAAGAGGCTGAAATTTCAAAACTTGAAAGTGAAATTGTGAGCCAACAAGATGAAAATGAACAGCTTTTGACTGAGCAAGAACGGCTAATAGACGAGATGGAAACGCTTCGTCAACAGCAAGAAACAGAATCTAAAGAGTTTGATGAAATTGTTTCTGTTTTTGAAGAAATGTCAGGTAAAGCTTCTGCACCCATCATCTTAGAAATGACAGATAGCGAATCAGTGAAGATTTTATCCCAATTATCACCTGACTCATTAGCAAAAGTGTTTGAAAAATTACCCCCAGTTGAAGCAGCACGATACACCGAACTACTTTCAGTATCTACACCATAATACATTTCCCCTGAAAGGAGGTGAAAAACACGTGATCATGGATGTATTGGTAAACCCGCCGAAAATGGATGCTTCAATAAGTAAATTAGGTGGTACAGCAAATGAAATGAATCAGGCAACCGATCAGACGCAAGGGTTTGGTCAGGTAATGGCGGCGGTTGCACAATCAACTGAAAAAAGCAAATTAGATAGCGGTTTGTCAAAAGATGACGTTGAATCGGTAGAGAAAACAATCCAGGAACTTTTAAACCTTTTAGGTACAGAATCGATGGTCCAATTTGGGGTGTCGCCTGAAGAAATCATGTCGCTAGACCTACCAGGTGTACTTGAAAAATTAAATCTTTCTCAAGATATGTTACACCAACTTTTGGGGCAAACAGCTTCAAGTGAAGTGCCAAATGTAAAAATTGGTAATCCTGAATCAATGGTCTGGTTATCAAATTTTGCAGAAAAGGTTGCCCAACTTCCATCCATAAAGCTGTTAACACCAACAATGCAAGAAGCGATTGCTGCGTTAAAAGGTATTACCTTAGCTGTGCAGTCCACTGATGGACCAGCTGCACAAAGTACAGTCGCTGCAAGTCTTTCGAAAACATTGCTTCACGTGGAAGAAAAACTTGTGAAACTGCAGGAGCAGATGAATGCTTTTAAAACGCCTGTCACGAAAAATGATTTGAATTGGAGTGGCATGTTCCAGAAAGAAGGGCAAACATCCGAGGGGTCAAGTGAAAAGAAGCTAACTGAAACAAAGGCCGAAGTGACTTCCGTTAACTTGCAATCCTTACAACTTCAAAGCAGTCACGGGAAATGGTCACTAGCTGTACCAGTAAAATCAAATGAACAAGCAACATCTCTTATGCAACAGTTTCAAACAATCATGAGTTCAGCGAAATTTGGCAAGGCCAATGGCACAGAAAAGCTGATGATCCGTTTGCAGCCGGAGCACTTAGGTACACTTCGCATTGAGCTAGTGCAAAAGGCAGGAATATTAACAGCTCGAGTAATGACATCAACTGGTATAGCGAAAGAAATGATGGACTCGCAACTGCATCAATTACGCCAGTCGTTAACGAGTCAAAACATTCAAGTTGAAAAAATTGAAGTGCTTAATATGGAATCAGAATCCAATCGTTCTGAACGACAAATGGATCAATCTTCTCAGCAGTCATCTCAACAAAAAGAACAAGAAAAAGATGAGCATTTAGATGATGATCAAGATGAAGAACAAAGCTTCCATCAAATTTTCTTAAACATTGAGGTGTAAGAAATGAATGTGAATACAGTAAACAGTGATCTTTTTTTATCATCACAGGGCCAAGCTAGTGTTGAATCAAATGATACATTAGGGAAAGACGCGTTTTTAAAACTTTTAGTTGCTCAGTTAACAAACCAAGACCCAACAGCGCCAATGGATGATACAGAGTTTATTGCTCAATTGGCAAGTTTCTCGACACTTGAACAAATGACAAACATGGCTGAATCTTTTGAGAAATTCGCTGAGATGCAAGAGCAAACACAGCTCATTCAATATAACGAATTCGTTGGAAAAGAAGTAAAATGGGACAAGTTAGTTGATGGAGAAGAACCAACAAGCGGAAGAGGAATTATTGCGTCCATTCGTTACGTAGGGGGATTCGTTGAATTTGAATTAACAGATGGCACACTGTTAGAACCTGGGAACATTTCAGGAGTTTATGCAGGTGAACAACAAGATGGATTTCAACAAGCAAGTATGCTTATCGGTAAGAAAGTTAGTTGGATCGATGACGAAGATGAGTTACAAGAAAGTATTGTAACCTACGTATCACGGAAGGATGGAGCAATTTGGCTTCACACGGAAGATGATCAGCGTGTGTCAATCGATGAGCTCACACAAATTGCACAGTAAAGGATTTGACTAGATGGAACCTATTCGGTTTACCCCGATTCCATCACAGCCGATTACGCCAAAGGGTAAACAGCTGAACCCAACATCGTCTAAGCGATTTGCAGATGAACTGCAAGGAGTGCTGGCAAAAAGTGATCAGCTGAAAATTAGCAAGCATGCGAATGATCGTCTCATGCAGCGCAACATCGACATCACTGATGCACAATGGCAAAGGGTTGAAGAAAAAGTTAACGAAGCTAAGTTAAAAGGAATAAACGATTCACTCGTCTTGCTCAACGATGCAGCGCTAATCGTCAGTGTGAAAAAACAAACCGTAATCACGGCGATGGGAATGGCGGATATAAATAACCAAATATTCACGGATATTGATGGCACAATTATTTTGAAGGACTAGGTGGACCTTTTAAGGAGCCTATTTGGCTGTTGACTGATTGATACAGCCTTAATTTGAAAGGAGAGTATTACATGATTCGTTCAATGTATTCAGGAATTGCAGGACTTCAAAACTTCCAAACAAAGCTAGATGTTATTGGTAACAACATCGCAAACGTAAATACTTTTGGATTTAAAAAAGGGCGCGTTACTTTCCAAGATGCCATGAACCAGACGATGCGAGGTGCTTCAGGCGCAACGGAAGGTCGAGGGGGGACAAACCCATTGCAAGTCGGTCTTGGATCTGTCACTGCATCGATTGACAACATCCAGACACAAGGTTCACTACAAACAACTGGGGGTCCACTGGATTTGGCGATCGAAGGAGATGGTTTTTTTGTTGTGCAAGGACCGGGAGGACAAAACTTCTATACACGTGCAGGGAATTTTACGACTGATCATGCAGGCAACGTGGTAACAACTGACGGGTATCGTGTACAACAATTTGAAAATGGCGTATTGTCAGATATTACGATTGATGAGAATGCGGTGTTACCAGCACGGGCAACGGAACAAATTACATTTGGCGGTAATTTCCCTTCGGATGTAGTTGATGAGGATTTTAGTATTCCTAAAGAAATGATAGTTGTTGATGATAGTGGAGTAGAACATATTTATGCTGTTGAAATGACACCAATAATGCCAGCGGATTCGGGTGATCCAGTTACTCAATGGAATATATCTTTTACGAATAATTCCCTTGACCCCGTTGTTTCAATTGATTTCGATATTGATCTTGAAGGAGATTTTCCGGGAACTATTGAATTGCCAATCGGAGAGGATGAAACTTTCTTAGTATCTAATTTAAATTTTGATGGATTAACCAATGATCCTGGTGCAGCTACATTTGATGTCGATTCAGATGGTTACCTCGAAGGAACACTTGCGGGTTACGCTATTGGACCGGGTGGTGAAATCATTGGAATCTATTCAAATGATGAGATTCAAGAGATTGCGACTATTGGGTTAGCAAAGTTCAATAATCCAGGTGGACTTATAAAAGTTGGAAACAACTTATACCAAGAATCCGCTAACTCTGGTATTGCCAATGTGGGGGAGGCTGAAAACATTGGTGGGGTAATAAGACAGGGTGCTCTTGAAATGTCTAATGTTGATATTTCAGAAGAGTTTACTGAAATGATTGTTACTCAGCGTGGATTCCAAGCAAATACACGTATTATTACAACTTCTGATCAAATTCTAGAGGAATTAGTTAATCTTAAGCGATAATCTTTTGTGAGGGGGTGACAGGACTGGGTTCGATGTGACCTAGTCCTGACCAAATTGATTAAATTAACCCGGTTAAATGGAAAAAAATTCATGATTAATGCAATTTACATAGAAACAGTGGAGACATTTCCTGACACAACGATCACATTAACAAATGGTAAGAAGTTTATTGTAAAAGATTCAATTGAGCATGTAAAAGAAGAGATTCTCCAATTCTACCAATCAATACACGTGTTAAATGTGAGCAATCTTAAAGAGGAGGACGATGATGAAAAATAACCTACTCCTTACGATGCTGATCATTCTAGTGTGTATTACACTTGTGACTGTTGTCGTGCTTTATGAACTCAATCCACTATCAAAAGAGGAAGAAACAGGAGGTCCAACGATTGCAGAGATTGTTGATGCTTCGGTTGAAATACCAGACGTAACCTCAAGCATTGCGAACAACAATTTTGCTCGATTATCGATGACTATTCAAACAGATAGTATAAAAGCAGGTGGAGAATTAGCACAGCGTGACTTCCAGGTGAAAGACATTATTATTGATGAACTTTCAGAGATGACACGCACTGATTTGGAAGGAAGAGAAGGTAAAAACGCTTTTGAAGAGATTGTTAAAGACCGTGTGAATGAGTTAATGCAAGAAGGCGAAGTGATTAAAGTATATACGACTTCCATTGTCATTCAATAAAAAAGGTTTTTAGAGGGTGGAGGTGAAATCAAGTGGCTGGAGATATACTCTCGCAAAATGAAATTGATGCTTTACTATCAGCTATTTCAACTGGTGAAAGGTCAGCAGATGAGATTAGAAAAGAAGAGCAAGAAAAGAAAGTAAAAGTGTATGATTTTAAACGAGCGCTCAGGTTTTCTAAAGATCAGATTCGTAGTTTAACTCGAATTCATGAAAACTTTGCAAGATTGCTAACAACTTTCTTTTCAGCACAACTTCGTACATTTGTTCAAATATCTGTTGCATCAGCGGACCAGATACCATATGAAGAATTTATCCGTTCAGTACCGAAGATGACCATTTTAAATGTGTATGAAGTAGCACCACTTGACGGTAAGCTATTGATGGAAATCAATCCGAATATTGCGTATGCGATGTTGGATCGGGTGCTAGGTGGAAGAGGGGCAAGTGCCAGTAAAGTAGAAAATTTAACAGAAATCGAAACGAAGATCATGTCCAATATGTTTGAGCAAGCATTTGATAGCTTACGTGAAGCGTGGGCAACAATTGCTGATATTGATCCGATCCTTACTGATTTCGAAGTGAATCCTCAGTTTTTACAAGTGATTTCACCAAATGAAACAGTCGTAGTCATTACACTAAATACGATTGTTGGTGAGACGAGTGGTATGATAAACATCTGTATCCCACACGTTGTATTAGAACCGATTATTCCAAATCTATCAGTGAAATATTGGATGCAAACGAATAAAAAAGAATCAAAATCAGAAGAACTTTTACAGCTTGAAAAACGTGTGGAAAAAGCAGATTTGACGATTTCAGCGGAGCTTGGATCTTCGATGATGGCGATTGAGGAGTTTTTACTTCTTGAAGTCGGAGATGTATTAGAGCTGAATTGTCGCTATGATGAACCTGTTACACTTCGCATAGGTGGTGTGCCTAAATTCACAGCACAACCAGGACAAATTGGTAAAAAACTAGGGGTTCAAGTTATAGATGAATTGAAAGGTGGAGAGGACGATGATGAGTGATGACATGCTCTCTCAAGATGAAATTGATGCTCTATTGAAAGGACCATCTGATGATGACCTACCACAGTCAGAGGAAATCAATACGGCAGATTATTTAGATGAAGTGGCAATTGATGCACTTGGAGAAATTGGAAATATCTCTTTCGGTAGCTCTGCAACAGCTTTGTCTACATTATTAAATCAAAAAGTAGAGATTACAACACCAAAGGTAGAGGTTGTAAAAACACATGAGGTCTCGAAGTCGTTCCCGCATCCTTCTGTTGCTATAAATGTACAATACACCGCAGGATTAAGTGGGAACAATTTATTAGTTATTAAACAGGCAGATGCTGAGGTGATTGCAGATTTGATGTTAGGTGAAGACGGTACAAGCCCTTCAGGTGACTTGGATGAAATTAAGTTAAGTGCTATTCAAGAAGCAATGAATCAAATGATGGGTTCCGCTGCTACATCAATGTCAACGATCTTTAAAAGAAAAGTGGATATTTCACCACCAAGTATTGGGTTGCTGAATTTAACCGAGGAGAATGGGGTGTATAATCTTCCTGATTCAGAGTTGTTAGTACAGATCTTGTTTAGCCTTAGAGTTGGGTCGCTAATCGAATCAAACATCATGCAACTTGTTCCACTCGAACTTGGGCAAACATTAGTAGCGCAATTAATGGAGAGTGGAGATGGTTTTGAAGAAACTGCTGCGACAGCTGTAGCAGAACGTCCAGCCGTTGAAGAGCGTGAAATGGTTCAGCAGCAACCGACCCACTCATCACGCATTGCTGAGAATCAGCTAAATCCAGCGAAAACTTCTCATTTGAACGCAGGTGTTCAGTTAAATCGAGAAAGAGCTTTATCACAACCAGTCGACGTTCAACCAGCACAATTTTCTACCTTTGAATCTCCTGGATTAAAATCAAGCGAAGCTAGAAATCTGAATTTATTACTTGATATCCCATTATCAGTAACAGTAGAGCTCGGGCGTACAAAAAGGTCTGTAAAAGAAATTTTAGAGTTCACGTCAGGTTCAATTATTGAGTTAGACAAGCTAGCTGGGGAACCGGTTGATATTTTAGTAAATAATCGTTTGATCGCAAATGGTGAAGTTGTCGTAATTGATGAAAACTTTGGTGTGCGATTAACAGATATAGTGAGTCAATCTGATCGTTTAGGTAAACTACGATAAAACCATGGGGGTATTCTAGGAATGTCTAAAAAGATTTTAATAGTTGATGATGCAGCATTTATGAGAATGATGATTAAAGATATTTTATCGAAAAATGGATTTGACGTAGTAGGAGAAGCAGCAGATGGCGTTCAAGCGATTGAAAAATTCAAAGAGACATCCCCTGATCTCGTCACAATGGATATTACGATGCCAGAGATGGACGGAGTCACAGCACTTAAAGAAATTAAAAAAATAGATAGCAGTGCAAAAATCATAATGTGTTCTGCAATGGGGCAACAAGCGATGGTTATTGATGCGATTCAAGCAGGTGCAAAAGACTTTATCGTTAAGCCGTTTCAAGCGGACCGTGTGATAGAGGCAATTACAAAAGCGATAGGTTGATAACTATGAAAAATCGACGAATCTTCCCTATACTGATCTTTGTTCTCCTTCTAAGCTCATTGTGGCTTGGGGGAGAATCATCAGTTTTAGCGGAAGGAATGGTAGATGAATGTTGGAACAATCAAGAAAATTGTAACGATGACATTTCCACACTGGGTGATGAAGAAGAAATCCTAGGTAAAGGAAATCCTGATGCCACGTGGGTAACGTATGTTAAGTTGATTGGAGCATTAGGATTCGTTCTTATTCTTCTTTATGGCTTACTAAAATTCGTAAATAGTCGTACGCGTAACTTTCAACAATCTAAGCTTATTCAAAACATGGGTGGGACAACACTTGGCGGTAATCGCTCTGTACAGATTGTGAAAGTGGCAGGAAGCTATTACGTGTTAGGTGTCGGTGAGGATGTACAGCTGATAAAGGAAGTCACGGATGAAAAAGAACAGGAGAAACTTGAACAATATTACCGAGAAAAAGATAATCAACAAATGCAGCGAAGTCCATTAAGTCTATGGTTTGAGAAATTATCGACGCGAAATAATCAGACGAGTCAAGAAAAACATTCATTTCAATCATTATTGTCAAAACAGCTAAACCAGCACAAGGTAGAGCGAAAAAAGTTGTTTAATCGGGCAAAGGGCAAGGAGCAAAATACAAATGGATGAATTTATTCAATTTTTTAATGATAGTCCACCAGATGACGTTGCGGCTTCTGTTAGATTATTACTGCTCCTAACTGTTCTTTCATTAGCACCAGGTATTTTAATTTTAATGACAGCATTTACAAGAATTGTAATTGTTCTTTCGTTTGTGCGTACATCTCTTGCAACTCAGCAGATGCCTCCGAACCAAGTTATTATTGGTTTGGCCCTGTTTTTAACGTTTTTTGTGATGTCACCGGTATTCAGTGAAGTAAATGACCGAGCATTAACACCACTTTTTAACGAAGAAATCGATCTTGAAGAAGCGTATGAGGAAGCTTCCATTCCATTTAAAGAATTTATGAGTAAACATACTAGGCAAAAGGATTTGGAACTTTTTTTAAGCTATACACAGGCAGATCGACCCGAGACGATTCAAGATATTCCGTTGACAGTTATGGTTCCTGCTTTTGCTTTAAGTGAGATAAAGACTGCATTTCAAATGGGGTTCATGATTTTTATTCCGTTTCTTGTAATTGATATGGTTGTAGCTTCTGTCTTAATGTCGATGGGGATGATGATGCTTCCGCCGGTCATGATTTCCTTACCGTTTAAGATTTTATTGTTTATTTTAGTCGATGGTTGGTACCTAGTTATGCAATCTTTACTATCAAGCTTTTAGGCAGGTGAACTTCTATGAATGGAGAAATGGTTATCTCAATCGCTGAAAGAGGCGTGTATACTACATTGATGATTAGTCTTCCTTTGATGTTGGTTGCACTTGCCGTCGGTCTTTTAGTCAGTATCTTTCAAGCTACTACTCAAATTCAGGAGCAAACACTTGCGTTTATTCCGAAAATTATTGGGGTAATGGTTGCGCTAGTCTTTTTTGGGCCCTGGATGCTCACACAAATCGTATCTTATGCCTCTGATATTTTAACCAACTTGACACGGTACATAGGTTAATAAGATGGAAGAATTATATCCGAGATTAACTATTTTACTTTTAATCGTGGTGAGAGTATCGGCCTTTTTCGTTATCATGCCATTGTTTTCCCATCGAACGATTCCTGCAATGCACAGAATTGGCTTTGCTTTGTTGATTTCGTGGATGATGTATTACACAATCGATGTTGAACCGCTTGAGATAAATGGTGAATACATCATGTTAATTATAAAAGAAGCACTCGTTGGTTTATTTATCGGCTTGATTGCCTACATTGTTTTGTCTGCCATTCAAATTGCCGGAAATTTTATTGATTTTCAAATGGGATTTGCGATTGCAAATGTTATTGATCCACAAACGGGTGCACAAAGTCCGTTGATGGGGCAATATTTATATACGTTGTCATTGCTTATGCTTCTTTATTTTGATGGTCATCATTTAATTATGGATGGGATATTTTTTAGTTATCAATTTGTACCAATGGATCAACTAGCAATTGCCTTTGGAGAACCCATTGCAGCTGAGTTTGTGATAAAAGCCTTTGCTGCAACATTTGTCATTGCTTTTCAAATTGCCTCTCCTGTTGTCGCAACGCTGTTTTTAGTTGATATTGCCTTAGGAATTGTTGCTCGAACGTCTCCACAATTTAATATTTTCGTTATTGGATTACCAATTAAAATTACAGTAGCATTTATTATTTTATCCGTGTTAATGGGCGTTACATTCAAAGTGATCCAAGGGCTATTTGATTTAATGTTTGTTGTCATGCGCGATATTATGACAATACTCGGAGGGGGAATCGTATGATGAAGTACATCCCTTTAGATCTGCAATTTTTCGCGGGAGAAAAAACTGAAAAAGCGACACCGAAGAAGCGTCTTGATTCACGTAAAAAAGGTCAAGTGGCAAAAAGTCAGGATGTCAATACAGCGATTATCTTATTTGCCGTATTTCTTTTTTTGTTTTTTACCGGAGGATTATTTAGAGACAGGATGTTAAATATCGTAGCGGTACCGCTGATGGATTATATATTGAGACCAGTGACGATGGATACAGCAAGGATTGTGTATATTGATATGCTTGTGCAAGTGGCATGGATTGTCCTTCCGATTATGGGTGTTGCTGCACTCGCAGGGATAACAGGGAATTATTTACAAGTAGGGTTTTTAGTCTCAACAGAGCCTTTAAAACCAAAGTTATCTAAAATGAATCCAATTAAAGGATTAAAACGAATTTTTTCAGCCAGAGCATTGGTGGAATTAGCAAAATCAATTTTAAAAATTTCATTAATTGGTATTACTACGTTTTTAGTATTGTGGTTAAGCATTGAACATGTTTTATCATTATCACTTAAGCCAGTGGAACAAACATTATTGGTCGCTGGTAAATTAACAGTTCAAATGGGGTTGTATGCTTCAGCACTCTTACTTTTTTTAGCTGTATTAGATTATTTATATCAGAAATATGATTTTGAAAAAAATATTCGAATGTCAAAGCAAGATCTCAAAGATGAATATAAAAACACGGAAGGCGACCCGCTGATAAAGTCAAAGATCAAACAGCGTCAGCGGGAAATGGCGATGAAACGAATGATGTCGGAAGTGCCGAATGCAGACGTTGTCATCACTAACCCTACTCATTACGCCATTGTTTTAAAATATAAAGCCGGTGAGTTCGATGCACCAGTTGTGGTAGCGAAGGGTGTCGATTTTGTCGCACAAAAGATCAAGTTGATTGCAAAAGAAAATGATGTCGTAGCTGTGGAAAATCGTCCGCTCGCTCGGGCGTTATTTGATCAAGCTGAAATAGGCGATCCCATTCCGGAAGAATTTTTCAAAGCGGTTGCTGAAATTCTAGCGTATGTCTATCGAATTAAAAATAAAGTATAAGACACAGTAAAGAGGGGACCAGCATGTCAGGAAAAGATTTAACCGTACTCGCCAGTGTCATCATGATTGTTGCTATGTTGGTGATCCCGCTTCCATCATGGATGCTCAGTATCTTAATCATTATTAATATTACACTAGGCCTTATTGTGCTACTTACATCCATGAATATGAAAGAGCCACTTGAGTTTTCCATCTTTCCTTCATTACTTTTACTCTTAACTCTCTTTCGCCTCGGATTAAATGTTTCCACGACAAGGGCGATCCTAAGTCGAGGTGAAGCAGGTGGCGTTGTAGAAACATTTGGTACGTTCGTAACCGGTGGAAATATACTTGTTGGGATCGTAGTATTTTTAATACTAATCATTATCCAATTCATTGTGATCACAAAAGGTGCTGAACGTGTATCTGAGGTTGCTGCACGATTTACACTTGATGCAATGCCTGGTAAACAAATGAGCATCGATGCGGATTTGAATGCAGGTATGATATCAGAAGTTGATGCAAGAGAACGACGAGAAAAAGTTGGTCGGGAAGCTGACTTTTATGGTTCTATGGATGGTGCAACGAAGTTCGTTAAAGGGGATGCCATCGCCGGGATCATCATTGTTATGATTAACTTAATTTTTGGAATGGTCATTGGGGTCGTTCAAATGGGTATGTCACTAGGAGATTCAGTAGGTCAATTTACATTGCTAACGGTTGGAGATGGCATTGTGAGTCAAATCCCTGCACTACTTATTTCCACTGCAACAGGCATCGTTGTAACGCGTGCTGCTTCAGATGGTAACCTAGGTCATGACATTACGTCTCAACTATTTACTTTCGGACCAATTATGTATGTTGCAGGTGGTACCATTGCACTGCTCGGATTTTTTACTACAATTGATAATTTCTTAACACTCCCAATTGCGCTGATTTTAATTATTGGTGGTTTTATGTTATCGAGGGCAGATAAGAAAGATGAAGATGACGTGTTTGAGATGGAAGAAGAAGCTACTACAGATGAAATGAAAAGCCCAGAAAGTGTGGTCAACTTACTTAATGTGGATCAAATAGAATTTGAATTCGGCTATGGGTTAATCCCTCTCGCAGATACAAATCAAGGTGGGGATTTATTAGATCGAATTGTTATGATTAGAAGACAGCTAGCTTTAGAATTAGGACTTGTCATACCGGTTGTGAGAATTCGAGATAATATTCAGCTTCAACCGAACGAGTACCGATTAAAAATAAAAGGCAATGAAGTAGCAAAAGGTGAACTGCTGCTGGATCATTATTTAGCGATGAGCCCTGGTGATGAAAATTCAATTGAAGGAATTGATACAGTTGAACCTTCGTTTGGCTTGCCAGCTAAATGGATTGATGAAACAGTCAAAGATCAGGCCGAAATGCTTGGCTATACCGTAGTGGATCCACCTTCAGTCGTATCGACACACATTACGGAAGTCATTAAAGGTAATGCCCACGATCTTCTCGGGCGCCAAGAAACAAAGCAACTTATCGATCATTTAAAAGAATCCTATCCAATTTTGGTCGAGGAAGTAACACCTTCTCCATTAGCGGTTGGAGATGTACAAAAAGTTCTTGCAAATCTATTAAAAGAAAACGTCTCAATTCGTAATCTACCAATCATTTTTGAAACTTTAGCGGATTATGCAAAGCTCACAACGGATACTGACGTACTCACTGAATACACAAGACAAGCTCTTGCTCGGCAAATCACGACGCAATACGCGCAAGGTGGAGATACGCTGAAAGTCATCACACTGTCTGGTCGAGTTGAAAAGCTTGTAGCAGACTCGATTCAGCAAACAGAACATGGCAATTATTTATCACTCGATCCAAATGACTCTCAACGTGTGATTGAAGCAATGGCCAATCAAATTGAAAAGCTATCACTGACGGAGCAAACACCACTTATTTTATGTTCTCCTGCTGTTCGAATGTATATTAGACAGCTGACAAATCGGTATTTTTCACAAATTCCGATTTTATCTTATAACGAATTAGAAGCGAATGTTGAAGTTCAAAGCGTAGGGGTGGTGAACGTAGAATGAAAATGAAAAAAATAGTAGCACGCACGATGCCTGAAGCGATGAAAAAAGTTCGATCTGAGCTTGGTAGTGACGCAGTCATTTTAAATTCAAAAGTTATCTACACAGGTGGATTTTTAGGGTTATTTAAAAAAAAGAAAATGGAAGTCGTTGCAGGTCTGGATACAAGTGAAACTCAAGAGCAACCGCAAAAAGTTGTGCAAGACCCTATATATGTACAAGACGATGTTGCTAGTCATAATCAGCTACAGGATGAAATAAAAGAACTAAAAGCAATGGTGTCCACGATGTCGAAACAGCGTTTTACGTCATTAAATCATTTTCCACCTTCCATTCAACATGAACTGGAGCGCTTTAGACAGCAGGAATTTCAAGAAGAGTGGCTACTTGATCTAGGATCGAATTTATTTGATCAATGGAAACAGAGCCCTGATGACAATAAAATTCGTCAATGGGCAGAAACGCGAGTAAAAGAACAAGTCGAATCACTTACACATCATGGCATTGTTGCCGATAAGAAATATATATACGTTCTTGGTCCAACGGGGGTAGGTAAGACGACAACAATTGCAAAGATTGCCGCAAAGCTCGTTGTTGAGAAACGTAAAAAAGTCGCATTTATTACGACTGACACGTATCGCATTGCCGCAATCGAACAGTTGAAAACATACGCTCAGTTACTAAATGTACCTATTGAAGTCGTGTATAATCGTAGTGATTTTGACAAAGCTGTCGAAAAGTTTGAAGACTATGATCATGTGTTTGTTGACACTGCTGGACGTAATTATCGTGAACGTCAATATGTGGATGAATTGAAAAAGGTTATTGATTTCGATATGAACATACAAAGTTTTTTGGTCCTGTCAATGACAGCGAAGCTGCAGGATATGCAAATGATTGTAGACCGTTTTCATGATGTTGTAATCGATCAATTTATTTTTACAAAGTGGGATGAAAGTGCAAGCGTTGGTCCTGCATTTCATATGATGTTGCACAATGAAACAGGAGCTGCGTATTTAACAACAGGCCAAGCAGTGCCAGAAGATATTATTGAAGCAAATCCAGAGTCGTTGTTTAAACTCCTGTTAGAAAGTGTGAATGAATAATGGATCAAGCAGAAACGTTACGACGACAAATGTTGCAGTCACAAAGAGGATTAGGAAAAGTAATTGCCGTTGTAAGTGGCAAGGAAGGGGTTGGAAAATCAAATTTTTCCACTAGCTTTGCCACTGAAATTTCATCAAAAGGTCACAGCGTGTTACTACTCAATATGGATGTCGGAAAGGACAATTTTCATAGTTTAATTGGTCAGCATTCAGAAAAAACGATCTTCTATTGCTTAGAAAGTGATAGAAGTATTCATGATGTCGTACAAAATCGTCCAGGTGGTTTTTCGTATATATCAGGTGGATCGGATCTTAGTCGAATGATTGAGTGGAAGGATATTGAAATCAATCGATTGATTCATGGACTTGAAGAACTTCAAAAAGAATATGATTATTTAATTTTTAATATGGGTGTTGGTGATACAGCAAAGGGGCATGAACTTATTATGGCTGCTGATGAAGTAATCGTTATTACAACAGCCGAACCAACCTCAATCATGGAAGCTTACTCAATGATGAAATTTATTCACATGAAAGATGAAGAAAATAAATTTTCTATCCTGTGTAACCGTGTTGTGGATGAAACAGAAGGTGAAGTAGTACTCCAACGCCTCCGACTAGCAATGGAACGATTTTTACAAAAAGAGATTCATCTACTCGGAAGTTTACCAGAAGACTTGAATGTTAGAAAAGCCGTGTCAAATAGAACACCGTTTATTTTGAATGATCCATCAACACCTGCGGCTAAAACACTAAAGAAAATCGTTCATCACTATCTCGATCAACACACAGGTGAAGCCTATGCAAATTCCGATCGCTTTGTCCAGCGTTTGTCTACATTATTTTCCAGACGGTGAGGTGATCCTATGATAAATAAGAATGTAATAAAAGTGTTGGTCGTAGATGATTCGGCTTTTATGAGAAAACTAATTCAAGAATTTTTATCGGAGCAGGACAATATCGCCGTCGTTGGAACAGCTCGAAACGGACAGGATGCAATGGCGAAAATTAAGTTGCTTCGTCCACACGTCATAACGATGGATGTTGAAATGCCTGTTATGAGTGGGTTAGAGGCATTACAAGTGATTATGAAAGAACACCCACTCCCTGTAATTATGCTATCAAGTACAACAAAAGAAGGAACCGAAAACACGCTTTTAGCTATGGATTACGGTGCCGTTGATTTTGTAGCGAAACCTTCTGGGACTATTTCACTGGACCTTCATAAAGTGAGAGATGAATTAGTTAGCAAAGTAACTTCCGCAGCCGGTGCGAAGGTTCAGGTATTAAGAAAGCCTGCGCCAGCAATTAAACAAGTACATCCACAAAAACGAACAACACAAGAACAGCTTGAACAACCAACAGCTCAACATCGATCAGTGACAAACTCTGTGTCATCTAGGCGTAAAGTGGTGTTAATCGGAGCATCAACCGGTGGACCTCGAGCATTGCAAGAAGTGATCCGTACGCTGCCAAAAACGATGGCTGCCCCAGTAGTGATCGTTCAACATATGCCAGCAGGTTTTACAAAATCACTTGCTAATCGACTTAATCGTCTTTCTGCAGTAACAGTAAAAGAAGCAGAACATGGAGACGCCTTACAAAACGGCAACGTTTACCTGGCACCTGGTGGATTTCACCTGACATTGACTCAACGAGAATCAACCATTTTTATCGAATTAAATGAAAATCCACCAAGAAATGGGCACCGTCCATCGGTGGATACGATGCTAGAATCTGTCACATCGATCGATTCGGTAGAGAAAATTGTTGTCATATTGACCGGAATGGGCGCGGATGGGTCTAAAGGTCTGGTACAATTAAGTTGTAAAGACCCAGTAATCACAATTGCCGAATCACAAGATACTTGTATTGTGAATGGCATGCCAAAAGCAGCAGTTGCAACAGGACTCGTTCAAGAAATTTTACCATTATCTATGATCTCTACAACCATAATGAAATATCTGCCTTAAGAAGGGTGATGCGGGATGGAAATGAATCAGTATTTAGAGGTATTTATTGAAGAAAGCAAGGATCATTTACAAAATTGTAATGCTCAATTGTTGGAGCTTGAGAATAATCCTCAAGATTTAAAAATCGTCAATGAGATCTTCCGTTCGGCTCATACCTTGAAGGGAATGTCAGCAACAATGGGTTATGAAGATCTTGCAAGCCTAACACACAACATGGAAAACGTGTTAGATGCGATTCGTAACGAAAAGCTAGCTGTTACAACGACGATTATGGATGTTGTATTTTCAGCGGTCGATGACTTAGAAGAAATGATCACTTCAATTGCTGGAGGTGGTGACGGTAAAAGAGATGTTTCGAACGTAGTGAAACAACTTGAACTGATTGAAAAAGGTGAACAACCAGTGGTAATAGACAAGCCGATCACTAGTGATCAATCATCTGTAATTCACTATGATGAGTTTGAGCGTACCATCTTACTTCAATCACTCGAACAGGAATACCTAGCATACGAATTATCTGTAAAGATTCGTGAGGGGTGCTTATTAAAAGCTGCACGTGTCTATATGGTGTTTGATTTGCTAGAAAAAATGGGTGAAGTGATAAAATCAACTCCACCCTCTGATCATCTCGAGGAAGAAAATTTTGATCAAGAGTTTTGTGTGACGCTCGTATCAAAAGAGTCAGCTGATCTCATAGAAAAAGCCGTTCTTACAGTATCAGAAATCGAGCAGGCTACTGTTCATACTATGACGATTGAATCCATTCAAAAGGGTCATATGGAAGTAGCAGCTACTTCACAAACGATTCATGAAAAGCCTACTGTTGATGAAGTCAAAAAAATGTCGGATGATAAGCAGAAGCCAGAAGAGCAATCCAAAGGTGCCATTATCAATAAGACAATTCGTGTGAATATTGATCGGCTTGATGTACTCATGAACTTATTTGAAGAACTCGTCATCGACCGAGGGCGATTAGAACAAATTTCGAAAGAATTAAATCATGGTGAATTGAATGAAACTGTTGAACGTATGAGTCGCATTTCAGGTGATCTACAATCAATTATTCTAAACATGCGCATGGTACCTGTTGAAACTGTTTTTAATCGCTTCCCTCGGATGGTTCGCCAACTTACGAGAGATTTAAATAAAAAAATTGCGCTCAATATCATCGGACAGGATACGGAACTTGATCGTACAGTCATTGATGAAATTGGTGATCCACTCGTTCACCTTTTGCGGAATGCAATGGACCATGGTGTAGAAACGCCAGAAGTGCGTGTGGCAAATGGGAAACCCGAAGAAGGTACGATCGTATTACGTGCCTACCATAGCGGTAACTATGTCTTTATAGAAATTGAAGATGACGGTGCAGGTATAAGTAAAGACCGTGTGCTACAAAAAGCTTTATCTAAAGGTATCGTCACAGATGAATTAATAAGAACAATGACGGATCAGCAAATTTTCGAACTAATCATGGCTTCTGGATTTTCAACTGCAGAGACGGTCTCAGATATTTCAGGCCGTGGTGTAGGCTTGGATGTAGTAAAGACCACCATTGAATCATTAGGTGGGTCAATTACGATCAACTCTACTGAGGGAAAGGGCTCTATTTTTTCGGTGCAGTTGCCACTGACGCTATCAATTATTTCAGTGATGCTCGTTGAAATGGAAAAAGAAAAATATGCAATTCCATTATCATCCATTATCGAAACAGCAGTCGTTAAAAATGAAGAGATTTTACATGCACACGATCAGCGTGTCATCGATTTTAGAGGTAAAGTAGTTCCCCTTGTATTTTTAAAAGAGGTATTTGACGTACTAACAGAGGATCATCTTGATGAAATACACTCGATTATAATCGTTCGTAAAGGTGATAAAATGGCAGGGCTTGTCGTTGACTCATTTATTGGTCAGCAAGAAGTCGTGTTAAAATCTCTTGGCAATTATATGGGGGATGTATTTGCGATTTCAGGTGCGACAATTCTTGGAGATGGTCAGGTTGCACTTATTGTAGATTGTAATTCTCTTATTCAATAAACGATCAATCTTTTTTCAGAAGGGAGTGTACCGGTTTTGACAGTTGAAGCAGTAGGAAGTGAAACAAAAGTTATTATTTTTCGATTAGTAAACAAAGAATACGCAGTTCCGGTTCAACACGTACAATCGATTGAAAAAGTTATGCCTGTTACACGCGTTCCTCGTGTTGCCTCTCACATAAAGGGAGTTGTGAATCTACGTGGAGTTGTAACGCCAATCGTTGACCTTCGCACACGTTTTTCTCTTGAAGAAGGTAAATACGATGAAGATACACGCATTATAATCGTGACTTATGAGAATAAAGAGGTTGGCTTGATCGTGGATTCGGCGAATGATGTGCTTGACCTACCTGAAGGATCCATTGGACCTCAACCGAATGTTGTAGGGAGCGTTGAAGCAGATTTTATTAGTGGGGTGGCAAAATTGGATAGAAGACTTCTAATTTTACTTCATTTAAATAAAGTGCTGGAGAATGTGTAATGAGCTTTGATCAGGAGATTACACTCTATCATCTTGATGTGTTAAAGGAAGTCGGTAATATTGGAGCAGGTCATGCAGCCACGGCCTTGTCGACACTATTGGGTAAAACGATTGATATGAAAGTACCACTTGTAAAAATCGTATCATTTGATGACATGATGGAGATGGCAGGTGGTTCTGAAAATATAGTCGTCAGTATATTTTTACGTATTGAAGGGGAAATATCCGGCAGTATGTTCTTTATTTTGCCATTGCCCCAGGCTGAATCATTTATTCGTACAATGACACAGGATGAGAGTTTTTCTTTTGATACCCCTCCTTATTCGGAGATTGGACTTTCAGCAATGCAAGAAATGGGAAATATTTTATCGGGCACTTATTTATCTTCCTTGTCTGATTTTACACAATTAAATTTGTACCCAACCGTGCCGGCGCTTTCTGTAGATATGGTTGGTGCCATTATTAGCTATGGATTGGTTGAGCTTTCTCAGGTCAGTGATCAGGCAATTGTGATTGATACAGCCCTATTTGGTGAAGGACATGAAGGTGAAGGAGTTACCGGGCAGTTCTTTTTGCTTCCCGATCCAGATTCGTTTCATGTGCTGTTTAAGTCCTTAGGAGTCGAGTGAACATGGGAGAAATTAAGCAACAGGTAATTAAAGTAGGAATTGCTGATCTCAAGGTGGTCAATGCTCCGGATACGATTCGTACTGCGGGACTTGGATCATGTGTTGGTTTAGTGTTATATGATCAAGTATCGAAACGAGCGGGCCTTCTACATATTATGTTACCGAATTCAATCCTTTCCCGATCCGATACCGTAAATGTAGCGAAATTTGCCGATACTGGAGTTAAAGCCCTAATTGAGCAAATGGGTGTATCGACCACACGTTTAAAAGCAAAAATGGCTGGCGGTGCTCAAATGTTCCAGTTTTCATCTCAAAAAGATATGATGCGTATTGGTCCTAGAAATGTAGGGGCGATTAAAGATCAGCTTAAACTGCACCGAATTCCTTTACTCGGGGAAGATGTAGGTGGAAATAGCGGGCGAACGATTGAATTTGATACCGCTACAAGCCTTCTTCACATTCGAACAGTAAATGCAGGCGAAACTATATTATGACTAATGAATATAAACCGTTTTGTAAGGAGGAGTTCCATGAGCCATTCAACTGTGACTCTCGAAAAACACTATTGGAAGTTATGGGCTACCTCTAGAGATCCTCATGCTGGAGATATGCTTGTACAGCGATATATGCCCCTCGTGCAATACCACATGCAACGAATTAGTGTAGGATTGCCTAAAAGTGTGTCAAGAGATGACATAAAAAGTCTAGGCTTGATGGGGTTGTTTGACGCTTTGCGAAAATTTGAACCAGATCGTGATTTGAAATTTGATACATATGCTTCTTTCCGTATCCGAGGTGCAATTATTGATGGTTTGCGAAAGGAAGATTGGCTACCACGATCTACAAGAGAAAAATCTAAAAAAGTTGAAGCAAAGATTGAAGAATTGGAACAAAAAAACCTTAGACACGTACAGCCAGAAGAAATTGCAGTAGCCCTAGGGATGGATATTGGAGAAGTGTATCAAATTACGCAAGAGCATTTACTGGCAAATGTGCTATCAATGGATGACCAATCATCTGACCAAGATGACCATGAAACGACTCGCTTTGTACTAAAAGACAACAAAACAATTTTGCCAGAAAAACATTTAGTGAAAAATGAACTGATCGATGATTTATCAGATGTAATTAGTGAGTTAAATAAAAAAGAGCAGCTTGTTTTAAGTTTGTTTTATAGTGAAGAGCTTACTTTAACCGAGATCGGTGAAGTGTTAAGTCTATCCACATCGAGAATTTCACAAATTCATTCTAAATGTTTGTTTAAGCTACGAAAATTACTTGTTTCAGAGTACAATCAGTCTTAATTCTCAGATCGAGAGGAGCGAATCTTATGAGTTTGAAGTTGGTTGAATTACAAGTGGCTCTACCAAGAACATTCGATGCTGGAAAGGTCGCCGATCAACAACAACAGCAAAGTGTCTTAACCCAAAGTCAATTAGCAGCGCTTGCTGAAAAAGAGTTAGTGAAAAAAAGAGCCTCTGTAAATGAGTTCGATGAAAGTGAGAAAACAAAACTTGGAGAACATTCGGCAGATGATGAGGGAGAGAGCTCCTCAGATCCTCCTAAATCGCAAATCACTCAATCTTCTCCACATCCATTTAAAGGGCATAGAGTTGATGTTACAGGATGAAAAGGAGAGCCTATGATCCATTTCTTACTCATATTATCCATTTTATTTAACTTTGTTGCATTTTTATCTATATATTTATTGTTTTTGCGACAAAATCGATTAATTCATAAAGAAGAGAAACAGCAGAAAGATTTGATTGAATTCGAAGAAACATTTACAAGTTACTTGCTTGAAATGAAAGAAGATAACGCTGTTTTTCTACAGCAATTTGAACAACTTCAAAATGAGCAACTACAAACGAAGCCAAAAGAGCGCGTCATTTCCGATGATAAGATAAATGGAAACAAAGAAATCCCGTCATCGATTATGAGAGCTTCAAGGTCGCTTGCAGCTAATCGCTATCATACTCCACAAATTCCAAAACGATCAAAGGAAACAGGAGTCTTACAAGGTATTAAGGAAGAAACAATTGAAGAAAAGGTTACAAGGCTTTGTCGAGAAGGAATGTCAATAGCTGATATTGCAAAGTCCTTGGGAAAGGGACAAACAGAAATAGAACTTATGTTAAAGTTTCACAAGAAGGAAGAATAATTTCTCTTGATGACACTAACTCAATATGCTATATTAGTTAACGGTGTTAATACACACGCTTCGTGATTTAGCGAATGGTGCTGTCGATAATCGATAGTTTTCGTACTAAAGAGGATTGAAGCGGAGGAAAACAAACCAAGGAGGAAACAACACTATGTCAGTAATTTCAATGAAACAATTGCTTGAAGCAGGTGTTCACTTCGGTCACCAGACTCGTCGTTGGAACCCAAAAATGAAGAAATACATTTTCACAGAGCGTAACGGAATCTACATCATTGACCTTCAAAAAACGGTTAAAAAAGTAGAAGAAGCTTACAAATTCGTTAAGGAAGTATCTGCTAACGGCGGAACTGTTCTTTTCGTAGGAACAAAAAAACAAGCACAGGAGTCTGTTCGTGATGAAGCAGGCCGCGCTGGTATGCACTACATCAACCAACGTTGGTTAGGTGGAACACTTACAAACTTCGGTACGATCCAACTTCGTATTAACCGTCTTAAGAAAATCGAAAAGATGGAAGAGGATGGAACGTTTGAAGTTCTTCCTAAAAAAGAAGTAGTACAACTTAAAAAAGAATATGATCGTCTAGTTAAGTTCCTAGGTGGAATCAGAGACATGCAAAAGCTTCCTGATGCATTGTTCATCATTGATCCTCGTAAAGAACGTATCGCAGTTGCAGAAGCACGTAAACTGAACATTCCAATCGTTGGAATTGTTGATACAAACTGTGATCCAGACGAAATCGATTATGTAATCCCAGCTAATGACGACGCAATCCGCGCTGTTAAGCTTCTAACTTCTAAAATGGCTGATGCGATTCTTGAATCAAAACAAGTTGAAGAAGAGGAAGAAGCAGTAGCTGCAGAGTAATGCATAAATGAAAAGGTGATAAGCGGATCTTCCCTTATCACCTTTTTTAAAGGGAATTATTTAATTTTAACTCACTTTAAGGAGGAAAAACCCACATGACAATTACAGCTAAAATGGTAAAAGAACTTCGTGAAAAAACAGGCGCAGGTATGATGGATTGTAAAAAAGCACTTCAAGAAACTAATGGAGATATGGACAAAGCAGTTGATTTCTTGCGTGAAAAAGGAATTGCGAAAGCAGCGAAAAAAGCTGACCGTATCGCTGCTGAAGGTTCTACATTCATCATGAGTGAAGGGAATACAGCGGTTATTCTTGAAGTAAACGCTGAAACAGATTTTGTTGCTAAAAACGAAGGATTCCAAGTACTTGTTAAAGAACTAGCATCCCATTTGTTAACGAACAAACCAGAAACACTTGAAGTAGCTCTTGAACAGAAAATGGACAATGGTGCTACAGTAAATGAACATATTACGACTGCGATGGGTAAAATTGGTGAAAAGCTAACACTTCGTCGTTTTGCTATTCACACAAAGGCTGACAATGCTGTATTTGGCGAATACCTACACATGGGTGGACGCATAGGCGTACTTGCAGTTGTTGAAGGTACAACCGATGCAGAAGATGCGAAAGGTGTTGCAATGCATGCCGCTGCATTAAATCCTAAATACATCTCACGTGACCAAGTTTCTAAAGAAGAAGCTGACAAAGAGCGTGAACTTCTTACAAAGCAAGCTCTTGAAGAAGGCAAACCTGAAAATATCGTTGCAAAAATGGTTGAAGGCCGCCTAAGCAAATACTTTGAAGAAATTTGTATTCTTGATCAGCCTTTTGTTAAAAATCCTGATCAAAAAGTCCGCCAGTTCCTTGAAACGAAAAACGCTACGCTGACAGACTTTGTTCGTTATGAAGTTGGAGAAGGTATCGAAAAACGTCAAGACAACTTTGCTGATGAAGTAATGAGCCAAATAAAAAAATAATAACAAGAAGCACCATTCATGGTGTTTTATGAATGGGGGACACTTTGTGTTCCCTCTTTTTGAAAAAAACGAACCATGCGGGAGGATTCTATGAGTAAAGCTAGATACAATCGAGTGGTATTAAAATTAAGTGGTGAAGCATTAGCTGGTGATGCTGGCTTTGGTATCCATCCACCAATTATTAAATCGGTAGCAGAGCAAGTTAAGGAGCTAGCAGATCTTGGTGTGGAAGTGGCCGTTGTAGTAGGCGGTGGTAACATATGGAGAGGGAAAATAGGCAGTGAGATGGGCATGGATCGTGCTTCTGCTGATTACATGGGAATGCTCGCGACTGTCATGAACTCATTAGCATTGCAAGATAGCTTAGAAAATGTAGGCATTCAAACACGTGTTCAGTCCTCTATTGAAATGCGTCAAGTAGCAGAACCGTATATTCGTAGAAAAGCCATTCGACATCTTGAAAAGAAACGCGTTGTTATTTTTGCAGCAGGTACAGGTAATCCGTATTTTTCAACGGATACAACTGCAGCATTGAGAGCAGCTGAAATTGAAGCAGAAGTTATTTTAATGGCAAAAAATAATGTAGATGGTGTTTACTCAGCGGATCCAAAGGTAGATGCATCAGCGGTGAAATACGATCAACTTTCATTCTTAGATGTCTTAAAAGATGGATTAGCTGTAATGGATTCAACAGCATCTTCTTTATGTATGGACAACGACATTCCACTTATCGTATTTTCTATTATGGAGAACGGTAATATTAAACGCGCTGCATTGGGAGAACCAATCGGTACAATTGTAAGGGGGAAAGACTAATGGCAAAACAAACTATTGCTCAAACAAAAGATAAGATGGAAAAAGCAGTTTCAGCGTATTCTCGTGAGCTATCATCCATTCGTGCTGGTCGCGCAAGTTCATCACTACTTGATAAAATCAACGTTGACTACTATGGTGCACCAACGCCTGTAAATCAACTTGCATCGATCACAGTTCCTGAAGCAAGACTTTTACAAATCACTCCTTATGACAAAACGTCACTAGGTGAAATTGAAAAAGCGATTCAAAAATCAGATCTTGGACTTAACCCTTCCAATGATGGATCATTGATTCGTATCATGATTCCAGCTCTAACAGAAGAGCGCCGTAAAGACTTAGCTAAACAAGTGAAAAGAGAAGCGGAAGACGCAAAAGTTGCGATCCGTAATGTTCGTCGTGATGCGAATGACGAACTTAAAAAGCTTGAAAAAGGTGGAGATATAACTGAAGATGATCTCCGTGGCTACAACGATGACGTACAAAAAATGACAGACGAGCACATCGTGAAAATCGATGAGCTTGCTAAAGGTAAAGAAAGAGAGATTATGGAAGTATAGAAGGAATATAGAAGCGGCTCGTTCAGCCGCTGAAGCTAGACACAAACGAAATGCAAAAGCGACTCTCAGCCCTGACAAGCATAAGACGCTTTCCTGAGGTCGAACTATACACCACCACGGAAGTGGCTTATGACTTGAGGGGCTTGTCGCGGAAGCTAGACACTAACTTTATAACTCTAGTGACAGCCCTCTACCAAGTAGGGGGTTTTCTGTATTTGTTAGGGCGTTGTGTAAAAATATCCATACAAATAATCATCTTTTTTCTTTAAGTAAGACTTACTTATGAAAATTTGGTATGATAGGGTAAGCATGAATTCATGTAATTACTGGGTGGAGGATGTAGTATGCTCGAAAAAATGAAATTATGGAAGTCCATGAAAGAGCCGGACACCCTTGATGATCGTATCTTAGAATGTATGAAATATAAAATCCCTAACCATGTTGCCATTATAATGGATGGTAATGGTCGGTGGGCTAGTAAACGCGCAATGCCTAGAATAGCCGGGCACCATGAAGGAATGAAAACCGTTCGTCCAACAACAAGACTTGCGAATCGTTTAGGGGTAAAAGTGTTAACACTTTATGCTTTTTCAACTGAAAATTGGATCAGACCAAAATTTGAAGTTGATTATTTAATGAAATTACCTGGAGAATTTTTAGACTCTTTTTTACCTGAATTAATAGAAGAAAATGTTCAAGTACAGATGATGGGAGATCCTTCACAAATCCCTTCGCATACCCTACGAGCGATTGAAAAAGCGATGAAAGAAACAGAAGATAATGATGGGTTAATTTTAAATTTCGCATTAAATTACGGAAGTCGCTCGGAGATACTATCTGCTGTGAAATCACTTGCCTTGGATGTGAAAAATGGTGTATTATCAGCTGATGATATTGACGAGACTATTTTTTCGTCTAATATGATGTCAGGTCACTTAAATGATCCAGATCTATTAATTCGTACAAGTGGAGAGATAAGGTTAAGCAATTTCATGCTTTGGCAACTAGCTTATGCTGAGTTTTGGTTTACAGATGTATTGTGGCCAGACTTTAGTGAACAACATTTTGTCGAAGCCATTGAAGACTATCAAAAGCGTTCCAGAAGATTTGGTGGAATACAAAGCGAGGAATCATAGATGAAGCAAAGATTGATCACAGGTATTATTGCAGCAGCACTTTTTCTTCCGGTCGTATGGATCGGAGGAATTCTCTTTATTTTTAGTACATATGTGATAGCCACAATAGCTCTTTATGAAGTGCTAAAGATGCGTTCAGTTAAAGTGCTATCTTTTCCAGGAGCAATTTCGATACTGACACTATGGATCTTTTTGCTACCAGATGAATATTATAAAATTTTAAATCAGCTTGATTATTCAAAAATTGAAACTGCACTGTTGTCAGTTCTTTTATTACTCGTTTATACAGTAACGAAGAAAAATCGCTTCACGTTTGATGACGCAGCATTTGCAGTGTTTGCCATGCTTTACGTAGGTATCGGTTTTTACTATTTTATCGAAACGAGGGATGCTGATATACTTTGGATCGCATATGCTCTTTTGATTATTTGGACAACAGATTCTGGTGCGTACTTTATTGGGAAAGCAATTGGGCGAAAAAAATTATGGCCAGATATTAGTCCAAATAAGACGGTTGAAGGATTCATTGGAGGAATTTGCTCCGCTCTTGTAGTCGTTGCGATATTTGTCTATTTTGTACCGCTTGAAACAAATTTGTGGTATTTGCTTTTTGCTACAGTCGTTTTATCAGCGTTTGGTCAAATTGGAGACTTGGTTGAATCTGCACTGAAAAGACATTATAAAGTGAAGGATTCAGGAACTATTTTACCGGGGCACGGGGGGCTGTTGGATCGTTTTGATAGTTTGTTGTTCGTCCTTCCGCTTATGCATATACTCCAATTAATCTAGTCGGGAGGTCTTTTGTTGAAGAAAATCAGTTTAATGGGAGCTTCAGGTTCCATCGGTATGCAAACAATGGATGTAATAAGGGAACACCGTGAACGCTTCCAATTGGTCGCGTTATCGGTTGGGGCAAACCTCGATGTAGCTAGGAAAGCTATAGCGGAGTTTCATCCTAGTATCGTATCTGTTCAGTTAAAAGAAGATGCCGATAAGCTTTCGTCTGAGATCGTAGGGAAAACAAAAATCGTTTATGGGATGGAAGGTCTGACGAAAGTTGCTATTTATGATGATGCGGAAATCGTTGTTAATGCAGTGCTTGGAAGTGTCGGGTTAGAACCAACGATGAAAGCGATTGAAGCTAAAAAAAATATTGCCATAGCAAACAAAGAAACACTCGTAACAGCTGGTCACTTAGTGATGGCTGCTGCAAAAAAGCATGGTGTGACGATGCTGCCAGTTGATAGTGAGCATTCCGCTATTTTTCAAGCACTACAAGGGGAGCAAGAAAAAAATATTGAACGCCTTGTCGTGACGGCTTCGGGTGGAAGTTTTCGTGATCAGACACGTGCACAATTACAAAATGTCACAGTTGAAGAAGCGCTAAATCACCCTAATTGGTCAATGGGGGCTAAAATAACGATTGATTCTGCTAGTATGATGAATAAAGGATTAGAAGTAATAGAAGCGCACTGGCTATTTGATTTATCGTATGATAAAATCGATGTCCTTTTACATCGTGAAAGCATCATTCATTCCATGGTTGAATTCCATGATAGCTCTGTGATGGCACAGCTTGGCACACCGGATATGCGTGTACCGATCCAATATGCTTTGACCTATCCAGATCGATTGCCACGTAAAGAAGCAGCGCGATTAAGATTAGAAGATATCGGTAAGCTTCATTTTGAAATGATGGACCTGGACCGCTTCCGTTGCCTAGCATTTGCATATGACGCAGGGCGTACAGGTGGAACGATGCCCACTGTGTTAAATGCAGCAAATGAAGCGGCTGTTGATTTATTTTTGAAAGGGACGATCGGTTTCTTAGAAATTGAAGATGTCATTGAGCGTGCAATGAATGAACATGAAAAATTAGACGATCCTGATTTGGAAACGATTCTTGCTGTCGATCAAGAGACACGAATGAGAATTTTTTCACGCTAATTTGTACCCTGCTTTTTTTAGAACGTGCTACAATAAATGAAGGATCGTAGAGTATAGGCGTATATAAATAATGAAAAGGTGGTTGCGACAATGGATACAGTCATCGCATTTATCGTCATTTTCGGTGCACTTGTTTTTTTCCATGAACTTGGTCATTTTATCTTTGCTAAACGTGCAGGGATTTTATGTCGTGAGTTTGCCATTGGAATGGGGCCAAAAATTCTGGCGTTTAAACGTAATGAGACTCAATATACAATTCGTTTGCTTCCAATCGGAGGATATGTTCGCATGGCTGGGGAAGACCCCGAGATGGTTGAACTAAAGCCTGGCTTTCGTGTAGGTCTTTTATTTAACGAAGATCAAACGATTCAAAAGATGGTCGTAAATAATAAAGACCGCTATCCAGATCTTCGAATTGTAGAGGTGGCTGAAGCGGATATTGAAAGAGAATTGTTTATAAAAGGATATGAAGAAGGCGAAGAAGAGCTTAAGACATATAAGATCGCAAAAGATGCCGTTTTCGTTGAAGATGGTGTGGAATCTCAAATTGCACCATGGGACAGACAATTTAATTCAAAAAAGCTAAGTCAACGTGCACTAGCAATTGTCGCAGGACCGATGATGAACTTCGTCTTAGCCTTTGTCATTTTTGCCTTGCTCGGTATGTTACAAGGTCTCTCATTGGATGAGCCTGAACTCGGTCAGTTGCTAGATGATGGTGCTGCAATGGAAGCAGGCTTAAGAGAAGGAGATCGAATTCAAGAAATTGACGGACAAACAATCGGGAAGTGGACAGACGCAACAACAATTATTCAACAACACCCGAATGAAGAAATTCAGATGACGATTGAACGTAACGGAGAGATTATGACGATTGCTGTTACGCCTCGATTACAAGAGGAAGAAGAAGGTATAAATAGAGGTGTGATTGGCGTATATGCTCCAGTTGAAAAACTGTCGCCACTTAAAGCAATTTCTTACGGAGCGGAACAAACATATTTGTGGATTAAAACCATTTTGGAACTTCTCGGACAACTTGTTACAGGTCAGTTCACTATTGATGCATTAGCTGGCCCAGTAGGCATTTATAAAACGACTGAGGTTGTAGCAGAGTCAGGAATTTATTATTTAATGCGTTGGGGTGCGCTTTTAAGCATTAACCTAGGAATTATGAATTTGCTTCCACTCCCAGCTCTAGATGGTGGCAGACTGTTATTCTTTGGTGTTGAAGCGTTACGCGGCAAACCATTAGATCGTCAGAAAGAAGGGATGGTCCACTTTGTTGGGTTCGCCTTGTTGATGTTGTTAATGATCGTAGTTACATGGAATGATATTCAACGATTTTTTTTACAGTAGATAATTGAAGTAGGGGTGCAAACAATGAAACAAAGTCAAACACTTATTCCGACATTGCGAGAAGTTCCTGCAGATGCCGAAGTGAAAAGTCATCAACTGCTTTTACGAGCAGGATTTATACGTCAAAATGCGAGCGGAATGTACTCATTTCTACCTTTAGGGAAAAAAATATTACAGAACATAGAATCCGTGGTTCGTGAAGAAATGGATGCTGCAGGTGCTGTTGAAATGTTAATGCCTGCACTTCAATCAGCTGAACTTTGGGAAGAATCAGGTCGTTGGGGGACGTACGGACCGGAACTAATGCGCATGAAGGATCGTCACAATCGTGAGTTTGCGCTCGGTGCAACACACGAGGAAATGGTTACAAGCCTCATTCGCGATGAGATAAAATCATACAAGCGTTTACCGCTGACGGTTTATCAAATTCAATCGAAATTTAGAGATGAAAAACGCCCACGCTTTGGTTTGTTGCGTGGACGTGAATTTTTGATGAAGGATGCATACTCTTTCCACAGTAATCAAGAAAGCTTGGATGCAATGTATGATCGACTATTCCAAGCGTACATTACCATTTTTAGACGGTGTGGCTTGAATTTTAGAGCTGTGCTTGCAGATTCAGGTGCAATGGGTGGAAAAGACAATCATGAGTTTATGGTTTTATCTGAGATTGGTGAAGATACGATCGCATACTCTGATTCATCCAATTATGCAGCCAATCTTGAAATGGCTGCAGTGGTAACAACCTATGATCAAAAAGAGCATAGTGGTCAGGAACTCACGCGTGTTGAGACGCCACATCAAAAAATAGATGTGAATCCTGAAGAAACACTGAAATCTATGTTATTTATGGCTGATGAACAACCTGTGTTAGTGCTTGTACGTGGAGATCATGAAGTGAATGATGTGAAAGTTAAGAATGCAGTGAGTGCACAAATCGCTGAACTTGCAACAGCAGAAGAAACGTCTAAGTGGCTGAATGTACAAGCAGACTCAATTGGACCGGTGAAGGTGTCGGATGAAGTGCGAGTTATTGCTGACCATGCTGTAAAAGCGATGGGGGACATCGTCTGTGGTGCAAATGAAGAAGGTGTACATTGGACAAATGCAAAATTAGATCGTGATTTCTCCGTCATGCAATTTGAGGACCTTCGTTTTATTCAAGAAGGAGATCTTTCTCCAGATGGTAAGGGTACGATTCTATTTGCTAAAGGAATTGAAGTTGGTCATGTTTTCAAACTTGGTACGCGTTATAGTGAAGCAATGAATTCGACTTTCCTTGATGAAAATGGACGTGCACAACCAATGATCATGGGAAGCTATGGTATTGGTGTATCGCGTACACTTGCAGCTATCGCAGAACAATATAACGATGACAATGGACTCGTGTGGCCAGTAAACCTTGCACCATATGACCTTCACGTTATTGCTGTTAATATGAAAGACGAAACGCAGTCACAAATAGCAGGAGAATTGTACAAACTGTTAACTGATTACCGTTACCAAATTTTGTTTGACGATCGCATGGAGCGTGCAGGTGTAAAATTTGCAGACTCCGACTTGATCGGTTTACCTGTTCGTATAACAGTAGGTAAAAAAGCGTCTGAAGGAATTGTAGAAGTGAAGATTCGTAAAACAGGCGAAACACATGATGTTCAAAAAGAGGAATTGACAGATAAATTACAGGATGTTTTCCGACAGCTGTCGAACGTATAAGTAAATAAGTTGACGTAGAGGCTGGCGCTAGGTTGTGCCGGCCTCTATTGTTGAGAAAGGAGGAAAACGTGACCCAGTCAACCGAACTATCAAAAAAAGAAAAGTTCCGCTTATTATTACAACAGCTTGAATTAACTGGCGACGTCTATGCGCGTTATTTTGAAGAGGCAGAAATTGATTGTTTGGTTGTTCATAAATCGACAAAATCATGGCATTTTCATTTTTTATTTAAAGAAGTCGTACCACACCAGGTGATGAAGGAATTTACAACCCGACTTTCTCAAGTGTTCAAGCATATAGCGACTGTGGATTATTCAGTTCAAACTATTTCCGGCGATTTCTCTGAGGGTCATGTGATGGATTATTGGCCATCGTGTTTAGAGGAGCTTCAAGGAATTGCTCCACCGCTATTGTCACTCCTAACAAAACAAAAACCGGTAGTAAATGGAAATCGCCTTGTTGTTCAGGTATCAAATGAAACAGAAGGCTTGCAAATTAAAAATAAATATGCAGAAACATTATGTCTCGCATTTACCAAATATGGCTTTCCTACTCTAACACTCCAAACGGAAGTTAGTGAGAATCAATCAACCGAGGAATACGATGCGTTTGTTGAGTCCAAGAAAAAGGAAGAAGAGGAATGGGCAAAGCAAGCGTTAGTGGATAAACAAAAAATGGAGGATGCCAAAGCGCAAGGTGAATCCCCAAGCGGACCCGTTTCCATTGGTTATTCAATCAAACCAGATGAGCCAGTTGAAATTCGTACAATTCATGATGAAGAGCGCAAAATTGCAATTCAAGGGTTAATCTTCGATGCAGAAGTAAGAGAACTAAGAAGTGGTCGTTCATTACTAACATTCAAGGTAACGGATTATACGGATTCGATTTTAGTTAAGATGTTCTCACGTGATAAAGAGGACGCAGCGATTATGAATAATGTAAAAAAAGGAATGTGGGTTCGAGCAAAAGGGTCCATTCAAAACGATACGTTTGTTCGAGACCTTGTCATGATTGCTCAAGACGTCATGGAAATCCAACCGACTTTGCGCCAGGATACGGCACAAGAGGGACAAAAGAGGGTTGAGCTCCACCTACATACGCCGATGAGCCAAATGGATGCAGTGTCATCTGTTTCTACTCTCGTTTCTCAAGCGAAAAAATGGGGGCATCAAGCGGTAGCAATCACAGATCATGCTGTCGCCCAATCATTCCCAGAAGCATATGCAGCTGGACAAAAAAACGGGATCAAAATTCTGTATGGGGTTGAAGCAAATCTGGTTGATGATGGTGTACCGATTGCCTACAACGATGCTGACCGTTCACTGGAAGAAGCAAATTATATCGTCTTTGACGTTGAAACGACAGGTCTGTCAGCTGTTTACGATAAAATCATCGAGCTTGCAGCAGTGAAAATTCATGGTGGCGAAGTCATAGATAAATTTGAGCGTTTTGCTAATCCACATCACCCATTGTCTGCAACAACGATTAATTTAACAGGGATTACAGATGACATGGTGCGTAATGCACCCGAAATTGAAGATGTATTAAAGGATTTTCATGAGTGGGCAAAAAATGATGTTTTAGTGGCCCACAATGCTTCATTTGATATGGGATTTTTAAACGTTGGATACAAAAGAATTGGGCTTGGAAAAGCAACGAATCCTGTAATTGACACACTCGAGTTTGCTCGTTTTTTACATCCTGAGATGAAAAATCACCGACTTAATACACTTGCAAAAAAATTCGAAGTTGAACTAACCCAGCATCACAGAGCAATCTATGATGCGGAGGCAACTGGATATATTTTAGTGAAAATGTTAAAAAAAGCACAGGAACGAGAGATTTATAATCATAATCAACTAAATGATTACATGGGTGTAGGAGAAGCATTTAAGCGGGCAAGACCGAACCATGTAACGTTGCTTGCGACAACACAGGCTGGATTAAAGAACTTGTTTAAGCTCGTGTCGATCTCTCATTTAGAATATTTTTTCCGTGTTCCTAGAATTCCAAGATCGCTCCTTCAAAAATACCGAGATGGCATTTTGATTGGATCGGGTTGTGACAAAGGGGAAGTATTCGAGGGTATGATGCAAAAATCGTCTGAGGAAGTAGAAGAAATTGCATCTTTCTATGATTATATTGAGCTTCATCCGAAAGCTGCCTATCAGCATTTAATCGAACTGGAACTTGTTCGAGACGAGAATAACCTTGAAGAAATCATGAAAAAAATTGTTGATTTAGCTGACAAACTTGACTTACCTGCTGTCGCAACGGGGAATGTTCATTACTTAGACGAAAATGATAAGCTGTACCGCAAAATCTTAATTTCATCTCAAGGTGGAGCGAACCCGCTGAATCGTCATGAACTACCTGATGTGCACTTTAGAACGACGAATGAAATGTTACATGAATTTGCCTTTTTAGGCGCAGACAAAGCACAAGAACTAGTTGTGACGAATTCCAACGCAATTGCTGATCGGATAGAAGACTTGAAGCCGATCAAAGATGATTTGTACACACCGAAAATTGAAGGTGCTGATGAAGAAATGCGTGACATGAGTTACACGATGGCACGTAGCATTTACGGGGAGGAGCTTCCTGAGATTGTTGAAGCACGTCTTGAAAAAGAGCTGAAAAGTATTATCGGGCATGGTTTTGCCGTTATTTACTTGATATCGCATAAGCTCGTGAAAAAATCATTAGACGATGGTTATCTTGTTGGTTCGCGTGGATCGGTTGGGTCTTCATTTGTTGCAACGATGACTGAGATCACTGAAGTAAATCCATTACCGCCTCATTATGTTTGTCCAGTATGTAAAAAATCGGAGTTTTTTGATGATGGATCAGTTGGTTCAGGGTTTGATTTAAAAGATAAAAATTGCCCGGACTGCGATATTCCTTACACAAAAGACGGGCAAGATATCCCATTTGAGACGTTCCTTGGTTTTAAAGGAGATAAAGTACCAGATATCGATTTGAATTTTAGTGGGGAGTATCAACCGGTTGCTCATAATTACACAAAAGTTCTTTTTGGAGAAGAAAATGTGTTTCGAGCAGGAACGATTGGCACAGTTGCCGATAAAACGGCCTTTGGCTACGTAAAAGGATATGCAGGAGATAGGGATTTACATTATCGTGGAGCTGAAGTGGAGCGACTTGCTCAAGGTTGTACTGGGGTAAAAAGAACAACGGGTCAGCACCCAGGCGGAATAATCGTCGTACCAGATTACATGGATATTTATGATTTCTCACCAATCCAATTTCCAGCAAATGATAAAGAATCTGAATGGAAAACAACACATTTTGATTTTCACTCGATTCACGATAATTTATTGAAGCTTGATATTCTCGGACACGATGATCCAACAGTGATACGTATGCTTCAAGATCTATCGGGAATTGATCCAAAAACCATTCCTACGGATGATCCAGAAGTGATGAAGATTTTTAGTGGGACTGAATCACTCGGCGTCACACAAGATCAGATTATGTGTAAAACGGGTACCCTTGGGATTCCGGAGTTTGGAACAAGGTTTGTTCGTCAAATGCTTGAAGATACAAAGCCGACAACTTTTTCTGAACTTGTTCAGATTTCAGGTCTGTCTCACGGGACGGACGTATGGCTTGGAAATGCGCAAGAGCTGATTCATAACGGTATTTGTGAGCTATCTGATGTGATCGGTTGTCGTGATGACATCATGGTATATTTGATTTATCAAGGACTTGAGCCTTCACTGGCGTTTAAGATTATGGAGTTTGTCCGAAAAGGAAAGGGTTTAACTCCAGAATGGGAAGAAGACATGAAAAACAATGATGTGCCTGATTGGTACATCGATTCATGTAAAAAAATCAAGTATATGTTCCCGAAAGCTCACGCTGCAGCTTATGTGTTGATGGCCGTCCGGATTGCGTATTTTAAAGTTCATCATCCGAAGCTTTATTACGCCGCTTATTTTACCGTTCGTGCAGAGGATTTTGATTTACAAGCAATGGCAGCTGGATCGCAAACGATAAAATCAAAAATCGAAGAGATCAATGCAAAAGGACTTGATGCTGCTCCAAAAGAAAAGAGTTTATTGACTGTGCTTGAGCTTTGTCTCGAAATGTGTGAACGAGGTTTTTCATTCAAGCAAGTGGATTTGTATAAATCTGATGCGCGAAACTTTATTATTGAAGGTGACTCTTTAATTCCGCCGTTCAATGCAATCCCTGGATTAGGTACAAATGCTGCGCTTAATATCGTTGGTTCAAGAGAAAATGGTGAATTCCTGTCGAAGGAAGACTTGCAGAAGCGAGGCAAGGTGTCAAAAACCATTATTGAGTATCTTGATTCGCAAGGATGCCTTGACGGAATGCCGGATCAGAACCAATTGTCACTGTTCTGATCCATTTGCATCAGTGAGTAATATATGGTATTATAGTGTTGGAAATACTATTGATAGCTCTGACGTTGAAAGAGTGGGTGCCGCCCGCTCTTTTGTGTTGTTTCAGACATTTTTCAAAGAATAATGGAGGAAACGGATGAGTAAAATTAATGAACTCGTAGAATCGTTAACAACACCTATTTTAGATGATATGAACCTTGAGCTTGTTGAAGTTGAATTCGTTAAAGAAGGTTCCAGCTGGTTTTTAAGAGTCTTTATTGACAAAGAATCAGGCGTGGATATTGAAGAGTGTGGACTAGTCAGCGAGCGACTTAGTGAAAAGCTTGATGAGCTTGATCCGATTCAGCAAAACTACTTTCTTGAAGTATCTTCACCAGGGGCTGAACGTCCATTAAAGAAGGAAAAGGACTTTCATAAAGCGATCGGTAAGCTAGTGTATGTAAAAACATACGAACCAATCGATGGTCTAAAAGAAATGGAAGGCGTACTTACGTCTTACGATGGCGAAACGCTAGTCCTCGCCATGAAGATTAAAACTAGAAAGAAAAACGTAACAATCCCAAAAGAGAAAGTGGCAAAAGCTCGACTTGCTGTTTCTTTTTCGTAAGAGAGTCAGACAAAGAGTGGATTGACTTTGGGGTTTGAAAGGGGATGACAAGGCTAATGAGTACAGAATTATTAGATGCTCTAGTATTTTTAGAGAAAGAGAAGGGCATTGATCGCGCTGTATTGATCGATGCCATTGAAGCAGCTCTAGTGTCTGCTTACAAGCGCAATTTTAATCAAGCGCAAAACGTTCGTGTGGATCTCAATTTGGACAATGGTTCCATGAGGGTATTTGCTAGAAAAGAAGTCGTGGATGAGGTATTTGATTCTCGACTTGAAATTTCCCTCGAGGATGCACATGAAATCGACCCTGCGTTTGAAATTGGGGACATTGTTGAGCTTGAGGTAACCCCACGTAACTTTGGAAGAATTGCTGCACAAACAGCAAAACAGGTTGTAACACAACGCGTGCGTGAAGCAGAGCGTGGGATCATTTACACAGAATTCGTTGATCGTGAAGACGACATCATGACAGGAATTGTTCAGCGTCAGGACCATCGCTTTATCTATGTCGCTTTAGGGAAAATTGAAGCATTGCTTCCACTCAATGAACAAATGCCAAATGAGTCGTACAAGCCTCATGACCGCATTAAAGTGTATATCACGAAAGTTGAGCGTACAACAAAAGGGCCTCAAATATTTGTGTCCCGCACACATCCAGGTCTTTTAAAGCGTTTATTCGAAATTGAAGTACCTGAGATCTTTGATGGAACAGTTGAAATAAAATCTGTTTCACGTGAAGCTGGGGATCGTTCGAAAATCTCTGTTCACTCGGATAATGATGAAGTAGATGCAGTTGGCGCGTGTGTCGGTTCAAAAGGTGCACGTGTTCAAGCGATCGTAAACGAGCTAAAGGGCGAAAAAATTGACATCGTGGAATGGTCTGAAAATCCGACCGTCTTTGTCGCTAACGCACTTAGTCCATCCAAGGTTGTTGATGTCCAAGTGAATGAAGAGGACAAAGCAACTACGGTTGTCGTTCCTGACTATCAGCTATCGTTGGCTATTGGTAAGCGAGGCCAAAACGCTCGTTTAGCAGCAAAGCTTACAGGATGGAAAATTGACATTAAAAGTGAAACAGATGCGCGTGAGTCAGGTATTTATCCTCGTGATGATCAACCTTTATTCACAGACGAAGAAATGGATCATTCCTTTAGCTATTCTGATGATGATAACATCGAATAAAGGGAGCGAACGTTCATGACTGGAAAAAGAAAAGCACCCTTACGAAAATGTATTGCGACGAATGAAATGAAAGAAAAAAAAGAGATGGTACGCGTTGTTCGCACAAAAGAAGGCGAAGTTTCCATTGATGTAACGGGTAAGAAATCAGGTCGTGGTGCCTATTTGTCAAAAAATAAGGACGCGATTTTAAAAGCACGCAAGAAAAATATTTTAGCAGGCCACCTACAAGCGAAAGTAGACGATGAAATTTACGACGAATTGCTTGCGCTGGTGGAAGCGAGCCAACCACAATGACACAAGTGAAATGGATGTCGTTACTTGGCCTTGCGACTCGAGCAGGAAAAGTGATTTCAGGAGAAGAATTGGTGGTGAAAGAAGTTCGGGCTAACAATGCAAAGCTCGTATTTCTTACAGACGATGCTTCAGTGAATACAAGCAAAAAAGTCTTGGATAAATGCCACCATTACGGAGTGCCCGTTCGCACGGTGCCGGACCGCTATACACTTGGTCATATGATTGGCAAAGATGCACGTGTCACAGTTGCTGTGATGGATGTAGGATTTGCTAAAAAGATGATCACACTGCTCGATGAATCTAAACGGGGGTGAACGAATGAGTAAATTACGTGTATATGAATACGCAAAAAAACAAAATGTCACCAGTAAAGAAGTGATCGATAAATTAAAAACAATGAATGTTGAAGTGAAAAATCATATGGCAACATTAGAAGGAGAGGCGATCTCAAAATTGGATGCTTCTTATAATAAAGGAAACACACCAGCAGCTAAGCAGAACTCAAAACCTGCTCCTGTAAAACAAGAGAACAAATCAACTAACAACCAACAAGGTCAAGGTGGTCAGCAAGGCAACCGTAGTGCTGGTCCAAAAGGCGGAGGGCAAGCTAACCGCGGAGGACAAGGGAACCGTGGTGGCAACCGTGGACGCAATACAAACCAACGTCCAAATCAGCAAGGTGGAAATCGTGGTGGGAAAAATCGCAACCAAAAATCAAAAACGCCTTACCAACCAATTCCAATGAAGCAAAAAGAGCTTCCAGAAAAAATTACGTTCGTTGAGTCGTTAACGGTTGCTGAACTTGCGAAAAAGCTGCACCGTGAGCCATCTGAGGTTGTGAAAAAGCTCTTTATGCTAGGTGTAATGGCCACAGTTAACCAAGAGCTTGATAAAGATGCAATTGAATTGATTTGTGCAGACTATGGTGTTGAAGTAGAAGAAGAGATTTTAATTGACTCAACCGACCTTGAAACATATTTCGAAGAAGAGCAAGACGCAACAGATTTAACTGAACGTCCATCTGTAGTAACAATCATGGGTCATGTTGACCACGGTAAAACAACACTTCTTGACTCCATTCGTCAAACAAAGGTAACAGAGGGTGAAGCTGGCGGGATTACGCAACATATCGGTGCGTACCAAGTCGCTGTTAATGATAAAAAAATTACATTCCTTGATACACCTGGTCACGCAGCATTTACAACAATGCGTGCACGTGGTGCGAAAGTGACTGATATTACAATTCTTGTTGTAGCTGCGGATGATGGCGTCATGCCACAAACGGTTGAAGCAATTAACCACGCAAAAGCAGCCGAAGTTCCAATTATTATTGCCGTAAACAAAATGGATAAGCCGTCAGCAAATCCAGACCGCGTAATGCAAGAGCTTACTGAACATGGGTTAGTTCCTGAGGCATGGGGTGGAGATACAATTTTTGTTCATGTTTCTGCATTAAATGGTGAGGGAATCGACAACCTATTAGAGATGGTTCTTCTTGTTGGGGAAGTGGAAGAATACAAAGCTAATGCAAAGCGTCGTGCACTAGGTACAGTAATTGAAGCTCAGCTGGATAAAGGCCGCGGTTCTGTTGCAACACTGCTTGTGCAAGATGGTACGCTTCGTGTTGGGGATCCAATCGTTGTTGGTGGTACGTTCGGTCGTGTTCGTGCGATGGTTAATGACTTAGGGCGTCGTGTCAAAGAAGCTGGTCCATCAACACCAGTTGAAATTACTGGCTTAAATGATGTCCCTCAAGCAGGCGATCGGTTCGTTGTATTTGAAGATGAGAAAACAGCTCGTTCAATCGGGGAAACTCGTGCACAACAGGCAATTCAAGCACAGCGTGGGGAAAAAACACGTGTTAGCTTAGACAATCTATTTGAGCAAATGAAACAAGGTGAAATGAAAGATCTTAACGTAATTGTTAAAGGTGATGTTCAAGGTTCTGTGGAAGCAGTTGCCGCATCTCTTCTGAAAATTACTGTTGAAGGTGTAAACATTAAAATCATTCACACAGCTGTTGGTGCAATTACCGAATCTGATATCACACTAGCTGCTGCATCAAATGCAATTGTCATTGGCTTTAACGTTCGCCCAGATACTAACGCAAAACGTGCAGCAGATACAGAACAAGTTGACGTTCGCTTACATCGTATTATTTATAAAGTAATCGAAGAAATTGAATCTGCAATGAAAGGTTTACTTGATCCTGAGTTTGAAGAAAAAGTAATCGGTCAAGCGGAAGTTCGTCAAACATTCAAAGTATCAAAAGTAGGAACGATTGCAGGTAGCTATGTGATTGAAGGTAAAATCACGCGCGATAGCGGCATTCGTTTGCTCCGTGAAGGCGTCGTTGTATTTGAAGGAGAGCTTGATACGCTGAAGCGCTTCAAAGATGATGCGAAAGAAGTAGCAAAAGGGTATGAATGTGGTATTACAGTTAAAAACTACAATGACGTAAAAGAAGGCGATATTTTTGAAGCGTTTATTATGGAAGAGATTAAACGCTAATGATCGCCTATGCGGAATGTGAGTTTCAGCTTTCTCATTCCCACTCGTTGAAAGAAAAGCGGGCCGTATTGCAGCGCGTTCTTTCAAGGGTCAAAAGGCAATACAATGTGTCCATTGCAGAAGTCGATCATCAAGATACATGGCAGCGAACAGCGATCGAACTAGTTGCTGTTGCATCCTCACAACATATAGCAGAGCGAGAATTACATCGTGCGCTTAAGTTAATGGGTTCATTTCCAGAGTGGGAACAGTTAAACGTCACAATCGACTTTTTGTAAAATGGGTGCGGATCATGTAAAGAGGTGAAGTCAATATGTCAGTTCGCTCAAATCGTGTCGGGGAACAAATGAAAAAAGAACTCGGCGATATCATCGGACGGAAAATAAAAGATCCACGTATCGGTTTTGTAACGGTTACAGATGTGGAAGTAACAGGTGACCTTCAACAAGCAACGGTATACATTACTGTTCTTGGAGACAAAGAGCAGCGTGAAAATACGCTTCGTGGTCTTGCAAAAGCGAAAGGCTTTATCCGTACTGAAATCGGACAACGTATTCGCCTGCGTAAAACACCTGAGCTTATATTTGAATTTGATCAGTCAATCGATACAGGGAATCGCATTGAAACATTAATACGTGACCTGAAAGAGCGAGAGTAATAATAGATGGGCAGCAGGCTATCCAGGTATTCCTGGTATATGAGCAGTTAATTTTGCTTATTGGTCTGCTGTCTTTTTTTGTAAAAGGAAGGAGTTGTTTAAACGATGGATGGAATTTTACCCTTATGGAAAGAACCTGGCATGACGTCTCATGACTGTGTATTTAAAGTGAGAAAAATTCTCCGCATGAAAAAGGTTGGACATACCGGTACACTAGATCCAGATGTTGATGGTGTGTTACCGATTTGCTTGGGGCGTGCAACAAAAATCGCGGAATATATAACTGATGCTGGGAAATCGTATCGTGCTGAAGTGACGATCGGTTTTTCAACGACGACTGAGGATGCAAGTGGAGATATTGTTGAACAAAAATCTGTTAGAAGAAAGTGGACAGCAATCCAACTTGAATCCATTTTAGATTCGTTTATTGGATCTATTGAGCAAACTCCTCCAATGTACTCTGCCGTTAAAGTAAATGGCAAGCGACTATATGAATATGCAAGGCAAGGAATCCATGTTGAACGACCAACTAGAATGATAACGATTCATCACATAAAACTAGATGAGGGCTCTATTGTTACAAACAGTGATGTTTTGAAATTTTCAATCGATGTGGCGTGTGGCAAAGGGACATACATTCGTACCCTTGCAGTCATGATAGGAGAAGCAATGGGTTACCCTGCACATATGTCAAAGCTAACTCGTACGGAATCAGCCTCAATGACAAAAAAAGATTGCTTAACCTTAACCGAGCTAGCTGAGCTTGCAGAAAATTCTAATGCCGTTTTAAGCCCATTGATACCCCTTGAAAGAGGGATTTCTCAATTGAAGAAACTACGTATAAGTGGTACAGTAGCAATGAAAGTTATGAATGGCGCCGTGTTGCCTATCCCTAGTGACTGGCCTGCAATCTCGGATGAGCCAGTGGCTCTTTATGAAGAAGAACGAGCGCTTGCTATTTATCACGTACATCCAACCAAAGAAGGTCTGATCAAACCAGTAAAAGTTCTTTGGATTGAGTGAGAAAGGAATCTTCGATGCAGGTAATTACATTACATCATCCACATACATATCAAGAGGAAGATTTCCCGAAATTATCTATTGCGCTCGGTTTTTTTGATGGCGTACATTTAGGGCATCAACGCGTGATACAGACTGCGATTGATTATGCTCAAACCCACGAGCTTAAGAGCGCTGTGATGACATTTAACCCTCATCCATCTGTTGTACTTAGTTCAAAAAAAAAGGAAATCGATTACTTAACCTCACTTGAGCGTAAACTTGATTTATTTGAAAAGTTAGGTCTTGATTATGTATTTGTTGTACGGTTTACATCTAGTTTTGCAAGTCTTGAACCACAGCAATTTGTGGATAACTATTTATTACCTCTACATGTCGCTCATGTTACAGCTGGATTTGATTATTCATATGGCAAATTAGGACGAGGTACCATGGAAACGTTGCCTTTCCATTCACGACAACGTTTTACGCATACCATCGTCAACAAGCTTGAAGATGATAAAGAAAAAATTAGCTCTACACGCATTCGTCAAACGTTAAAAGAAGGTAAAGTAGATGAGGCAAGGGGGCTACTTGGCTATTCTTATCAGCTTGAGGGAACTGTTGTTCATGGAGATAAAAGAGGGCGCAAAATCGGTTTTCCAACGGCAAATGTTCAATGTGTTCAAGATGGATTGATCCCAGCTACTGGTGTTTATGCTGTTCGACTAAATGTCATTGGTAATTGGTATGATGGCGTCTGTAACATTGGATTTAAACCGACATTTACATCACCAGACGTTAAAAAGCTTACGGTCGAAGTTCATTTATTTGATTTTGATCATAGTATCTATGGTGAACAAGTAGTGATAGAATGGCACAAACGAATCAGAAGCGAACAGCGATTTAACGGTATTGACGAACTTGTCGCACAAATAGACAAAGATAAAATGATTGCACTCGACTATTTTGATCGATAATAGCGTACAGTTGCAGGAAATGTTACACTATGGTATGCTAAATAAGCATGAACATGAACCGTTGCTTGGCAATTCGAATACTCCAACGATTGCTCGGTAATTGGCGAATAAAAACTATTTTACAGGAGGTTTTACAAATGGCTATTACTCAAGAACGCAAGAACGAACTAATTCAAGAATACCGTACACACGAAGGGGACACTGGTTCTGCTGATGTACAAATTGCTATCCTTACTGAAGAGATCAACAACCTAAACGAACACCTACGCACTCACAAGAAAGATCACCACTCACGTCGTGGACTTCTTAAAATGGTAGGTCGTCGTCGTAACTTGTTGACTTATTTACGTACTAATGAGGTTGCTCGTTACCGTGAACTAATCAACAAACTTGGCTTGCGCCGTTAATAATGACTGTCGAAAAGCGGGACTTGTCCCGCTTTTTTATTAGCAAAAAAATGCTGCGAGTTGGGTTTGACATCCCTTTTGTGCGGCAAGCAGCCTGTATTTTTGTATACATTACATAGTTGTTAAGCACACTACGTGCATTAGTATAAAAAGAGTTTGAGTAGGAACGAATGCTCAGGTATCTTCAATGTGAAAAGAAGAAAGGGGTTTTATTATGGATCAAGAAAAACAGATATTCTCCATGGATTGGGCTGGCCATACATTAACGGTAGAAGTTGGTCAATTAGCTAAACAAGCAAGTGGAGCTGCACTTATTCGCTATGGCGATACAGTTGTCTTAAGCACAGCAGTAGGATCAAAAGAACCAAAACCGCTTGATTTCTTTCCTTTAACGGTAAATTACGAAGAGCGCATGTACTCAGTGGGGAAAATCCCTGGAGGGTTTATTAAGCGTGAAGGTCGTCCAAGTGAACGTGCTGTTTTAACAAGCCGTCTAATTGACCGTCCTATCCGTCCTCTTTTCCCAGATGGCTTCCGTAATGATGTTCAAATCATGAGCATGGTCATGAGTGTAGAACAAAACTGTTCATCTGAAATGGCTGCAATGTTGGGCTCTTCTCTTGCTTTATCTGTATCAGATATTCCATTCGGTGGTCCGATTGCAGGTGTAATGGTAGGTCTTGTTGATGATAAATTTATTATTAACCCTACGATTGAACAACAAAACAACAGTCAAATGGAGCTAATCGTAGCTGGGACAAAAGACGGAATCAACATGGTAGAAGCGGGTGCTTTTGAAGTGCCGGAAGAAACGATGTTAGAAGCGATTATGTTTGGTCATGAAGAAATTAAACGATTGATCCAGTTCCAAGAAGAAATTGTGGCTGCAACCGGTAAAGAAAAGCGAGATATTAAGTTAAGTGAACTAGATAAAGATGTTGCATCTCGAGTGTCTGATCTTTCAGGAGATAAGCTAAATTCAGCTGTTCAAACACAAGAAAAGCATGCGCGTGAAGAAGCGATTTCTACTGTGAAACAAGATGTGTTAGCTGTTTATGAAGAAGAAGCGGATGACGCAACGATCAAAGAAGTTAAAAAAGCGCTTGATAAAATGGTGAAAGAAGAAGTTCGCCGTCAAATTACGCAAGATAAAATTCGCCCGGATGGACGTAAGCCAGATGAAATCCGTCCATTATCTTCTGAAGTAGGAATGTTACCAAGAACGCACGGATCTGGTTTATTTACACGTGGACAAACTCAAGCCTTAAGTATTGCAACGCTTGGTGCTCTTGGTGACGTGCAAATTATTGATGGACTTGGTGTGGAAGAATCAAAGCGATTCATGCACCACTACAACTTTCCATTGTTTAGTGTTGGAGAAACCGGCCCAATTCGTGGACCAGGTCGCCGTGAGATTGGTCATGGTGCGCTAGGTGAACGGGCACTTGAAAAAGTATTACCTGATGAACAAGACTTCCCGTATACGATCCGCCTTGTATCTGAAGTGCTAGAATCAAATGGTTCTACCTCTCAAGCAAGTATTTGTGCGAGTACACTTGCGATGATGGATGCGGGCGTTCCATTGAAAGCGCCAGTTGCTGGTATTGCGATGGGTCTTGTTAAATCGGGTGAAGATTACACAATTTTAACTGACATTCAAGGAATGGAAGATCACCTTGGAGACATGGACTTTAAAGTTGCGGGTACGGCTAAAGGAGTAACTGCTCTTCAAATGGATATTAAAATCGATGGCTTAACGCACAAGATTTTAGAAGAAGCACTTCTCCAAGCAAAAGCGGGAAGACTGCATATTTTAGAATCGATGATTGCCACAATCAAAGAGCCTCGTACGGAGCTTTCTGATTATGCACCGAAGATCATCCAACTGAAAATCAATCCAGATAAAATTCGTGACGTTATTGGACCAAGCGGTAAGCATATTAACAAAATCATTGAAGAAACAGGTGTTAAAATTGACATCGAGCAAGACGGTACAGTATTCATTGCTTCAACTGATTCTAAAATGAATGCAAAAGCAAAAGAAATTATTGAAAGCATGGTGCGTGAAGCCGTTGTTGGACAAGTTTATCTTGGAAAAGTAAAACGCATTGAAAAATTCGGCGCGTTTGTTGAAATTTTCAGCGGAAAAGATGGTCTTGTACACATTTCTGAGCTTCAAGAAGAGCGCACAAACAAGGTTGAAGATATCCTGAAACTTGGCGATGAAATTGAAGTGAAAGTGACTGAAATTGATAACCAAGGCCGTGTGAACCTATCACGTAAAGCGGTTATTCGTGAAAAACGTGAAAAAGAAGAACAATCTAAGTAAGTAATAGAAAACCGACTAAAAAAATTCTTTAGTCGGTATTTTTTGTGGTATTAAAACGGTTGATATTCAGACAGTGATAGTATGAAATAAACCAAAATACATGAAATATATGGACAAAAGTAGTAAAATGAAAGGTAGTTTGTTGTTGTAGGGGGATTAGTATACCTACGCTTAATTTTTAAGGAGATGTTTTAATGATTAATCGTCATACTTGCCAAAATGGATTACGTATTGTGTTAGAACCAATTCCTACTGTTCGTTCTGTCGCGATTGGAGTTTGGATTGGAGCAGGTTCTCGTTATGAGAAAAAAGAGAACAATGGGATTTCGCATTTCTTAGAACATATGCTTTTTAAAGGAACAAAAGATAGATCAGCACGTGAGATCGCGGAAGCATTTGATAGCATAGGCGGCCAAGTAAATGCTTTTACATCAAAAGAATACACGTGTTACTACGCAAAAGTTATGGATAACCACGCCTTACATGCATTAAATGTACTAGGAGACATGTTTTTTAACTCAACATTTGACCCAACAGAACTTGAAAAAGAAAAGAATGTTGTGTTAGAAGAAATTAAAATGTACGAGGATACGCCAGATGACATCGTTCACGATCTTTTAGGTGAAGCTGTGTATGGCTCCCATGCATTAGGTTATCCGATTATTGGAACAGAAGAAACCATTCGTTCATTTGACCAAGATGCGTTAAAAAACTATGTGTACGAGATGTATTCGCCAGATCAAATTGTTGTATCGATAGCGGGAAATGTGGATGAGTCGTTTATCAAAGAAGTGGAAGCGCTTTTCGGAAGCTATACCAGCAGCGAAGCGAAAGAGTATTCTATTGAACCACCTATGTTCCACAATCGTCAGAAGATGAAGAAAAAAGAAACAGAACAGGCTCATCTATGTATCGGCTTTGATGGTTTACCTATCGGTCATGAAGATAGTTATAGCTTAATTGTCATGAACAATGTCCTTGGTGGGAGTATGTCATCAAGGTTATTCCAAGAAGTGCGTGAAGAACGAGGACTTGCGTATTCAGTATTCTCGTATCATTCTGCGCATCGTGATAGCGGAATGTTGACTGTATACGCGGGAACGGGTGCGGAACAACTAGATTCTTTATATGAAACAATTCAAGCGACCCTTTCTACATTTAAACAAGAGGGGATGTCTACTAAAGAATTACTTTTTGCTAAAGAGCAGCTCAAAGGAAACTTAATGCTCGGCTTAGAAAGTACCAATGCACGCATGAGCCGCAACGGGAAAAATGAACTCATGCTAAAGAGCCATCGTACAATGGATGAAGTGATTGATCGAATTGACTCAGTTACCCAAAAATCGGTTAAAGCCGTAGCGGAACGAGTGTTAACGGATGATTTCGCTGTATCACTTATTTCCCCGAATGAAATGAAGCCTAAATCATTTGCATAACTGCTTATGAAGTATCCAGAAAAGCCTTAAGCCCGCACTCATTATGCGGGCTTTTTTTCATATAATGAACAAAGGAGAGTGAAGTGAAATGAAACTAAGTGAATTGAGTGGAAAAGAAATTATTCACATTCAGCGTGCGGAAAGAATGGGAGTTTTAGGGGAGACGGATGTTGAGTTTAATCCTGAAACAGGAGCAGTTGAAGCGGTTCTTGTGCCTCTTGGTCGATGGCCATCATTTCAAAAAAATCAAAAAGAACTTGCGATTCCATGGCGGTCAATTCGTACGATTGGTGACGAAATGATTTTAATTGATCAGGACGATGACCAACCGTCGTCACAGAAGGAGCCGATCCTACATACAATAGGACAGAACGAAGACCAGTGAAATGAGTGAGCTTAGATGAGAGAAACGTCAAGCTTAAATGGCTACGACATAGCCATTGTTGGAGGAGATGCAAGGCAGAAAGAAATCGCTCATCACTGCCAGCTGTGTGGAGCGAATGTTTATTTAGTTGGCTTTGATCAGTTAGCAATGACAGAGCCAGGGTTTACGAAACTAGACTGTGATGAAGTACCGTATGAAGAGCTGGATGCCATTGTTTTCCCCGTAAGTGGAGTAGGGGAAGAAGGTGCTGTCCGCTCTTCGTTTTCAAGTAAATCTGTGACGCTCAATCGAGATCGTTTGATCGAGCTTCCTGAATCATGTTTGTTATTTTCAGGTATTAAAACAACTTGGCTGGAAAGTTTGCAGAGAAAAGTTATTTATTTATTGGATAAAGATGAGATTGCGATTCAGAATTCAATCCCGACAGCTGAAGGTGTGCTATGGCTACTTTTGCAACATACCGATCATACAATTCATGGAGCTACTATGCTTGTCACAGGTTTTGGTCGGGTGGGAATGACGGTTGCACGAACCTTAAAAGCACTTGGAGCGAATGTTATTTGTGGAACGGCAAGCAGTAGTGAAAAGGCACGCATAGTAGAGATGGGTATGAAACCACTTGATTTGCGAAATCTGGGTGATCGTCTTCCTCATTGTGATGCGTGGATTAACACGATTCCCTCAGAGAAAGTTTTCCCACAGGACGTCATAAACAGCATGTCGCGCAACTGTTTAATAATTGAACTGGCTTCTGGACCAAAAGCGATTGATCAACAAAAGGCGGATTTACTTGGTTTCCGCTATATCGACGCACCAAGCTTACCAGGATTAATTGCACCAAAAACAGCAGGTCTAATTTTAGCATCTAGTATTATAAAGCGCATGAACGACCGCGAAAAAAACGGACATCAGGAGGACGATCATGACCTTTAAAGGAAAACGCATAGGTTTTGGCTTAACTGGATCACACTGTACGTATCATGAAGTTTTTCCCGAAATTGAAAAGCTTGTGGAGCTTGGAGCAGATGTTCAACCTGTTGTAAGCTTCACAATGCAACAAACGAACACGCGATTTGGCGAGGGTGAAGAATGGATTCAGCGAATTGAAGAGGTCACAAAAAATAAAAGTATCCGAACAATCGTGGATGCGGAGCCACTTGGACCGAAAATTCCGCTTGACTGTATGGTCATCGCTCCTTTAACAGGAAATTCATTAAGTAAACTTGCTAATGCGCTAACCGATTCGCCTGTTTTGATGGCAGCAAAAGCGACGCTACGAAATAGCAAACCCGTTGTCATCGCTATTTCAACGAACGATGGTCTTGGATTAAACGGAGTAAATGTGATGTGTCTTATGGCCACTAAAAACATTTACTTTGTACCATATGGCCAGGACGACCCGATCTATAAACCAAACTCGCTTGTCGCACATATGGAGCATATACCTGAAACGATTCTAGCTGCATTGCAAGGTCGACAGGTTCAACCAGTGTTAAAAGAAAAAATACAAAGTAAAAGAGATTGAGATATCAAGAAGAAAGATGATACAATGTGACGTATAAAAAAACACACACTAGTGCTTTATCTGTGTAATACGTCAATGGATAGAAGCGGGAAGGGGACTTATCTTGAAAAAGTATCATGTAGCAATTGTAGGAGCAACTGGAGCAGTCGGCACACAAATGTTGTCGATTTTGGAGCAACGTCAATTTCCTATTGAAAAACTAACGCTCTTATCCTCTGCACGTTCAGCAGGACAATCACTTCGCTATAACGGTCAATCGGTGACGATTCAAGAAGCGACACCAGATAAATTTAAAGGGGTAGATATTGCCTTATTCTCAGCAGGGGGAAGTGTATCGAAAGAATTGGCGCCTGCTGCTGTAGAGCATGGAGCTATCGTGATTGATAATACAAGTGCGTTTCGTATGGATCCAAATGTCCCTCTTGTCGTACCTGAAGTAAATGAGCTAGATCTTCAAGACCACAAAGGCATTATCGCCAATCCAAACTGTTCGACGATCCAAATGGTGGTTGCGCTTGAACCGATTCGTCAAGCAATGGGACTGAAGAAAGTGGTTGTCTCGACTTACCAAGCTGTTTCTGGAGCGGGAGTTCATGCAATTGATGAAATGAAAAATCAATCACAATCAATCTTAAATGGTGAAAAACCTGAAGCGAAAATTCTTCCAGTAAAGGGTGCAGATCATCATTTTCCAATCGCATTCAACGTTGTTCCTCAAATCGATGTATTTGATTCAAACGGATATACGTTTGAAGAAATGAAAATGATCAATGAAACAAAGAAAATCATGCATATGCCTTCTTTGAAAGTGTCGGCAACATGTGTGCGCTTACCAGTGGAAACGGGACATTCAGAGTCTGTTTATATTGAAGTGGATGAAGAAGGAAAGAACGTGGCTGATATGCACCAGCTATTAGAATCAGCTTCAGGTGTTGTTTTACAAGATTCTCCTCATGAGCAAATTTACCCAATGCCAAGTACGTCAGCTGGTGAGCTAGAAGTTTTTGTTGGTCGTGTACGCCAAGATTTAGATGAGCCAAATGGGTTTCATTTATGGATCGTATCAGATAATTTATTAAAAGGTGCTGCATGGAATTCTGTACAAATTGCAGAAAGTTTACTTAAGCTGAAACTCGTCTAGTCTTCTCACTCTGAATGAAAGAGAGGAGTGCTGTAATGAGCATCGTTGTTCAAAAGTTTGGTGGAAGCTCTCTTACAACGAATGATTTAAGACAGAAAGCAGTGACACGGGTAAAAGATGCAGTCAATGATGGTCGTAAATCAATTGTCGTTGTGTCAGCGCAAGGGCGTTTTGGCGACCCTTATGCGACGGATACACTGCTTTCATTGATTGATCCAAATCAACAAATGCTTATTTCAGATGAGCAACAATCGTTATTGCTGTCTTGTGGTGAAGTTATTTCAGCTGTTGTGTTTTCGCACGAGTTAGCTAGTCAAGGGGTTCCATGCCAAGTGATGACAGCACGCGAAGCGCAAATTTTAACGGATGATGAATTTCGTCAAGCATCAATTAAAAAGGTGAGTGCACAGCCAATTATAGACGCGTTTAAAGAAGTTGATGTTGTCGTAGTTACAGGCTTTCAGGGGATAAGGCAAGATGGTAAATTAACTACGCTTGGTCGTGGTGGAAGTGACACCACGGCATCTGCTTTAGCTTGTGGCGTTGGAGCAGACTCTATTTACATTTATACGGATGTAGATGGGGTCATGAGTGGTGATCCTACCGTAGTGGATGCTCCAACTACCCTCCATTCTATTTCCTACGATGAAGCGTGCCATATAGCATACCAAGGAGCAAAAGTCATTCATCCAAATGCAGTTGAATGGGCAAAACGCTATCGCATTCCACTGTGGATTGGGCCGTTAGCTGGAAACATTGGGACGTGGGTTGGACAACAGAAAGAATATAATGCTAAACGTGCAATTCAATCGATTTCTGCAATTAAGGACCTTGCTCAAGTTCGCGTATCAGCTCATGATTACGATCGTATTTTTCAAATTGTAGCTGAGCAAGGAATCAGTATTGATCTTATTTCCATCCATCCTAATGAAGTGAGGTTCACGATTGAAGGTTATGCCGTAAAATTCGTGAAATCAATTTTAGAGAAAAAAGGTTTTAAGCCGGAAATCATTGACCATGTTGCAAAAATTGCATTGATCGGAGAAGGGATGAAAGGAAAGCCTGGAATTACTTCGACAATTGTGACAACGTTAACTCGCCATAATATTCAGATTTTACAAACGGCAGATAGCCATATGACGTTTTGGGTCCTTGTGGATGAACAACATGCAGATGCAGCACAAAAACGCTTACATGAACAATTTATTTTGACACCATCATTAACTTTGAGCAAACAGGAGTGAACAACATGGATTTTGGACTTGTTTCAACCGCGATGGTTACCCCATTTACAGACCAAGGGACGATCGATTTTGAGTTAACAACAAATTTAGTGAATTATCTTTTAGAAAATGGCACAGACTCTCTTGTCGTTGGAGGTACAACTGGTGAGTCACCAACCCTTTCAATCGATGAGAAAACTGCGCTATTCAAGCACGTGGTGGACGTGGTAAATGGCCGTGTTCCTGTGATAGCAGGAACAGGTAGCAACAATACACAAGGCTCGATTGACTTGTCACAAAAAGCAGCAACAGCAGGTGTAGATGCGTTAATGCTCGTTGCGCCTTACTATAACAAACCAAATCAAGAAGGCTTGTATCAGCATTTTGCAGCGATTGCAAAGGCTGTCGACTTGCCGATAATGATCTACAACATTCCTGGGCGATCAGCAGTTAATATTATGCCAGCAACAATCAAACGTTTGGCACAAATCGATAATATCGTTGCAGTTAAAGAAGCAAGTGGTAATTTGGATCAAATGACAGATATTTTATCGAATACTGGTGACGATTTCCTCGTTTATAGTGGTGATGACGGGCTGACTTTGCCGTTACTTGCTATTGGTGGTCATGGTATAGTTTCTGTAACTTCTCACATTGCAGGAAACGAGATGCAACAGATGATCGCTGCATTTAAAGAAGGTCGTTTTAAAGAAGCAGCATTATTGCATCAGCAGCTATTACCTTTAACAAGAGCTCTTTTTGCTCAGCCAAACCCAGCACCAGTAAAGGTTGCGTTGGCTGATAAAGGCGTTTCATGTGGCGGATTACGATTACCACTCGTGCCTTTACTTAAAGAAGAAATAACCTCTCTCCGCAAGATTGTAGAACGATTTAATCAACAAGTAAACCATTAAAGATATACGAAATCATCTAAGCTGTGCCTAGCTTGGATGATTTTCATTTGTACATACAAAAGTGAAAGAGGCTCGCAAAGCCTAGGAAAGCAAGTCAATTTGTATGGCTGTGTTTTATTAACGTGTACAGTTTGACTGCGATCAAGTATAATGAACACAACTGTTGAAAGAATGGGTAATAAGATTTATAGGAGGAAACGGGATTGGCTAAAGTAATAAATGAAAAAATAAAAATCATCCCACTCGGTGGAGTAGGCGAAATTGGTAAAAATATGTACGTCATTGAAGTAGACGAAGATTTATTTGTGATTGATTCTGGATTGATGTTTCCAGAAGAAGAAATGTACGGAATCGATATCGTCATTCCTGACTTCAACTATCTTGAAACGAATAATGACCGAGTGAAAGCGATCTTTTTAACACATGGGCATGACGATGCGATCGGCTCACTTCCATATTTGCTTGAAAAAGTGAAAGCGCCTGTGTATGGCTCTAAGCTGACGATTGCTTTAGCAAAAGCTGGATTGAAGGAATATGGCTTTAAAGAACGAGTTAAGTTCTTTGTTGTACACGAAAAAAGTAACATGAAGTTTGATACCGTGAACGTAACGTTTTTTGCAACAACGCATAGCATACCAGATTCACTTGGTATCGCTATTCATACATCTGAAGGTGCAATCGTACATACAGGTGAGTTTAAATTTGATCAATCTGCTAAAGGTGCCTACGCTTCTAATATCGGTAAAATGGCCAAGCTAGGTGAAAAAGGTGTATTTGCTTTGCTTTCAGATAGTACAGAAGCAGAACGTCCTGGTCATGCAACTTCTGAGTCAGTTGTCTGTAACCATGTAGCTTCAAGCTTTAATAAAGCAAAGGGACGTATCATTGTTACATGCTATGCGTCAAACTTGATTCGTATTCAGCAAGTATTTGACGTTGCTAGTAAAACAGGACGTAAAGTTGCAGTGATTGGTGAAGCAGTTGAAAAAGTCGTTAACGTGGCATCTCGATTAGAGTATCTGACATATGACGAAGAAACACGCATTGAACTTGCTGACATTGATCAATACCAAGATGATGAAATCGTTATTATCTTATCCGGAACACACGATGAGCCGTTTAAAGTAATGGAAAACATGGCGAATCAAACGCATGAAGCAATCAACATCCAAGAAGGCGACACGGTTTTAATTACATTCACTCCTTCACCAGGAATGGAAGTTTATTTGTATCGCTCGATAAATGAATTATCACGAGCGGGTGCAAACGTACTAACAGCAAGAAAAAATGTTCATGTTTCAGGGCACGGTAGCCAAGAAGATTTGAAAATGATGATTAACTTAATGAAACCAAAGTACTTTATCCCCATTCAAGGAGAGTATCGTCATTTAATAACCCATGCGCGTATTGCGGAAGAGACAAGCGTCCCTCGTTCAAATATTTTCATTGCGGATAAGGGAGACATTGTTGAATATCAAGGCGGAAAAATGAAAATGAGCGGTCGTGTTCAAACGGGCAATGTACTGATTGATGGAAAAGGTGTTGGCGATGTTGGAAATATCGTCCTTCGTGACCGTCGATTACTATCTCAAGACGGCGTATTGCTTGTTGTTGTCACGTTGAACCGAAGAACAAAATCGATCGCAGCAGGTCCAGAAGTGATTTCTCGTGGTTTTGTTTATGTGCGTGAATCAGAAAAACTAATGGAAGAATCTACAACACTTGTACGCAACATTGTTGAGAAGAATGTGGAAAACCGCACGTTTGACTGGTCAAGCATCAAACAAGAAATTCGTGATTCATTGAATCATCTTCTGTACACAAAAACAAAAAGAAGACCAATGATTTTGCCGATTATAATGGAAGTCTAAAACGAAGGTAAAAGAGGCCGTATAAGGTGACAAGACACGGCGAGCTCTGCCCTGACGCTATGGCAGTGATTGACTTGTGATCTCGAGCGGCTAGCATCTCGAAGCAGGATGCAATGATAAGTTATGTGAAAAAAGGAAAAGCAGGCAGCCTCGTTGTCTGCTTTCTTTTTTCAATTTCGTTAATGGAGTAGGTGATCTTGTGGCAAAAAAATCAAAATCGTCCGCTAAACAAAAGAGGACCCCAGCAAAAAAAAGGAGTTCAAAGAAGAAAACAGCCCCACTTACATATGAATTACTTGGAATCGGTCTCATTGCGCTTGCGCTTATTGCCCTTTTTCAACTTGGACCAGTCGGTAGAGGTTTAATGAATGTTGCAACATACATCTTCGGCAATTTTAAATTACTGTTGCCGATTACTGTCATCGTGATATCTTTTTATCTTGTGATCTATCGTGCCATTCCTAATTTCAAACACAGGATTGCTGTCGGACTTTACTTTGTGATGAGCAGTGTCTTTCTTTTTTCCCATGTTCTGCTGTTTGATCAACTTTTAGATACAGCAAGTTTGCAATCATCTAGTGCATTTCGTCAAACGCATGAAGAGTTGATGAAAAGTGGTACAACGAATGTGGGAGCAGGGATGACAGGTGCGCTTCTTTATGCTACTTTTTACTTTTTATTTGCTTCAACAGGAGCAAAGATTGCCAGTATTACCATTTTCATTGCTGGGATTATCATGATGTCTGGAAGATCGCTTGGTTCGGTTGTGCGATCTGCTCTATCAACAATCGTACAGTGGGTAAGAGATTCGTGGGTATCACTTATGGAAGAAAGACGTGAGAAGGCTGAACAAAAGAAAGAGAAGAAAAAAGCTGATCAAATTGCAAGACGTTCAGGGAAGGCAGTAAAAGTTGAACAAAAGAATGACAACGGAGATTTGGACGATGAAGTCATTTATCCACGTGAGGAAGATTCTTTCGAGCCACTAATTTCAAGTTTTGCTGAGAAAGTGACGATCCCGCCTCAAATACCAAATTCTACTGAGGAGAAAAAAACAACACCCACTGAAGAAAAGGTAGAAGTTGAGGAAATTGTTGATTCAACAATTGGAGTTGCAGTAGTGGAAAACAAAGATTACAAGCTTCCTACGATCGATCTATTGTCGATGCCTCCTCATGCTGATCAAAGTAATGAATATAAAGCTATTCAGCGTAATGCTTCTAAGCTTGAAAAAACATTTCAAAGTTTTGGTGTACGTGCAAAAGTGACGCAGGTGCATTTAGGTCCTGCTGTTACAAAGTATGAAGTTCACCCTGATGTTGGTGTGAAAGTAAGTAAAATAGTTAGTCTAAATGATGACCTTGCGCTTGCGTTAGCTGCAAAAGATATTCGAATTGAGGCGCCGATTCCAGGAAAGTCAGCTATCGGCATCGAAGTACCAAACTCAGAAGTAGCAATGGTTTCTTTACGTGAGGTACTCGAGGCACAAGGGAAGGAACGTGATTCATCTAAACTGTTGATTGGACTTGGCCGAGATATTACCGGAGAAGCACTTGTTGCAGAGTTAAATAAGATGCCTCACCTACTCGTTGCTGGCGCGACAGGAAGCGGGAAAAGTGTTTGTATCAACGGGATTATTATTTCAATTTTAATGCGAACAAAACCACATGAAGTGAAGCTAATGATGATTGATCCAAAAATGGTTGAGCTCAATGTGTATAATGGTGTGCCTCATTTATTGGCGCCCGTTGTAACAGATCCAAAAAAAGCTTCACAAGCGCTTAAAAAAGTGGTGAGTGAAATGGAACGTCGTTATGACCTTTTTTCACATTCGGGAACGAGAAATATTGAAGGCTACAATGAACACATTCGACGTCATAATGATAAAAATGCAGAAAAGCAGCCACAATTACCTTACATTGTTGTGATCGTAGACGAGTTAGCCGATCTAATGATGGTTGCGTCCAATGAAGTAGAAGATGCTATTACAAGACTTGCTCAAATGGCACGTGCGGCGGGGATTCATTTAATCATTGCAACACAAAGACCTTCTGTAGATGTGATTACGGGCGTCATTAAGGCGAATATCCCTTCTCGAATTGCGTTTGCAGTATCATCACAAATTGATTCTCGTACCATTTTAGATTCGGGTGGAGCAGAAAAGTTGTTAGGAAGAGGCGACATGCTCTTTATGCCGATCGGTGCGAATAAACCCGTACGTGTCCAAGGTGCGTTTTTAAGTGATCAAGAAGTAGAAGACGTCGTTAATTTTGTCATTGAGCAGCAAAAAGCACAATATCAAGAGGAAATGATTCCAGACGATATTCCAGAAGCATCAATGGAACAAGTAGATGATGAGTTGTACGATGAAGCTGTCGCACTCATCGTCGATATGCAAACGGCATCGGTTTCAATGTTACAGCGTAGGTTCCGAGTAGGCTACACACGAGCAGCGCGACTCATAGATGCAATGGAGCAGCGTGGTGTTGTTGGTCCATATGAAGGAAGTAAGCCTAGAACCGTGCTTGTGTCAAAACAAGCCGAAGACCTGAATCAATAATTAATAAAAAGAACAGCAGAGACCAGTCCCTTGCTGTTCTTTTTTCTTTACTCCACACAAATAGTCCCCCAATCCAATAAGTACTTTCCTAAAATTACACTTACCAACAAATGAGTTATACTATTGATATCGCTTTCATTATTTTAGTGATCAAGAGAAAAAATAGAATAAGTTATATTATTTTACAAATATACCATTAAAAGATATTATATTTAGTAAATATTGTTATTTTTGTTATACTTTCAACATCATTGCACCGAATTATAAAAATATTTTGATTAAAATCTATGAATCTATTCCTTTTCATTTTATAAAGTGTTATAGTATTTTCGATTAGTAGGGATGATATACATCAGATGTCTGATGTCTCAAAAAAATTGGTGGTGGTTCCGGTCATGACAATCAAAACAGATAATAGACACCTTTATCTCCAAGTGATTGATCGTCTTAAAAAAGACATCGATAGGGGTATCTATAAAGAAAAAGAACGTCTCCCTTCTGAATTTGATCTTTCTCGTAAGCTTGGTATAAGCCGTGCAACATTGCGAGAAGCACTTAGAATACTAGAAGAAGAGAATCGGATCGTTCGACGCCATGGAGTGGGTACGTTTGTCTGTGCAAAGCCGCTTTTCACATCTGGAATTGAGCAATTATACAGTGTGACAGATATGATTAAGCAAGCTGGCATGGAACCAGGTACAGTTTTATTAAGCTCAACCAGTCAAGGCCCTACAGATGAAGATCTGACCCGTTTTGATTGTACACCAGAAGACGAATTAACTGTCATCGAGCGTGTTAGAACAGCGGGTGGAGATCCAGTCGTGTATTGCGTAGACAAAATGCCAGCCTCGTTGTTGCCGACATCCTTTACCCATCAAGATGGGTCTATGTTCTCGTTTTTGAAAGAGAACGGGCGATTTTTAATCTCACATGCTGTAACACACATTGAGCCTGTTGGTTACCACGAAAAGGTGTCTCCTATATTAGGTTGTGAGCCAGAAACAGCACTTCTTGTCCTTAAGCAGCTTCATTTTGATGAAGAGGATCAGCCGATTTTGTACTCTGTGAATTATTTCAGGGCAGACAGCTTCAGTTTTCATGTCGTTCGCAAGCGTGTTTAATTCGTAATACCATTCCTACTAATACACGAAAATTATTTAGGAGGTAACTGAAAATGAAAAAACGTAAATTTGGTTTAGCACTATCAATGTTTTTAGCTGCAGGAACCATTCTTGGAGCATGTGGTACTGATGATGCGGATAAAGACGGTGGAGGAGACGATGCTTCTACTGGAGAAACGAGTGACTTCTCAGTTTCAATGGTAACAGATACTGGGGGCGTGGATGACAAATCATTCAACCAATCTGCATGGGAAGGTCTTGAGGCTTTGGGAGCTGATTATGACCTTGAAAAAGGTGTTGGCGGATACGACTATTTCCAATCAAACAACGAGGCTGACTATGTAACAAACCTTAAGACGGCAGCACGAAACAATTTCGACCTTGTTTTCGGAATTGGATACTTACTTGAAGAACCAATCAAGCAAGTTGCTGAACAAGAAGAAGATACAATGTTTGCGCTTGTTGACGCAGTTGCAGAACTTGATAATATCGCTTCCATCACATTCACAGATCACGAAGGTTCTTTCCTTGTAGGTGTTGCAGCAGGATTGCAAACGAAAACAAATAAAATTGGCTTTATAGGTGGTACTGATTCAGATTTAATTAACAAATTCGCAGCAGGCTTTAAAGCGGGTGTAGAAGCGGTTAATCCAGATGCTGAAATAGACATTAACCTTACTGGAGGTTTTAGTGACGCTGCACGTGGACAACAACTGGCAGCATCTATGTACGGTGGCGGAGCTGACATAATTTATCACGCAGCAGGTGAAACAGGTACTGGTGTATTCACTGAAGCTAAAAATCTTAAGCAACAAGAACCAGAACGTGAAATCTTCGTTATCGGAGTGGACCGTGACCAAGAAGAAGAGGGTGCACTTACAGTTGAGGGTGAAGATTACAACGTAACACTTACTTCAATGGTTAAACGCGTTGACGTTGCTGTACAAGATATTTCGAAACGTGCAATGGAAGGCGACTTCCCAGGTGGAGAAGTAATTGAGTACGGAATCGAAGAAGAAGGAATTTTAGTCGCTGAAACGAATCTTTCTCAAGAAATTCTTGATGAAGTAGAAAGCTACAAACAACAAATTGTTGATGGTGAAATTGACGTTCCATTAACAATGGAATAATACAAAAGCAAATGGGAATGGATGGCCGGTATCTTCCGGCCTGATGTTCTCTCTATTTCATTCTTAAAAAATGAAGAACGAAAAGCGGTTGTACTAGATGACATCTATTTTTATTTTATGTGAAGGCACTATGTGAATTTCAAAAAATGCTAACTGAAAAAGGGAAGCATACTTCTCGTTTTCATTTAGCATTTTTGATCAAATAAGTGAATGGTACTAATAAAAGAAGTCGGACATCAATCCACTGACTTCTTAATCATAGAAGGAGTGATACCGGATGGATTATGTTATCGAGATGCTGAACATCCGCAAAGAATTCCCTGGCATTGTAGCGAATGACAATATTACGCTACAACTTAAAAAGGGGGAAATTCATGCGCTGTTAGGAGAAAACGGCGCTGGTAAATCAACATTGATGAATGTCTTATTCGGTCTTTATCAGCCAGAACAAGGTGAAATTAAAGTGAAAGGTAAGAAGGTACATATCACCAACCCGAATGTGGCTAATGAACTTGGCATAGGGATGGTTCACCAACATTTCATGTTAGTTGAATCCTTTACTATAACTGAAAATATTGTCCTCGGTATTGAACCAAAAAAAGGACTTACGATTGATATGAAAAAAGCAGAAAAGGAAGTTCAAGCAATTTCTGATCGTTATGGATTACGTGTAGATGCTACCGCTAAAATTTCAGACATTTCAGTCGGTATGCAGCAACGAGTTGAGATTCTGAAAACACTGTACCGCGGAGCAGAAATGTTAATCTTTGACGAGCCAACAGCTGTATTAACACCTCAAGAAATAAATGAACTGACACAAATTTTCCGAACGCTTATTAAAGAAGGGAAATCGATCATTTTAATTACACACAAGCTAAAAGAAATAATAGAAGTATGTGATCGAGTGACAGTTATCCGTAAAGGTGTTGGAATTGATACAGTTGACGTTGAAGGTACAACACCTAACGAACTTGCTAGTTTAATGGTTGGTCGTGAAGTTCTTTTTAACACAAAAAAAACACCAGCACAACCGAAAGAAACAGTTCTAGACATCGCTAAATTGAATGTCAAAGATTCTCGTGGTGTGATGTCAGTAAAAGATCTGGACCTAACAGTACGTGCTGGAGAAATCGTTGGAATTGCTGGGGTAGATGGCAATGGACAATCTGAATTGATCGAAGCGATTACAGGCCTTAAAAAGTCAAGTTCAGGTTCAATCAAATTGAACGGCAAGGAACTCTCATCTTTAAAACCAAGAAAAATCACTGAATCTGGAGTAGGACATATTCCTCAAGATCGTCATAAACACGGCCTCGTGCTTGATTTTTCAATTGGGGACAACATGCTCCTCCAAACATACTATCAATCTCCTTATTCGAAGCGAAGTATGCTAAACAATCGAGAGATCAATAAGCAAGCGAAAAAACTAATTGCTGAATTTGATGTGAGAACACCTTCAGAATGGACGGAAGCACGGGCACTTTCGGGCGGTAACCAGCAAAAGGCAATTATAGGTCGGGAAGTTGACCGGAACCCAGACGTGTTGATTGCTGCACAACCAACACGCGGACTTGATGTGGGAGCTATTGAGTTTATCCATCAACGTTTAATTGACCAACGTGATAAAGGAAAAGCGGTACTCCTATTATCATTTGAATTGGATGAAATTATAAATGTTAGTGATCGCATCGCGGTTATTTATGAAGGAAGCATCGTAGCGATCGTGGATCCGAAAGAAACGACTGAGCAAGAGTTAGGTCTTCTTATGGCAGGATCGAAGAGAAAGGAAGCAGGTGAAGATACGCATGTCTAATCGTGTACTAACGATTCTAATTCCAATTATATCTGTCCTTTTAGGTCTAATTGTTGGTGCAATTGTCATGAGCGTCTCTGGCTTTAACCCAATTGAAGGTTATGGCGCACTCATTAAAGGTGCAGTGGGTGATAGCTTTTATCTAGGTGAGACGATAAGACAAATTACACCCTACATTTTTGCAGGACTTGCCGTTGCATTTGCTTTTCGTACAGGACTTTTTAATATTGGGGTTGAAGGTCAATTACTCGTTGGGTGGACTGCATCTGTGTGGGTGGGGTTAGCGTTTGATCTACCAAAAATTATTCACTTACCAATGGCGGTTTTAGCTGGTGCGCTAGCAGGAGCACTTTGGGCGTTTATTCCAGGTATATTAAAAGCCCGATTACGTGTTCACGAAGTAATTGTAACCATTATGATGAACTACATCGCTTTACATTTCGTTAATTACTTAATTCGATATGTTATTTCAGATGAACAAAATACAACGGAAAGAGTTCCAGAGTCTGCATCTTTAAAGTCTCCCTTATTAGAAACGTTAACAGATTATTCAACGCTGCATTATGGAATCTTTTTAGCACTCGCAGGAGCGATCGTTTTTTGGGTGATTTTAGAAAAAACAACAAGTGGTTTTGAATTACGTTCTGTCGGCTTGAATCAACATGCTTCGGAATATGCAGGTATGAACGTGAATCGTAACATTGTTCTTTCAATGGTCATTTCCGGTGCATTTGCAGGACTAGCTGGTGCGATGGAAGGACTTGGAACATTCGGCTATGGATTTATTCATGATTCGTTTTCCGGGGTTGGTTTTGACGGAATCGCGGTTGCCCTTCTTGGTGGAAATATAGCTATTGGAGTTGTGTTAGCTGCTGCACTATTCGGTATTTTAAAGCAAGGTGCATTGATTATGCCTTTAGAATCTGGTGTACCAACTGAATTAGTTGAAATCGTTATTGCGATTATTATATTCTTTGTGGCTTCAAGTTATATTATTGCGTACTTGTTAAGACGTTTCAAAAAGGGGGCGAATTAAATGGATATCGTGTCGGCATTCGAAATTTTGGTTAAATCCATGCTCTTCGCATCAGCCCCACTTATCTTAACTGCTCTTGGTGGCGTGTTCTCTGAACGTTCAGGTGTTGTAAATATTGGTCTTGAAGGCTTAATGGTTATTGGTGCTTTTGCTGCAGTCGTGTTTAACCTAACATTTGCCTCAACATTTGGAGCTGCAACTCCTTGGGTAGCTCTACTAGCGGCAATGGGAATTGGTGGATTGTTTTCCTTGATACACGCAGTTGCATCGATTACATTCCGCGCTAATCAGGTTGTTAGTGGTGTCGCAATCAACTTCTTAGCAGTTGGACTTGGTGTATTTTTAGTCAAAGCTTGGTATGGTGCTGGCCAAACGGCGAAAATTCCTGTACCGATGTATTATACCCAAATTCCTATTTTATCGGATATTCCGGTTATCGGGCCGATGTTCTTTAATAACTATTTAACATCGTACCTCGCGATTATTGTTGCGATTATTGCCTGGTTTGTACTGTTTAAAACACCTTTTGGGTTACGACTACGATCAGTTGGCGAGCACCCGCTTGCAGCTGATACGATGGGGATTAACGTGTTTAAAATGCGTTACATTGCGGTGTTTATTTCCGGAGTTCTTGGGGGACTCGGTGGTGGTGTTTATGCACAAACTATTTCACAAGATTTTAGTGGAGGTACAATCACTGGACAAGGATTTATCGCATTGGCTGCGGTGATCTTCGGCAAATGGCATCCACTAGGTGCGATGGGTGCTGCATTATTCTTTGGTTTAGCACAAAGTTTAGCAATTATAGGGGGAAGTTTCCCATTACTTTCTGACGTGCCGAACTGGGCTCTACTGTCAGCACCATATATCCTAACGATTCTTGCACTTGCAGGATTTATCGGACGAGCTGATGCGCCTAAAGCAATTGGCACGCCATATATAAAAGGTAAACGATAGTAAACGATCGACAAAAAAGCTGGCTAATGTTAGCCGGCTTTTTGTATATCTAAACTTGAGATTACAAGTACATAGAATGTATAGTGAACACATGGAATATAAATACTATGATGAGGTGGCGGTGAGTTCAGCTGCCAGAAGGAGCGAAGCGATGACGATTGAACCGAAAACGGTGAAACATCAAGGATTATCGATCCATACCATTCAAACAAAACAATTTAAAACGAATCTGATGGTTATTAAATTTCGAGCACCTTTACGAAAAGAAGACGTAACAGCAAGAGCTCTGTTACCGTATGTTCTTCAAAGTGGAACACAAAAATGGCCCACAACTGCAACATTTCGCACTCATCTTGATGATCTATATGGGATGAATGCAAGTGTAGATGTGAGTAAAAAAGGTGAATCACACATTTTGAGTTTTTCAGTGGATGTGGCAAATGAGCGTTATTTACAAGACAACACACCATTGACAAAAGAAGCGGTTGATGTGCTAGCGGAGATGTTATTTAACCCGCTTTTAGAAGGCGAAGGCTTTTCATCAAAAATTGTAGAACAAGAAAAACGCTCCTTAAAACAACGATTAGAAACAGCGCGCGATGATAAAATGCGCTATGCTTCACAACGTTTAATTGAAGAAATGTGTGAAGGTGAGCCATTCGCGCTTTATCCAAACGGCGAGATTGATGAAGTTGATTCGATTACACCGAAGCAATTATATGAAGTGTACAAACGCATGATGGCTGAAGATACAATTGATCTTTATATCGTCGGAGACATAGAAGAGAGCAATGTTGTGAAAGAATGCGAAATCAAACTATCATTTAGTGTTCGCGAACCTCTCCCAAGAGAAAAAGCAACGTATACTCAAAAGGAAGAACCAAAGAAAATTGTAGAAAAGCAATCAGTAAAACAAGGAAAGCTTAATATAGGTTATCGAACAGGTACTGTATATGGAGATGACGACTACATCCCACTTGTAATGATGAACGGCATTTTAGGTGGATTTCCTCACTCGAAACTATTTATTAATGTTCGCGAAAAAGAGAGCTTAGCGTATTATGCAGCGAGTCGAATTGAAAGCCATAAGGGCTTGATTCTAATCATGTCAGGTGTGGATCCTGGTAAAATAGATCGCGCACAGACGATTATTCAAGAACAGCTTACTGCGGTTCAACAAGGAGACATTTCTGACAAAGAAGTTTCTCAAACACGTGCGGTGATGAAAAATCAAATGCTTGAAACACTAGATGCGGCTAGAGGGATCGTGGAAGTTCTGTACCAAGGTGTAGTAGCAGGTACAAACTTGACGATTGATGAATGGTTTTCCAAAATTGATGAGACAACCAAGAAATCAATTGTGGATGTAGCACAAAAAGTTCAACTTGATACGACTTATGTGTTAACTGGGAAGGAGGAAGCCTAAGATGGAGAAAAAGAGATTTGATCAATTAAATGAAGAACTTTATTTTGAGAAAATGGATAATGGGCTTCTTGTTTATATTCTTCCAAAAACAGATTTTAGCAAAACATACGCAACGTTCACAACCAAATATGGTTCGATTGACGATCAATTTATTCCGTTTGGTGAAAAGGACTTTGTAAAAGTTCCAGACGGTATTGCTCACTTTTTAGAACATAAAATGTTTGAAAAAGAAGATGGAGATGTTTTTCAGCGCTTTAGTGAATACGGAGCTTCAGCAAATGCTTTTACATCTTTTACACGAACAGCATACTTATTTTCAAGTACATCACATGTAAAAGAAAACTTAACAACGCTGATTGATTTTGTTCAAGCGCCCTATTTTACAAAAGAAACGGTTGAAAAAGAAAAAGGGATTATTGGTCAAGAAATTACGATGTACGATGACAACGCGGATTGGCGTTTGTACTTTGGAACGATCCAAAATATGTACCACAATCATCCTGTTAAAGTGGACATTGCTGGCACAATAGAATCAATTACTGACATTACAAAAGATCACCTTTACCAGTGTTACAACACCTTTTATCACCCATCAAATATGTTGTTATTTGTAGTTGGTTCAGTGGATCCTGAAGAGATTATGAAGCAAGTGAGAGAAGATCAACAAGGAAAGAACTACGAAGCTCAAGCGCCAATTGAGCGGAAGTTTGAAGAGGAACCATCGCATGTGAAAAGAGAACATCACGAACTTAAGATGGATGTCCAAGTGCCCAAGTGTATGGTGGGATTAAAAGCAACAAATGTAGAGTTAACTGGTTTGGACTTGCTTCGTAGAGAGCTGGCAGTAAATACAGCACTTGATGTGTTGTTTGGTCGTACATCACCTCACTATACTCGTCTATATGATGAAGGATTAATTGACGATAGCTTTTCATTCGATTTTTCTCAAGAAAAAGGATACGGTTTTGCGCTTATTGGTGGAAACACAAGAGAACCAAAAAAATTAGCCAATACAATTCAAACCATATTGAGGGAAGAAGGAAACGCTTCATCCATTACAAATGAACAACTTGACTCTGTGAAAAAGAAAAATATTGGTGCTTTTTTACGTTCCTTAAATTCACCTGAATACATTGCTAATCAGTTTACGCGATATGCTTTTAACGAGATGGATTTATTTAACGCAGTTCCAACGCTTGAAACATTAACGATTGAAGACATTTCATCAGCTTTAGCTGATTTAGCACAACAAGATCATATGACTAGCTTCTTTATTTTGCCAAAGGATGAAGAGGCGATTGAGTAAAACCGTTCTTGTGCTTGGTGCAAGCGGGGGTATTGGTCGGGCTATTGTCAGAAAACTTGTTCGTGATGGATGGATTGTATACGCACATTTTCATCAAAATGAGCAGGCGATTTTGACGCTTATAAAAGAACTCGGGAAGCAAGAGGACATTTTCCCTATACAGGCTGATTTAACCACAAAGGAAAGTGTCGATCATCTCATCTCAGTAGTTGGAGCAGTGGACTCGATTATTCACGCAGGTGGCATGGCGTTTGAAGGATTACTAGAGGAGACGTCAGATGATGTAATGGAAAAGCTATGGAATGCTCATTTGTTCCAGCCGGCCCGTTTGATTCGCGCTCTCTTGCCGGATATGCGTCGAAGAGAAAAAAGTTCTATCGTGTTTCTTTCATCTATATGGGGTGAAACGGGTGCCTCGAATGAAGTAATGTACTCAGCTGTAAAGGGAGCGCAAATAGCATTTGTTAAAGCGCTTGGTAAGGAGCTTGCACCCTCTCGTATTCGAGTGAATGCAGTTGCCCCAGGAGCGGTTGATACATCGATGCTTGCCCGTTTTGATGATGTTGACCGTCAATGGATTGAAAATGACATCCCGTATGGTCGGATGGCAAACCCATCTGAAGTGGCAGGAGCCGTTGTGTATCTAGTGAGTGATGACGCCAGTTACGTCACGTCCCACGTGCTGTCAGTGAACGGTGGCTGGTACGCATAACTTACATGTCTGTTCTTGAAAACTGGTAGCATTGGAAATCGTTGATTGTGCGTGACAAAAAAAGGAGGGTCTAACCTCCTTTTTTTTGTTTGTTCTTGGGTTTCCCTTTTCTATTGTAGTAAAATGATTTATTATTAACGTTAGTAGATAAAAAAGAACGAGATTGTTTTTTATGGAAGGAGATGAACAAATGCATAGAATCGAGTGGTATTTGGAGTATGAAATTCAAAAAAACAGACCCGGATTGCTCGGGGACATCTCCTCTTTGCTAGGAATGCTTGAAATTAACATTGCCACAATTAACGGTGTGGATGAAGGTAGACGTGGTATGCTCCTTCTAGCACGTAACGATGAACAAATATCCAGACTTGAATCAATTATTAGCACGATGGACACGATACAGATGACAAAACTACGTCAACCAAAGCTACGTGACCGTCTAGCAGTTCGGCATGGACGCTATATTCAGCGGGATGCTGATGATAAAAAAACGTTTCGCTTTATTCGTGATGAGTTAGGGTTATTAGTTGATTTTATGGCTGAATTATATAAACAAGAAGGACACAAGTTAATTGGGATTAGGGGGATGCCACGAGTTGGGAAAACCGAGTCGATCGTTGCTGCGAGTGTCTGCGCAAATAAAAAGTGGCTATTCGTATCATCAACTTTATTAAAACAAACGATTCGGAATCAGCTAATTCAAGCTGAATACAATGAAAACAATTTGTATATTCTTGACGGGGTTGTCTCAACAAGAAGAGCAAGCGAAAAGCATTGGCAGCTTGTCCGTGAGATTATGCGTATGCCTGCTGTTAAAGTGATTGAACATCCAGATATTTTTGTGGAGAACTCGGAATATTCAATAGATGATTTTGATTACATTATTGAACTAAGACACAATCCAGATGAAGAAATTACATACGAAATGGCTCCCAAAAATAATATGTTTAATGGCTCGGAATTTAGTGGTTTTGATTTTTAATTATTGGTAGGTGAAAAAAGTTGACAGAACTAGGAAATCAATTAAAAGAAGCCCGTGAAGCAAAGGGCTATTCATTAGAAGATGTTCAAGCATTAACAAAAATACAAAAAAGATATTTACAAGGCATTGAAGAAGGAAACTACACAATGATGCCAGGTTCCTTTTATGTGCGAGCATTTATTAAGCAATACGCGGAAGCTGTTGACTTAAACCCAGAGGAATTGTTTGAAACGCACGCAGCGGATATTCCGTCAAATTATGAGGAACAAATTCCTTCGCATGTAACCCGCAAAAATACAAAAAAAAGCGGAACAGGTTCATCGAAAGTTTTCAATTTGCTGCCAACCATTATTGCAGTTGTGTTTGTTATAGGACTTCTTTTTTTAGCGTGGTCATGGGCTCAGGGCTCGTTTTCAGAAAATAATGATGATACTGAGCCGGTAGTTGGAGATAGAAGTGGTTCGGTTGGTCTTGATCAATCTGAAGTCAGTGACGTTGATAGTGAAGAAGACTCAGATTTAGACGCATCTTCAGATTCAGACTCAGATTCAGACGCATCTTCAGATTCAGACTCAGACTCAGATTCAGATTCAGACTCAGAAGATGCGTTAAATATAGTAAATGCTGAGGTTGATGGCAATACAACTACGTATGAAATCTCAAATGCTGATTCAATTGAAGTGAGTATTACTTCAGACAATACGTGGGTAGGTATTACAAATCAGGCTGATGAATATTTACATGACGAAACTATATCTGGCGGTAATATGGAATTTGACGCTAGTGATCTAGAATGGTTCCGTGTACGTATTGGTAGTACTGTTGGAACAGTAGTGAAGATTAATGGAGAAGAAGTTGAATTTGGCAGTTCATTGAATACTCAAAATATGGATTTTGAAGTGAAATAACACCTGCGAATAGATTATTCGCTCTAGCTAAACGAAGATCAATAGTCATCTTGCGAGATGACTATTTTTTTGCAAGCGACTGGATACAAGGAGGAAAAAACAAACGTGAATATACCGAATAAAATCACCATTTCAAGAATTTTCTTGATTCCACTTTTTATGATTTTCATGCTCGTTGATTTCGGTTGGGGTTCTCTTCAAATCCTCGGCACACATATCCCTGTAAATCATTTTGTAGGAGCACTCATCTTCATTTTTGCCGCATCAACTGACTGGGTTGATGGGTATTACGCTCGTAAATTTAATATGGTCACGAATTTAGGAAAGTTTTTAGACCCACTGGCAGATAAGCTTCTTGTTTCTGCCGCGCTCGTCATTTTAGTAGAGCTTCAGATTGCACCTTCTTGGCTCGTGATTATTATTATTAGTCGTGAATTTGCAATTACTGGATTACGTCTTGTTTTAGCAGGAAGCGGGGAAGTTCACGCTGCTGCTATGCTTGGGAAAATAAAAATGTGGATGCAAATCATTGCGATATCAGCTCTTCTTTTACACAATATTGGATTTGAAATGATCAATGTGCCGTTTGATATGATTGCACTTTATGTTGCTACTTTTTTTACTGTGTGGTCTGGATGGGATTACTTTGTGAAAAACTGGGGTGCATTCCGTCATTCAAAATAAGGGGGGTGTTCTTTTATGAATGCTGAAATTATTGCTGTTGGTTCTGAACTCTTACTGGGTCAAATTGCTAACACAAATGCGCAATTTTTATCTCAGCAGCTTGCTGAGATGGGGACGGATGTATATCGTCATCGCGTCGTAGGTGACAACGCTTCGCGACTTTTAGATGAAATAAAAGAAGCTGAAACACGTGCAGACCTTGTGATTTTAACAGGTGGATTAGGCCCGACAAAAGATGATCTAACAAAAGAAACGATCGCACAGCATCTTCAGCTAGAATTAGTGTCACATGGACCATCCCTTCAGGCAATCGAACAATTCTTTGTTAGTGCAAATCGTGTGATGACTGAGAATAATCGAAAACAAGCACTTGTTTTGAATGGCAGTGATGTATTTATCAACCATCACGGCATGGCACCTGGAATGCTTGTCACACATAACCAAACGGTGTTTGTGTTGTTGCCGGGACCTCCACGTGAAATGAAGCCGATGTTCCAAAACGATGTCGTGCCAAAGCTGTTAACAATATTTGGGGGCGGTAAGCCTGTTCGATCTCGTGTGTTGCGTTTTTTTGGCATTGGAGAAGCAGAGCTTGAGTCACGTATTGAAGAACTGATTGACGCGCAACATAACCCTACAATCGCTCCTTTGGCTTCAGATGGTGAAGTTATGTTGCGTCTTTCCGCAAAACACGAAAATAAAAAGGAAGCCATTTCAATGCTTGATCACACCGAACAGCTTATTAACGACGTTGTTGGTGAGTATGTGTATGGGAAAAATGATGAAACATTGCTTCTCAAAGCAGTTTCACTTTTAAAAGAACAACAAAAGACGATTGCGGTTGCGGAAAGCTTGACTGCAGGTTTATTCGCTTCTCAAATCGCTTCTGTCCCTGGTGCTGGTTCTACTTTACTCGGTGGCGTTGTGTGTTATACGAATAAAGTAAAACATCATCTTGTGGGTGTCCCACAAGACATCTTAGATACCCATGGTGCGGTAAGTGAAGCCTGTGCGATTGAGCTTGCTTCACGTATTCGAACGCGCCTTAAATCTGATATTGGCATTAGCTTTACAGGTGTCGCAGGACCAGAGCCGCTTGAGGGACAGCCACCTGGTACGGTTTGGATTGGCCTTTCTTTTAGCGATCGAGAGCCATTTGCTATTTCGCTTAAACTGACAGGAGAACGCAATTACAATCGTATTCGTACAGTTAAGCACGGATTTTTTCAGCTTATTCGATTATTAGAAAAAGAAACATCCTCTTCTTAAATGTGAAGAGGATGTTTCTTTTTAAAAAAGGTTCTGTTAAATAGCACTGTTTATATTTGAATAAAACGAACAGTTGTTCTATAATAAGGTAAAAGGACGAGAGTGAGTGGTATCGGGCGTTGAAGGAAATTATTTAAGAAATTGAAAAACTAAAGATGGGTAGACTTGCACTCACTTCCATTCGAATAATGTTGTTCGCTTTGGTAAGTATTCAGTCAAAGTTGGAATGAAAACAATAGAGCGTCACAAGGGGGTACATATGAATTGTAAAAGCGCATTACACCAAATTGAAGTAGCCGTAAAAACAGTTATTGAAATGATTGGCAAAATGAAGGAAGAAGATTTTAAAAAAACACCTACATCTAATAAACATTCTATCGGAGAGTTGTTAGAACATATTGCAGTGATTTGCGAAGCTGATTGGCGTATTTCAAAAGAAGCAACCCAAGAAGAAATGGAAGACTTTTATTCTGGAGTATCTTATAAAACCTTAGATTCGATAAAAGATGGTTTGCTTGTCAATTTTGAAGCACTTAAAAATAATTATATGAATTTATCTGAAGAAGAACTTCTTACAGAAACTAGTTCACATTGGGGTTTGACATACACAAGATATGAATGGTTGTTAGAAATCTTAGCACACGTTTATCATCACAGGGGACAATTACACGCTATGCTTGTTCACTGTGATGGAAAAGACCCTAAAATTTTAATGTTTGAATAAAAAAACGAGAAAAAGGACTTCCAACTGGGGTTCTTTGATTTTAAACGATTATCAACATTATTGTTTAACAGAGCCTAAAAAAATAAATAAAGTGAAAAGAACAAAATCGGTTCTGAAATCGAATTGAAAACCGAATGACTTCTTTAGAGAAAAGGTGAAAATGACTCTATTTTTGATCGGTAAAAAAACCGAATAAATGTTCGCTTTTTGCTTGTTAAATGATTTAAAAAAGAGTATAGTATAGTTAGGTTATGAGATACCTCTCAGATAAAGATTGGTACCTTAGATAAAAGGAGGAATTTTTGTGAGTGAACGTCAAGCAGCCCTCGATATGGCGCTAAAACAGATTGAAAAGCAATTTGGTAAAGGGTCTATTATGAAGTTGGGGGAAAAGACTGATAGAAATATTTCAACTGTATCCAGTGGATCTATCGCATTGGATGCAGCGCTTGGAATAGGCGGATATCCACGCGGTCGTGTGCTTGAAATATATGGACCAGAAAGTTCGGGTAAAACAACTGTCTCGCTTCACGCCATTGCAGAAGTTCAAGCAAATGGCGGTCAAGCAGCGTTTATCGATGCGGAGCACGCGCTCGATCCTGTGTACGCTAGCAAACTAGGAGTTAATATCGATGAGTTACTACTATCCCAACCAGATACAGGGGAGCAAGCACTTGAAATTGCTGAAGCGCTTGTTCGAAGCGGTGCAGTTGAAATTATTGTTGTCGATTCTGTTGCAGCGCTAGTTCCAAAAGCAGAAATTGAAGGAGAAATGGGAGATACTCACGTTGGTCTACAAGCTCGATTAATGTCTCAAGCACTTCGAAAACTATCAGGTGCGATTAGTAAATCGAACACCATCGCGATTTTCATCAACCAGATTCGTGAAAAAGTAGGTGTCATGTTCGGGAGCCCTGAAACGACACCAGGTGGACGTGCATTAAAGTTCTATTCGTCGATCCGTCTAGATGTGAGACGTGCAGAAACATTGAAGCAAGGAAATGAAATGGTCGGAAATAAAACGCGTATTAAAATCGTCAAAAATAAAGTTGCTCCACCTTTTCGTATTGCCGAAGTCGACATTATGTACGGAGAAGGCATTTCAAGAGAAGGAGAAATTATCGACTTAGGTGCTGATGTGGACATTATTCAAAAAAGTGGATCTTGGTATTCTTATAATGGCGACCGATTAGGACAAGGTCGTGAAAACTCGAAGCAATTTTTAAAAGAAAACCCTGAAACTCGTCAAGAAATCATGATGAAAATTCGTGAGTACCACGGTATGGACATTGATCATGATGCTCCAGAAGACGGTGCAGAATTAAAATTAAATGATCAGTAAAAATCTATTTTTATCACTATTAAATTGATAGAAAAAGCAAAGAGTCTAATTCCTCTTTGCTTTTTTGTATAAATCCAGTAAAATAAAGGTTGCTTCGAATATTCTGTAATACCCTTGACAAGAAAAATTCACAGACTTAAAATTAAAATTGTATATTTTACAATTTTATTCGTTTGACTAGTTAAATTGCCTGGCCTTGTATAGTACTTTTTTATACTAGCCGACAAAAGGCAGGATCTGAAACATTTGAATAGCAAGGGGAGGTGAATACGATGGGACTATTTGATATCATCTCCATTTTGCTTGGCATTATCGTCGGTGTGTTTGTTGGTTATTTGATTCATAAATTCATGATGGATGCGAAAATCGGTGGCGCGAAAGGCTCTGTAGAACAAATCATTACAAATGGTAAACGTGAGGCAGAAGCACTTAAGAAAGAAGCGCTACTAGAAGCTAAAGATGAGAATCATAAGCTTCGTTCAGAGATTGAAGCGGAAATTCGTGAGCGAAGAAACGAATTACAAAAGCAAGAAAATCGTTTAATGCAGCGAGAAGAAAACTTCGATCGCAAAGATGATTCGATGGAGAAACGCGAATCATTGCTTGAGCGCAAGGATCATTCCTTGCATGAACGACAACAACATATTGAAATGATGGAAAGCAAAGTGGACGAGATGGTTCGACAGCAAGACCTTGAACTTGAACGTATTTCCAGCTTGACCCGTGAAGAAGCGAAGAGCATTATCCTTGATCAGGTGGAAAAAGAACTTGCTCAAGATATAGCGATCATGGTGAAGGAACAGGAAAATCGTGCAAAAGAAGAATCCGAGAAGAAAGCACGTGAAGTACTTTCGCTTGCGATTCAACGATGTGCGGCTGATCACGTAGCGGAGACAACTGTTTCTGTCGTGAATTTGCCGAATGATGAGATGAAAGGTCGTATCATTGGTCGTGAAGGGCGTAACATCCGTACACTTGAAACGTTAACAGGAATTGATCTTATCATTGATGATACGCCAGAAGCTGTCATTCTTTCTGGATTCGATCCGATTCGACGTGAAACAGCACGTATCGCGCTTGAAAAACTCGTACAGGATGGTCGTATTCATCCGGCACGAATCGAGGAAATGGTGGACAAGGCACGACGAGAAGTGGATGAATATATCCGCGAAATCGGTGAACAAACTACGTTTGATGTGGGTGCTCACGGCTTGCATCCAGATTTAATCAAAATCTTGGGTCGACTTCGTTACCGTACAAGCTATGGTCAAAATGTTCTGAAGCACTCAACGGAAGTTGCGTATCTTTCAGGACTACTTGCAGCAGAGCTTGGCGAAGATGAAACACTCGCAAGACGTGCAGGATTGCTTCATGATATCGGAAAAGCGATTGACCATGAAGTAGAAGGTAGCCACGTTGAAATCGGCGTAGAGCTAGCGACTAAGTATAAAGAACACCCTGTTGTGATCAACAGTATTGCTTCTCACCACGGTGACCATGAAGCAACGTCCATTATTGCTGTGCTTGTTGCTGCTGCAGATGCATTATCTGCTGCACGCCCGGGTGCACGTAGTGAGACACTCGAAAATTATATTCGCCGTCTTGAGCGTTTAGAAGAAATTTCAGAATCATATGATGGCGTTGAAAAATCCTTTGCGATTCAAGCAGGACGTGAAATTCGAATTATGGTTCAACCAGAGCAAATCGATGACATGACAGCTCATCGACTAGCACGCGACATTCGTAAGCGTATCGAGGGAGAACTCGATTACCCGGGACACATTAAAGTTACCGTCATTCGCGAAACGAGAGCAGTTGAATACGCAAAATAATAGAAAGGCAATGTGGCAACATTCACATTGCCTTTCTCTTTTTGTATAGATGATATGGTAAACTGAAATATACTATGTAAGAGAAAGGAACTTTTATGAAACTTTTATTTATTGGCGATGTGGTCGGCTCAATGGGTCGAGAAATGGTCGAAGAATATGTGCCGCAGTTAAAAGAAAAATATCAACCTGACGTGACGATTATCAACGGAGAAAATGCTGCATCTGGACGGGGAATAACAGAAAAAATTTATCGTCAACTTGAAGCGGCAGGTGCAAATGTAATTACGATGGGAAATCATACGTGGGATAACCGTGAAATTTTTCAATTTATTGATCAAAAAACAAATATCGTGCGCCCTGCTAATTACCCTAAAGGAGCACCAGGCAAAGGTATTCAGATGATTCAAGCTGGGAGTGCGGAAATTGCAGTGATCAATGCGCTTGGGCGTACCTTTATGAATCCAGTAGATGATCCGTTTCCGGTTGTAAAAAAACTTGTGGATGAAGCAAAACGCCATACACCGTTTATTTTTGTTGATTTTCATGCAGAAGCTACAAGCGAAAAACAAGCAATGGGATGGTTTTTAGACGGTAAAGTATCAGCTGTTGTGGGTACTCATACACATGTTCAAACAGCGGACAATCGAATTTTACCCGATGGGACCGCGTATTTATCAGATGTTGGGATGACAGGTCCATATGATGCCGTTTTAGGAATGGAACGTGACGCTGTATTAAAACGTTTCGTGACAAGCTTACCTGTCCGTTTTGAAGTACCAAAATCAGGACGTGCGATTCTTAGTGGGTGCTTTATTGAACTTGATCGAAAAACGGGTAAAGCCACTCACATTGAACGCATTTTGATTAACGAAGATCGTCCGTTCGTGTCACAATAACAAAAAGTCCCCTCAAAAAGCATAGGAAGTCACTTCCACGAATATAGTGAATGGAAATCATCACATCCATGGTGTGGTAGTTGACGTTAATGAGGAGGTACATGATGGTGGACGTCCTGAAGGTATCATCACGATCAAATCCCAATTCAGTCGCCGGGGCATTAGCCGGTGTGTTACGTGAACAAGGGATGGTAGAAGTACAAGCGATTGGAGCTGGCGCACTAAATCAGGCAGTAAAAGCGGTTGCTATTGCCAGAGGGTTTGTTGCCCCCGGGGGCGTGGATTTAATTTGTATTCCTGCATTCACTGACATTAAAATTGATGGAGAAGATCGAACCGCCATGAAGCTCATAGTTGAACCGAGGTAGAACGCAGCAGTAAAAGGCAGGAGATGTGCGCACTCGTAGGTGCCTTGCACATTTGCTGCCTTCTTTTTATGGGGGAAAGAATGAGATCATTGTCCCTGAATAGATGTGTCTATTATCTTTATCAGGAAAAACCCAGCACATCAATATGAAAAAAGTCAATTTAACGACAAACAAGGCGTGCCTATTGTATAAGAAGTATCGACCCTTTATACTATAAGGGCGTGTGATTTTGAACTACATTCAAAACATATTTAGAAGAGATCTATGTAGTCATTGTATACAGAAACCGTATTTGGTTTGATTGATAGAAAGGGGATTTTTAGATGAATGAAGAGCAGCGTCTAGCGGGACAAGCCGCGTCAAAGACACCTGCCACAGGAGAGACGGTTAAAGACTATAGCCGATACTTCGAAACAGTCTATAGCCCACCTTCTTTAAAAGATGCGAAAAAACGTGGCAAAGAAGAAGTGAGCTATCATAAAGATTTTACGATCGATCCGGCATTTGAAGGCATGGGTAAAGGACGTAAATTCTACATCCGTACGTACGGTTGTCAAATGAATGAGCATGATACAGAAGTAATGGCAGGGATTTTCCTACAACTTGGCTATGAGCTAACAGATTCAACCGCAGATGCTGATGTGATTTTGCTTAACACATGTGCGATTCGTGAAAACGCAGAAAATAAAGTTTTTGGTGAGATTGGCCACTTGAAGCCACTAAAATTAGAACGTCCAGACTTGTTGATTGGCGTTTGTGGCTGTATGTCACAAGAAGAATCTGTTGTAAATAAGATTTTAAAAACCCATCAGCACATTGACATGATTTTTGGTACACATAACATCCACCGTTTGCCAAACATTTTAAACGAAGCGTACATGAGCAAAGAAATGGTCGTTGAAGTTTGGTCTAAAGAAGGCGACGTTATTGAAAATCTCCCAAAGGTACGTAAAGGTGCTATTAAAGGCTGGGTTAATATTATGTACGGGTGCGATAAGTTTTGTACCTACTGTATTGTTCCATACACGCGAGGCAAAGAGCGTAGTCGTCGTCCAGAAGATATTATTCAAGAAGTTCGTCATCTTGCGTCTCAAGGCTATCAGGAGATCACCCTGCTTGGTCAAAACGTAAACGCTTATGGAAAAGATTTTGATGACATGACATACGGTTTAGGTCAGTTGATGGACGAGCTACGTAAGATCGACATTCCGCGTATACGATTCACAACAAGCCACCCCCGCGATTTCGACGATTACTTAATCGAAGTACTGGCAAAAGGTGGAAATCTGGTTGAACACATTCATTTACCCGTTCAGCATGGCTCATCTAAAGTGTTAAAGATGATGGCTCGTAAATATACTCGAGAGCATTTTATCAATCTGGTTGGTAAAATTCGTGCAGCGATTCCAAATGCTGTTCTGACAACAGATATTATCGTTGGCTTCCCGAATGAGACAGAAGAACAGTTTGAAGAAACATTGAGCTTATACAAAGAAGTTGGTTTTGAGACGGCATTTACGTACATTTACTCTCCACGTGAGGGCACACCAGCCGCTAAAATGGAAGACAATGTACCAATGGAAGTTAAAAAAGAACGACTACAACGCTTAAACACACTTGTTAACGACCTGTCTAACGCTGCATTGAAAAAGCTAGAAGGCTCAGTCGTTGAAGTGCTTGTTGAAGGCGAAAGTCGAAAAAATCCTAATGTACTGTCAGGCTACACACGCACAAGTAAACTTGTAAATTTTGTTGCTCCAAAAAATGTAGTAGGAAAATTAGTTCGAGTAAAAATAACGGATGCCAAAACATGGAGCTTAAATGGTGAAATGATTGATGTTGTGCAACCGGTCGAGGTGAATGCGTAATGGAACAACGTTATACAAAAAAAGAAATTATTGCAAAAGCAAAAGATTTAGCGACAATGATTACAGAAACAGAAGAAGTTGATTTCTTTAAACGTGCTGAAGCACAAATTCAAGAAAATCAAAAAATCCGTGAGAAAATGGCAAGTCTAAGAAGCTTGCAAAAACAAGCAGTCAATTTTCAACACTATGGCAAGCATGAAGCGTTGAAAATGATTGAAGCAAAAATTGAAAAAGTGGAAGCTGAAATTAATGATATTCCAATTGTTCAAGAATTTAAGCAATCACAGGTTGAAGTAAACGAACTTCTTCAAATGGTGGCAAACACCGTATCAAACGCTGTAACGGATGAAATTATCCGTCAAACAGGCGGCGATATTTTAAAAGGTGAAACAGGTGCACAAGTCCGAAAAGGTGGAAGTCGTAGCTGTTCATAATATTAATCCTCTTTCTCCAGTTGGAGAGAGGGGATTTTTTAAAAAAATGGAGGACAATTCAGTTGATAGAAGATCCCTTAAGGGTAAAGAGGTAGAATTTTGTTCATCGACCGACAAAACGACAGAATCAGTATTTAAATAAAAAAATCAGAAAAATGACAACTTTTATATTATAATAAATATGGAATATGCATTAGGCGTTTTTAATCTAAGTAGAATAAGAGCGCAGCAATTACATCGAATGAGAGGTGACTGTAATAAGAAGAACAGAACATTCAACAAGAGAGACAAATGAGGGAACACATTCGAATAAACTGGGGGAATATAAATGCTAACCTATGCTAATCCAAATACTGAAGATTCCATTGTACACTTTAAAGAAAAATATGATAACTACATAGGTGGGGAATGGGTTGCTCCATCAAATGGAGAATATTTCGAAAACCTTTCACCTATTAATGGTAAGGAATTGTGCCAAGTCGCAAGATCAACAGAAGAAGATATTGAACTTGCTCTTGACGCTGCCCATAAAGCCAAAGATTCTTGGGGGAAAACATCAGTCACAGAACGATCGATTATTTTAAATAAGATTGCAGATCGCATGGAAGAGAACCTTGAAATGCTTGCTGTGGCAGAAACATGGGACAACGGGAAAGCGATCCGTGAAACATTAAATGCTGATATTCCTTTAGCAATTGACCACTTTCGTTATTTTGCAGGAGTGATTCGCGCTCAAGAAGGAACACTTGGAGAAATTGATAATGACACGGTAGCGTATCACTTCCATGAACCACTTGGTGTAGTCGGACAAATTATTCCTTGGAATTTTCCAATTTTAATGGCTGTTTGGAAACTTGCACCTGCACTGGCAGCAGGAAACTGTGTGGTGTTAAAGCCAGCTGAACAAACGCCTGCATCAGTCTTGTTCTTGACCGAGTTGATTGACGACTTATTGCCTCCTGGTGTACTAAATATTGTAAACGGTTTCGGTCTTGAAGCTGGTAAACCACTTGCATCAAGTGATCGCATCGCTAAAATCGCGTTTACAGGTGAAACCACTACCGGACGTATGATCATGCAATACGCTTCTCAAAACTTGATTCCAGTCACACTAGAGCTTGGTGGTAAATCACCAAATATCTTCTTTAAAGATATCATGGACGAAGATGATGACTTTGTGGATAAAGCGGTGGAAGGTCTAGTCATGTTCGCGTTAAATCAAGGAGAAGTATGTACATGTCCATCTCGAGCACTCGTACATGAAGATATTTTTGATCAGTTTATGGAACGAGTCGTTGAACGCGTAAAAGCGATCAACACAGGCAATCCACTTGATCCTAATACGATGATGGGTGCACAAGCATCGGCAGAACAAATGGAAAAAATCCAAGCCTACTTGCAAATTGGTAAAGATGAAGGTGCTGAAGTACTTGTCGGTGGAGAAATCAATAAACAAGATGGCGAAAATGCGGATGGCTATTACATCCAACCAACTATTTTTAAAGGTCATAACAAAATGAGAATCTTCCAAGAAGAAATCTTTGGTCCAGTTCTTTCTGTGACTACATTTAAAACGGATGAGGAAGCACTTGAAATTGCGAACGATACGCTTTACGGGCTAGGGGCAGGCGTTTGGACGCGTAATGTCAACACAGCGTATCGCTTCGGGCGAGGTATACAAGCGGGTCGTGTATGGACGAACTGTTACCATCAGTATCCTGCACACGCTGCGTTTGGTGGATACAAAATGTCAGGAATCGGTAGAGAAAATCACAAAATGATGCTTGAGCATTACCAACAAACAAAGAACATGCTTGTTAGTTATAGTCCGAAAAAATTAGGATTCTTTTAAGATCTATCAAAGGACTGGTGGAATAAATAGTGGAGCGTGATGGCAGCTCTTCAATGTGTGATCAAAGTATAAGATCTTATTGGCGATTCAGAATTGGAACATACCGAATCGCGTGTGTTTCCTACAGAACAAAGAAGTGACGATAGACTAACATTTTATAAAATAAAAGATGAGGACTGTACATTCCTTCTTACTGCACTGAACTTTTCAACTGGGGCCACTCCGAATATGAGGTGGTTGTTGGGTTTGCTTTTGCTGTGAGCAAAGGAGAAGACTATAGCAATAAACATGATTTATCTCTTGAATGTACAGTTCTCTAATATTTGAGGCAACAGAAGCAGTTCGATTACTTTATAATGACTGATGTTCATATTGATGAAGAATCATATCCATATAATGATCATGCGATTAAAACTTGAAGAAACACATTTCATTTTATTGAAATGTGTTTTTTTATTTTTTTTTCTTCTTACCACAACAACCACATCCCCCTTTTTTACTATTCTTTCGTTTTGGTGATGAATTAGCAACAGTAGAACTAGCATTTTTGGTGGATGTTTTTTTTCGATTTGTAGGACGCCTCATCAATGCTCACACCTCCTTGAAGTGAATAATTCATTATACTCATTTCGTTTGCTTATGATCGGGCGGTTTCATGTACATTCATTGCTCATAAACCGACACTGGATTATTCAATAGCTGTTGTTCGTCCATTCTTTCCTTTTCCTGCGTGGATCATATATCACTACAATGCGTATCTAATGGTGATGACGATTAAGCAGCAAGCATAAAGATTAAGAAAGAAACTTCTCCTCTCTTTCTGCTTTTTAAAGGAGTGATAACGGAGTGGACAAGTAAAATTCAGGAATGTACGTAGAACCAAGTTCGAGTCAATCTTCTCAATGATACAAATGATAAGTTCACCTACTTAAATTGGGCTTATCACTTTTCCTTGTTTAGCACATATAGACAGGTAAAACGTTTAGTTAGCGTCATGAGAAAATAAAAAACGGGAGGTAGATCGTATCATGCACGATAGAAGAGAGTTCACAAAAGATCCTATTCAACTGCAGCAAAAAGTGATTCATTTAAACTCAGAATTAATAAAATACAAGGCTAAAGTCAAGCAGTATCAGGAAAATTACCACTACTCCATGATTGATAGCTTACAAAATAAAAATAATGAATTATCGAAAGAGTTCGAGGAGGTATCTAAACGCTTCACGCAAACGAATGAACTGCTAAATAAGCGATCTCGTGACACAAAAAAACAAGTACAATTCCTCAAGGAGCAACTAGAAGAACTTAAAGAAGAAACATCTACGTATCAAAAAGAAAAAGAAGATCTTGTAAGTGAACAAACTAGCTATATAGCGAGGTTGGATGTTCAGAAAAATGAAATACGTGTACTGATGAATCGATTGAATCAGAAGCAACAAGAATGCGAGTCACAGCAAGCTGCCTATGATATGTTGGCAAAAGAATCAAACGAATATAAAAACGATATGGAACGAGTAGAAGTGGAATTAAAACATCAAATTGACTTTTCTGAAAAAGAAAAAGAGATCTTACAAGAGAAGCTTGAGACCACTATCCAGACATCCCATACGGAACAAGAGAATCAAAGAAGAAACCAAAAAGCGTTGCACGGACAAATAAATGAGTTAAAGTCAAACTTAGCACTTGCAGAAGAACAACAGAACATGAGTGAAGAAAAAAATAAACGTATACAAGCAGAGAATGAAAATTTGTTAAAAGAAAGAAGTACGTACCAAAAAGAAAAAGTGGATCTTGCTAATAAACAAACTAGCTATATAGAGAGGTTAGATGTTCAGAAAAGAGAAATACGAGTACTGATGAATCGCTTGAATCATAAGCAACAAGAATGCGAGTCACAGCAAGCTGCCTATGATATGTTGGAAAAGGAAACAAATGAACATAAAAATGATATGGAACGAGTACAAGTGGAATTAAAACGTCAAATTGCTTTTTCTGAAAAAGAAAAAGAGGTACTACAAAAGAAGCTTAAGTCCACTATTCAGACCTCTCATACGGAACAAGAGGGTCAGAGAAGAAATCAAAAAGTGTTGCAGGAACAAATAGATGAGTTAAAGTCAAGTTTAGCAATTGCAGAAGAACAACGAAGATTAAGTGAGGAAAAAAATAAACGTATACAAGTGGAGAATGAAACATTTTTACAAAAACTAGATGAATTAACAGAGAAAAATGATGTTCATCTAGAAAAAGAAAGGGGTCTCGAGCTTCAGCCTGATTCGCAAGAACCTTTAATCAAAATGGAAGAGGATGTTCAAAACGGTAATCATCTAGATTCTTTTGAACACCTAGAGCAACAGATGAAAGAATTGCTCACAGAATCTTTTACATGCGAAAAGCATCGGACACTTACACCGATCCAAAAAGTAGAAAAAAACATTAACGGGTGAAATGAATAAGGTGGAAGAGAGCATTTAGAACGAAAATCCAAGAAGAGGAAAATCTTCATTAATGGAACGTCAATACCCCCCCTCGAGAAATCGAGGTTCTTTTAATTACCAACAGTTAATGTAAAAAAGGAAATTGCATCATTTGTAAAACAACAAGTGCTGTATTCTCTTTATGTCTAGCAGATGCGTCCAAACAAATTAGAAAAATTCAAGTATAAGTTTCTCTAATGTGTTATTCGAATCCCCGAATTCATATTGAATTCTTCTTTAGTAGGATTCTTTTTTAGCAAGCAAACATGCTAAGTATGTCTTCTTGCGTGCGTTCAATGTGGAGTCGTTTTTTCAGTATCTGATATCTTGATTTATTTCCTTTTTATCATTCCTCATAAAATCAAACTCAATTGTTTTCATATCAATGCTTTTTTCCAATGCTCGTTGTCTAATATCTGAATACCTTCTGCGGTCTCGTTCACGCTCTACAACGTAGGTTTTAGATGGTACGATTGGCTACCACGTTGGAATCACACACAGAACAAACCAACACTGATTGAAAAATAGCATCATGGTTAGTACGTCGTTTTTTCGTTTTTGATGCATCAAATCAACATCTTCATTTACGACAGCAAGTTAATATCTCGTCTCTTCCTTTTTAAAATTTGCTAAATATGTGAATAATATGTTCAACATCTGTATTGGGTAGGAGAGAGTGATAAACATCTAGTTTCGGTGTTGATATCATCCCATGCGCTGAACAAGCAGTTAGGAACGGAATCTAAGGGAACAAAAAGCAAGAAGAATCTAACGAGAAAAACGGAGAGCTGACGCTAAAGCCAAGGTTCGGAGGATCTCTTTTTTTCTAAACGAGAAACAGATTATCAAACACGAGGGGGATTAGAGGGATTAAATCACTCCTTCTTACTGAAGAACATGGATCGCATGAACTAGCTTTTGAATGAGCGCTAGCGATCAAAAAAGGTGATCCGAATTGGATTGGCTACAGCAAGTTCAATAATGAACGCCACAAAACCTAGGAGGAAAATCAATGACTATTCTTTATAACGCCGTGAAGAGAGTACATGAGTCAATGGCAAAAAGATTTGTTCAAGATCTATTGGCATCTGGTATTACAGAAAATAATAAAGGCAAGTCGATCCACGATATGGACTATTACGAGTTACGTCGTTTGATAGACATTACTGTATTAATTAAGGAGTGATCCTTATGTGGCGCTATGTAGCTGAACATTGATAACAATGAGAGTGATTCACTCACTGTTATCACAATATGTAAAGAGGGGATGAACAAAGAAATGATTTCAAGATGGATCGTTAAAAGAAATGATAGATGGGAGGTGAAGGAGTGAAGGATAAAAAGAAGTATAGCGTTTTAGACATATCATGCGACATTTAGTTAGAGAGCAATAACAAAAGCATCTTAATTTATAGATGCTTAAATAATGAATTTTCCGTCATAATGCCGGGTATTATAGCAATGATGGTCCAGGGACTGGAAAGTGAAGATTTAATTACCTCTTTCTTTCTCGAGTAAAACGATGATTCTATCTAATTTATGTTTTAATTCTTCAATGTTTTTAGCGTGGTTATTTCTTTTAGCATGTGAATTAACTAATAGTCTTCGTATAAATAGGACGAATGATATTACTCCTATCGTGATCAGTGCAACAGCGATAAGAAAAAATATAAAAATAAACATGTTATCCATAACCATCCTCCAAAAAATTTTGGTTAATTATATCATATAAACTTCGACTTAATCTGCTTAAAGTGTTTATGGAGTTACTCTCCGAAACTATGCAGAAGCATAAAGTTGGTCACAGATGGTTCGTAACGAAACAGATAGAGAATTTAGAGAAACGTAGATTGGAACTGATGCATGAGGGATTAAGCAAGATGAAAGTGGTATTTGTAAAAGGGAAGGAAATAAAAAAATTCGTCCCAATGTCTTACTTTATCTCGGTGTAGAGTACCCTATATATAGACACTTCTGACTATAAATCAGACTTGCTTCTACAATCACATGACGTTGCTTGAAAAAAGCGAAAGAAGAGGTGAAAGAGTGGAAGAAGTAAAAATAAAAAACTAAGGCAGGCAATTAGCCTGCTTTTTGATTTGCGCTCGTAGCAAGTTTATCAAGGCTTTTGACTCTCGATTAAAGGAGGTGGTGGAGCAGGAACAGGAGCTTTTGAAGGGCTTTGCCATTTAGATGTTGAGGATAAGCTAAAACCTAAAAACAACGGTCAAGAGTGGGATGTGAAGAATGTTGAAAGATTCTCGTAAAAGTGTTTCAGGCACAATTCCACAAAAAGTGATCAATAAAGTTAGAAATGAAATCCGTTTAACTGCTCAAACAGTGAGACGGATTTTTTCTGCAACAAAAAGCAATAGGTAACCTATATTTACTGACATTACGAGGAGGACATTAACATGGAAAAAGAACAATACTTAGTACTACGTAACGAAATGATGAAAACAGCTGAAAAACTAATTGCTGAATCGAACTTTGAAGATTCAGATACAAAAATGCAGGAGATCAAAGATCTTTACGCAAAATGGGAGTCTACTAAATTAGCAAACGCTAACTTAAAAGCATTGAAAGACAACGATGAAGTAAACGCGAAAGATGGTTATGTTCAAGACCGTTTGGACTATGCAAGTGAAAAGAGTGATTACCCTATTAACGTTAAAGATTACGGGGCGGTAGGAGATGGTGTGACGGACGACACGGAAGCCATCCAAAGCGCGTTGGATCACATCCAATCTAACAGTGGAGGTACTTTATTTTTCCCTGATGGAGTCTATAAAGTTCACAACACACTTGAAGTATTCCAAGGCACTAAAATTCTCTTATCCCATAAGGCTGTGATCGAAAGAGGTTCCGCTTTTAGTCCTATGTTCTTAAATGGTAGACGAGACGATCAATATACTTTGTACAACGGTCAAGGGAATATCTTGATTGAAGGTGGAACGATTGACGGAGGGGGAAATATAAACTCGAGAGCTTCAGAGATTATGTTTGCTCATGCTCGTAACATTACAATAAAAGAGGTCAATTTTATCAACAATTACGACTCACATTCGATTGAGATCAATTCAATCTATGGTGCAAAGATCGTCAACTGTACCTTTAGTCAATATTCTGGAGAGAGACTTACAGAAGCGATTCAAATTGACTTGATGATTAGTTCAGACGCTTTCCCTCATATGGGTATTTACGATAATACACCTTGTCAAGATGTACTCGTTCAAGGTTGTTCTTTTTTAAGTACTTCACGTGGAGTTGGTACCCATTCAGCAGTAACGGGGTTTCCAGCAACCAATATAAGAATCATTGGGAATCACTTTGAAAACTTGGAAGCTCAAGCAGTTAGGGGATTTGACTGGAATGACGTTGTTGTTTCAGGAAATACGATGATTAATTGTGGTGAAGGAGTAGAAATTCGATCGACTCAACAGGACTCTTGCGGTTGGACGGTTGCTAACAATGTCATTAACGGGTCTCACAGGCTGGGTCATGCCATCTCTGTTACTGAGGATAATGGGTACTCAGCTCACAACGTTACGATTGTTGGTAACTCTTGTGATGGTAACAATGGTAATACATTCTACTTTAGGAACGCGACAAGAATGAATATCACAGGGAACACACTGTCAAATGGTAATGCCTCTTCGATGTGGTTTACTGGAAATATTAACAGAATAACTATAAATGGAAATACGATTGACAACACTAAATCAGCGAGAGGAATTAGCTTTGAGGGAGGCGCGATGTCTAGAGTATCAATTATTAATAACACGGTTGATACAACAGCCTCATTTGGAATTGCTCTCTATAAGGTTAATCATGGAATCATAGCCAATAACTATGTCAGGAATACTGGAAACTTTGGTATTTATTTAACTGATAATACAGATTATGTGAATGTGACTGGTAACAAGGTCTTTGGTTCTTCAGGGATCCACATTCGCTTATCCGCCGGAGCCAACAACAATCTTGTAAAAGGTAACCATATACACGGTGATCATAATGAAGCAGTTGGGATCACGAGTACATGTAATAATAATGCAGTAATTGGCAATATGGCGAGAGGTCGTACTATTTCTGGTGGTACGAACACATATTTTGCTGAAAATGTAAATTAAGACGGTTCGGCTAGTAAAGACCGTTGCCAATTTCATACAGCATTAAAAGAGGAATGGATGAGCAAGTTGCTAGACTTCATAAAACTAGCGGGAAACATGAGTGGTTTTAGGCACAATTCCACAAGAAGTGATCAATAATGTCAGAAATGAAATCCGTTTAACTGTTCAAATGAACAGTTAAACGGATTTTTTGCTGCAACAAAAAGAAAAAGAGAACCTACATTTATTGACATGATGAGGAGGATATTTACATGACAAAAGAACAATATTTAACATTACGTAACGAAATGATGGAAGTGGCTGAAAAGCTAATTGCTGAATCAAAATTGGGGGATTCAGATGAAAAAATGCAGGAGATCAAGGATCTTGACGAAAAATGGGAGTCTGCTAAATTAGCAAATGGTTATACTCAAGATTGTGAGAACTATTCAAGCCAAAAGGATGATTACGCTATCAACGTTAAAGATTACGGGGCGGTAGGAGATGGTGTGACGGACGACACGGAAGCCATCCAAAGCGCGTTGGATCACATCCAATCTAACAGTGGAGGTACTTTATTTTTCCCTGATGGAGTCTATAAAGTTCACAACACACTTGAAGTATTCCAAGGCACTAAAATTCTCTTATCCCATAAGGCTGTGATCGAAAGAGGTTCCGCTTTTAGTCCTATGTTCTTAAATGGTAGACGAGACGATCAATATACTTTGTACAACGGTCAAGGGAATATCTTGATTGAAGGTGGAACGATTGACGGAGGGGGAAATATAAACTCGAGAGCTTCAGAGATTATGTTTGCTCATGCTCGTAACATTACAATAAAAGAGGTCAATTTTATCAACAATTACGACTCACATTCGATTGAGATCAATTCAATCTATGGTGCAAAGATCGTCAACTGTACCTTTAGTCAATATTCTGGAGAGAGACTTACAGAAGCGATTCAAATTGACTTGATGATTAGTTCAGACGCTTTCCCTCATATGGGTATTTACGATAATACACCTTGTCAAGATGTACTCGTTCAAGGTTGTTCTTTTTTAAGTACTTCACGTGGAGTTGGTACCCATTCAGCAGTAACGGGGTTTCCAGCAACCAATATAAGAATCATTGGGAATCACTTTGAAAACTTGGAAGCTCAAGCAGTTAGGGGATTTGACTGGAATGACGTTGTTGTTTCAGGAAATACGATGATTAATTGTGGTGAAGGAGTAGAAATTCGATCGACTCAACAGGACTCTTGCGGTTGGACGGTTGCTAACAATGTCATTAACGGGTCTCACAGGCTGGGTCATGCCATCTCTGTTACTGAGGATAATGGGTACTCAGCTCACAACGTTACGATTGTTGGTAACTCTTGTGATGGTAACAATGGTAATACATTCTACTTTAGGAACGCGACAAGAATGAATATCACAGGGAACACACTGTCAAATGGTAATGCCTCTTCGATGTGGTTTACTGGAAATATTAACAGAATAACTATAAATGGAAATACGATTGACAACACTAAATCAGCGAGAGGAATTAGCTTTGAGGGAGGCGCGATGTCTAGAGTATCAATTATTAATAACACGGTTGATACAACAGCCTCATTTGGAATTGCTCTCTATAAGGTTAATCATGGAATCATAGCCAATAACTATGTCAGGAATACTGGAAACTTTGGTATTTATTTAACTGATAATACAGATTATGTGAATGTGACTGGTAACAAGGTCTTTGGTTCTTCAGGGATCCACATTCGCTTATCCGCCGGAGCCAACAACAATCTTGTAAGTGGTAACCATATACACGGTGAACATATTGAAGCAGTGGGCCTTACGAGTACATGTAATAATAATGCAGTAATTGGAAATATGGCGAGAGGTCGTACTATTTCTGGTGGTACGAACACATATTTTGCTATAAATCTAAGTGAAAATGACAATGAGCAAGAATTCCAACTTCCACTTGTTGACACCTATACAATATTTGATAGGTACGGTCCAAGACCGCCTCTTGATTTCCATCATGGAATTGACTTAGCTAGAAACGGTGATGGAATAAAGGTTTTATCGGCTGCATCGGGTACAGTAAGCCAATCATATAATTCTAGTTCATATGGTCAAGTAGTAATGATTCAGCATGAAATTGATGGTCAAGTATGGGAAACCGTATATGCTCATATGAGAGATGGTTCAAGAACCGTAAATGCTGGTGATAAAGTGTCCCAGGGTCAATTATTAGGAAACATGGGGAACACTGGTTATTCTTTCGGACAGCACTTACACTTTGAGCTACACAAAGGGACTTGGAATGGTAATAAATCAAACTCTGTAAATCCAGAGCACTATATCGACTTTTAATTAGTTTATTGAATCACTTGTGTAGTATCGCAAATTGTATCTTAGAAAGATTTTACGAGAAACTTCTTTTAAAAATAAACTAGCTCCTTTACTGAACAGTAGAGGGGCTATTTATATTTCCTCTAAAAAGGAGGTTGTCATTTACTACGTGATGAAGATGACTCTAAAACGTCGAAGATGCTTCCAGAACACGTGATGGTGATTAAAGAACAAGCGGATGATTATTTATTAAATCGATAGGCCAATTGTAGACGAACAGGTGATTTAACAAATCGAAATTAGGATAAGAGAAGCGATAGAGAGGGGTATATTAGTGGGAAACGAAATTATAAATCCATTGGATTTCGGAGCTTTTGGAGATGGACAAACAGATGACACAAAGGCATTTGAAGAGATTGAAAATAAAGTGCAAAGTACAATAGTTAACTTACTAGGTAAAGAGTTTGTAGTAACAAAGGAGTTCTCTAGGAACCTTTATTTTAATGGGATTTTTAAAATAAATGGGAAAGTTAAAGATGCTACTCATGCTCTAATTCTCTCTGGGAACACGAATGTATTTGGAGGTAAAGAAGCGGGTCTTGCGAATGAATTTTATCCAGATGATGGTGCTCGATCTGGTGGGTATAGAAATGTTGGAATTGGTGAATCAGCTTTAGAAAAAAATACTAGAGGCTGGCGTAATGTAGCTACAGGTCATGCAGCACTTAAAAATAACGAAGAAGGCTATAATAATGTTGCCCTTGGAGATGCAGCCTTAGAATTTAATGTAGGGGAAGTAGAGGCGAATCCGACTGCTTCAGACGCAGGGAGTAGAAACACAGCAGTTGGGGCGTATTCATTAAGATACAATAAAAAAGGGACTGGGAATACGGCAGTAGGAAGAAATTCTGCTCATGCCAATGAATCGGGAAATTATAATACAGCAGTAGGTACAAATGCTTACTCTGGTTCTGTTCAACAAGGCGGACAACAAGATAGGAAACAAGCGAGCCATAATACCGCAATAGGATACAATGCCGCATTTAATACAAATGCAGATAGTAATACAGCTATGGGTTCTGCAGCGCTATATAATAACGTCGACGGTGTGTTTAATGTAGCCTTAGGCCCCAACGCTAGTTATACTTCGAAGGTAAATAACCGTATTGTTTCAGTGGGATCATCTACATTAAGAGCGCTAACAGGTGAAGGGAATCATGACAATGTTGCAGTTGGAACGGAAGCTTTATGTTTTCTAGAAAACGGACATTCTAATACAGCCTTAGGAGATAAAGCGCTGGCCTTCAACGTTTCTGGTAATGAGCTCATGTCTGTATCACACTCAATTGGTATTGGTAAGCAATCTAGAGCTTCTGGGAATAATCAATTGCAATTAGGAACTAGTGGAATTACTACGTATGCTTATGGTTCCGTACAAAATCGCTCCGATGAACGAGATAAGGATGAGATTAGAGATACACAACTGGGGTTAGAATTTATTAATCAATTAAGACCGCGTGATTTTAAATGGAATTATCGTGAGAATTACACAGGAGAATCTGAGGATAAGGTAGAATTAGGTGCTAAAAAAGGAAAGAGGTTTCATCACGGTCTTATTGCCCAAGAGGTTAAAGAAGTTATGGAAAATATCGGAGTAGATTTTGGAGGGTATCAAGATCATAAGATAAACGGGGGAGACGATGTATTATCATTAGGATATACTGAGTTGATTGCGCCGTTAATAAAAGCCGTACAAGAATTGAGTGAAGAGGTAGAAAGCCTTAAGAAAGATAAAAAAGCACTAGAGAAAGGAATGAATTAAAAGAGTAATGAGGACCGATCTAGCTAGATCGCTCTCTTTTGTATAATTTGAGTTTAATAGAAGGAGGATTAGTATTTTAGGCTTGACGCTTTAATTATCATAGTGAGGCTCTCATTTCATTTATACCTTGAACATATAAAAGAGGGTCCTCTTTTTAATAAAGTCTTAAATGTTTTGAATAGAGAGAATGGGCATGTTCTAAGGGGGGAAGTGGGATGACAACGAGGGTGATCAATTGGACATGTGGAAAGATGTAGTAAACAAAAGTCTTGATGGCCACGATATTGAAAGCCTAAAAGAGGACATCAAAGAAATTAAAGATGACACCAAATGGACGCGAGCGCAATTACTACCTCCTTTATCGTTGTTCTAATTGGTGGAGCAATGGCGATTTTTTATTCAGCATTACAATTAAGTTAAAGTAGATTTTACATTGAATTAATTGGAAAGTACGTCTACATAGCTACCCATTCTGGATGGCTCTTTTTACGTTGATCGGATTTTTGATGGGGCAGTTTGGACTGTGAAGCGCAGGCGATTATGAGTCGCTTGTTGATTTATTTTTGACACTTTTAATAAGCGTTGGTATTATCGCTGATCCAACAACAGCAAGGGTCAATGACTCGAAATAAGCGCTTGAATATAACAAGCCAAGAAAGGACGTTGAATGAGCTCTATCATTGATCTTCTGTATATGGAACCTGATTTATTTACAGCCCCGAAAAAAACACCCCTATATGGTCACTGAAAAGAAATCCGCTTCTAAATGTTCTCCAGTACTTTAGTGATGGTAGCTTGATCAGTAATTTCTATAGAGGAAGTTTTATAATGTATTTGATTTTACGTCATAATTAGGCATGTTTTAATGAATGCTGGAAACAAATCTAAACGTCTTTGATCAGCGAAATAGTCGGTGATCGAATTAAAGAGCTCGTAAATTTCATCAATCAGTTAATTTGTAGGTTGGGGAACAAGTGTCTGTGTCAACTGAACTAGTACGAGTGTATACAAGTTTTTTTCACAGTCCCAGCTTCTTTGTTCATGCTATCCCGTATATTTCTAAATCACGTTTCAATTGTAATGAAAAAAGTGATGTGATTGAATTCATTAACAATTTTATAGGTTTTCGCACATCTTTTGGACATCCTGCATAGGATAAAAGGAAAATGAAAGGAGGCCGCATGAATGTCGGAGTACAGAGAAATTATTACTAAGTCCGTCGTGGCCAAGGGCCGAAAATTTACACAATCAAATCATAGTATTCTCCCGCCGCATCGACCAACGAGTATTTTAGGGTGTTGGATCATCAACCATAAATATGATGCGAAAAAATCAGGAAAAAAGGTAGAGGTTGATGGTTCGTTTGATGTCAATGTTTGGTATTCTCATCATGATAATTCAAAAACATCTGTCGTCATTGAAAATATCACGTACAAAGATATCATTAAGCTAAAATATCGCGATGCAGATTATTATGATGACAATGAAATTATCGCGCGTGTCTTGCAACAACCGAACTGTCTTGAAGCCTCCATCTCAGAGAACGGAAATAAAGTCGTTGCTCAAGTTGAGCGGGAAATGTTGGTAGAGTGTATAGGCGAAACAAAAATGGTTGTCATTTACCATCGTGATGAGTCCGAAGAAGACTGGGATGATGGAATTGATGACGATGAAATTGATGACATCAATACCGACTTCTTAGATTTAAAAGATGAGTCCGAAAAAGACTAAACTGGGCAGAACGTTGCCTAGTTTTTTTTTGTTAAAATTGAAAAAAGTTTAGACTCTACTTTTGTGTTTTGTGCACTAAGCAAAGTGGAAGGGGAGGTGGTTTGTTTTACGTTAGATTAAACTGAATGTTTTTTATAACGAGCATGATCTTCATTTTTGTATTTTTCTTTCCAAAAGTGTTTTGTTTTTGCGTCCATATGTGACGAAGGTCCTGGGCATTCTCAGGATTTTTTATCATTTGATGTTTGAGTTTTCGGCATCCGAACGGTTTTTTTGTTTCTTATAATTGGAATTACCTTGTCATTCATCTCATCTTGTTTTTGCTGATAAAATCTTCGCTTTTCTAGTTTTAGGATGGTTGACTTGCATGAGAATATAGTGCATTTTATGCTATACTAGGAACATGAATGATGGTTATAGATCGGAGAGGTTTCTAGTTTATGAAGACATACACACCCATGATACAGCAATATTTAAAAGTCAAGGCGGAGGTTCCAGATGCCTTTTTATTTTTTCGTTTAGGCGATTTTTATGAAATGTTTTTTGATGATGCGCTTAATGCCTCGCGTGAACTTGAAATCACTCTTACCGCTCGTGACGGTGGAGTAGAAGAAAAAATTCCAATGTGTGGAGTGCCTCATCATGCAGCAGCTGGTTATATTGAGCAACTCATTGATAAAGGTTTCAAGGTAGCGATTTGTGAACAAACTGAAGATCCAAAGCAGGCAAAAGGTGTTGTTAAACGTGAAATTGTTCAAATGATCACACCTGGAACGGTGATGGATTCGAGAAGTTTAGAAGAAAAAGAGAATCATTACTTGGCATCTGTCACGGGATTTGATGATGATACTTATTGCGTTGCACATCTGGACTTATCCACTGGAGAGTCAAAGGTTGCCATGATCGCAACACGTGAAGAAGCGATTCATGAAGTGGTGATGCTTCAAGCACGTGAAGTCGTACTGGCGAGTGATGTAGCCCCTGCTGTTGAAAAAATGCTTCGTGAGCGAGGAATTCACTCCATTTCAATGATGGATGACTGTCATGTGATTGATTCATTTGCTCATTTAGTGATGGAGTTAAAGCAGACGAAACTACAAACAACGATGGCACGATTACTTCATTATGCTCATAAGACACAAAAAAGGTCATTAGATCATTTGCAAAAAACAACGTCTTATCATGTGGACTCGTTTTTACGCATGGATCCAAACTCAAAACGCAATCTTGAATTGACTGAGACCATACGCGGCAATGGCAAAAAAGGGTCACTCGTCTGGTTGCTTGATGAAACGATGACGGCGATGGGAGCACGGTTGATGCGTCGTTGGATTGATCGCCCCCTTATTGATCGTGAGCAAATCGAAGGAAGGCTGACACTTGTAGAGGTGTTCATGGATCGTTATTTTGAACGTCAAACCTTACGCGAAGGCCTTAAAGGCGTTTATGATTTAGAACGTTTAGCTGGTCGGGTGGCATTTGGAAACGTGAATGCAAGAGATCTTGTTCAATTGAAAAAATCATTGCAGCAAATTCCGCTGATTCAACAAACCTTGAGCGAAATGGAAGCGTCTGAGATGGTCACTGAGGCATCTAAACTAGATCCTTGTGAAGATATTGCAGATTTACTGGAAGCAGCGATTATCGAGCAACCGCCACTTGCGATTAAAGAAGGCAATTTTATAAAAGATCGTTTCAATGAAGAGTTGGACCAATACCGAGATGCTAGTAGGAACGGGAAATCGTGGATCGCTGAACTCGAGCAAAAAGAACGAGAAAAAACAGGAATTCGCTCGCTGAAAATCGGATACAATCGTGTGTTTGGGTATTATATTGAAGTGACAAAAGCTAATTTGCATGTTCTTGCTGAAGGGACATATGAGCGAAGACAGACTCTCACGAATGCAGAACGCTTTATTACACCCGAATTAAAAGAAAAAGAGACGCTTATTTTACAAGCAGATGAAAGGTCAACGGAGCTTGAATATGAGTTGTTTCAAATATTAAGAGAAACAGTTAAAAAAGAAATTCCGCGACTACAAAAGCTCGCTCATGAAATAAGCAAACTAGACGTGTTGCAATGCTTTGCGACAGTGAGCGAAAACCGCCACTATGTGAAGCCTACATTTAATGAAGAGCGCTTTGTTAATATTAAAGATGGGCGTCACCCAGTCGTTGAAAAAGTGATGGATGCGCAAGAATATGTTCCTAATGATTGTCATATGGACAACGATTGTGAAATGCTGTTAATCACTGGACCAAACATGTCAGGTAAAAGTACTTACATGCGTCAAGTCGCTTTGACTTCAGTCTTAGCGCAAATCGGATGTTTTGTCCCCGCAGCAAAAGCAAGTTTGCCAATTTTTGATCGTATTTTTACCCGAATTGGAGCTGCAGATGATCTTGTATCAGGACAAAGTACGTTCATGGTGGAGATGCTAGAGGCACAACATGCTTTAGCCCATGCTACACAAAACAGCTTAGTGTTATTTGATGAAATTGGCCGAGGAACATCAACATACGATGGCATGGCACTCGCACAAGCAATTATTGAACATGTGCATGATCGAATTGGAGCGAAGACACTTTTTTCAACGCACTATCATGAGCTCGTTGGGTTGTCAGATGAACTAGCAAAACTTGTGAATGTACATGTTTCTGCCGTTGAACAAAATGGACACGTCGTCTTTTTGCATAAAATTAAAGAAGGTCCAGCAGATAAAAGCTACGGAATCCATGTGGCCAAGCTTGCTGATTTACCTACAAGCTTGATCGATCGTGCAAACGAGCTGTTGATTGGATTTGAATCAGGGAACAAGAAGGTTGAATCAGAAGTAAAAGAACCAGTAGATACACTTGGTCAACTTTCACTATTTGGAGAGTCGACTCCTAAAAAATCAAAGAAACCAGATCGCATGAAACGTGAGATGGTGGCATTAAACGTTTTAGAATTAACACCGTTGGAAGCGATGAACGAACTTTATCGTCTTCAAAAATTAGCACAAACTTTAACAGAATCGAAATAAATTCTGTGAGCGAGGTGAAATATCATGGGGAAGATTCGTCAGCTAGGTGCATCTTTAGCAAATAAAATTGCAGCGGGTGAAGTAGTCGAAAGACCAGCATCGGTTGTAAAAGAGCTTGTTGAAAACGCAGTAGATGCCGCAGCGACAGTCATTGAAATCGAACTTGAAGAAGCGGGTCTAACAAGCATTCGTATTCGTGATAACGGCAATGGGATTGAAGAAGAAGATGTCATGCTCGCCTTTTCACGTCATGCAACGAGTAAGATTGAAAATGAACATGATCTTTTTCGAATACGTACACTTGGCTTTCGTGGGGAAGCACTACCAAGTATAGCGTCTGTATCAAAAGTGGAGTTAACAACTAGTACTGGTGATGCCGGTACATATTTATATCTGAATGGTGGGGACGTAGTCAAGCAAGAACCAGCTGCTGCACGAAAAGGCACAGATATAAAAATTTCTGATCTTTTCTTTAATACGCCGGCTCGCTTAAAATATATGAAAACAATCAATACTGAGCTTGGAAATGTAACGGACATTGTCAATCGTCTCGCACTATCTCATCCAGAAATTTCGTTTCGTTTAAAGCATAACGGAAAAATGTTGTTACAGACAAACGGCAAAGGTGACGCGCGACAAGTGCTTGCATCCATTTATGGTATGTCGATTACGAAAAAAATGTTGCCATTTAAGAAAAGTTCACTTGATTTTGAAGTAGAAGGCTATGCGGCGCTACCAGAAGTGACACGAGCATCACGAAACTATGTGTCAATTTTAATGAACGGACGGTTCATACGTAATTATGCAATTACACGTGCCATTCAAGCTGGTTATCACACCTTGTTGCCAATTGGTCGTTATCCAATCATCCTTGTTTCGATAACAATGGATCCGATATTAGTGGATGTGAATGTTCACCCGTCTAAGCAAGAGGTCCGTTTTAGTAAAGAACAAGAATTAACGAGTCTTATTACAGAAGCGTTAAAAGAACTTTTTAAACAACAAGTCTTGATTCCTAGTGGTGAAGTAGCAAAGGCAAAGTCGAAAACGATTGTCACGCCTTCTGAACAAACGGAGCTGTCGTTTGATGATAACTCGTATAGTGAGAGAAATCGCTTTGTTCAGAAACCACAGTTGTCTGATGAACAAATGAGATCACTATATGATCCGCCGAGCGAGGCGCGTGAACCTCTTCCTGAATGGAAGCAAACGGTGAAAAACGATGATGTGCTTTCGATTGAAACGGAACAATCAAGAGACAAACTAGTTAACCATAATAATATTATGAATGATGAAGTTGTGAAGGGTGACTTAACTGAAAGCGTTGGATCGAATGAATCCTCACGAGTCCCGATGATGTATGCAATCGGGCAAATGCACGGCACCTATATTATCGCTCAAAATGAAAAAGGCATGTTTATTATTGATCAACATGCTGCACAGGAACGAATTAAGTATGAATTTTTCCGTGACAAAGTTGGGCAAGTGGAGTCCGAGCTACAAGAGTTGCTTGTCCCGTTAACGTTGAATTTTTCTACAGACGAGTTTATTAGAATTCAAGAACATCAAGATGCGTTAGAAGAGGTTGGAGTGTTTTTAGAAGAATTTGGTCCAGGTGGTTTTATTGTTCGTGCCCATCCGACCTGGTTTCCAAAAGGGGAAGAACAAGGCGTCATTGAAGAGATGATTAAACAGGTTGTGCAAATGAAAAAAGTAAATGTGGCTAAATTACGTGAAGAAGCGGCCATTTTAATGAGCTGTAAAAGGTCAATCAAAGCAAATCATTACCTGCGACAACAAGATATGCAACAACTGTTAGACGAACTTCGAACGACAGATGATCCGTTTACATGTCCACACGGTAGACCAATTATTGTACATTATTCGACGTATGAAATGGAGAAGATGTTTAAGCGAGTAATGTAGAGGGGTTTGGGTGGTTGTATTGTTGATTTGCCCCACTTTTTAATTGCTCAAATACGACTCTAATTTCTAAACTCCTTCTTCCTCGTGCTTTTGTGTGATATGTAGATACACATTGGCCGTCATGTCGATGGTCGTATGCCTATTTACTGACTTGATATCCACACCACTTTCTAGCAGCATCAGCGTGGGTATGACGAAGCCCATGAGGAGGGGGGCGTAACTAAACGTCAGCTCCCCTGTCAAGTAAACAGTAATTTTTAAAAAAAGTAAGTAGCCTGAGTTCTAGATTCATAGGGACTCAGGTTATTTTTGTCGTGTTTTTTATGTTGGGATTGGACTATAAAACGCTTTGTTGTTGAATTTAATATACTTTGAATAACAGACGAGTATATACACTGTGCAAATGGCTTTTTGTACGATAAGAGTGAATACTTTTTTATAAATTTCATATGATGGTAGTAGTTATCAATAGAATCTAACCTAATCTATATAAGGGTGTTATCAATTATTTATTAAGTATTATTTACTCTTGTGTAAAGGAATGATTTGTGTTGATTGAAAAAAATAGAATCCTAAATGAGATTCAACAACGAGTGAATAATATAAAAAAAAAACAATTTGTTAATGGTGCCTGGTATTTATGCTGTGACCCTGGAGTATTGGTTGATTCATTTTCAATAATGACGCTAAGGGCAGTAGAACATTACGATGAGAAATTTATACATGATATAGCGGAATATATATATACTCAACAAGATGATAATGGTGCTTGGAAGCTTTATGAGGATGAGTATCCAGGAAATTTAACCACGACAGCCTCCGCATACAATGCACTACTTCTTTCAGGGTATTTCAAAAAAACTGACTCAAATATGAAAAAAGCCGAAAAACAAATCATATCAATGGGCGGCCTAAATAATGTCCATTTTTTAGCAAAAGCTATGTTTTCGGCAAATGGTCAGTATCGGTGGTCATTACCGGTACCTATATATACTATTTTACTTCCACACCAGTTCCCTTTAAATTTTTTTGATTTAAGTTGTTACGCTAGAGTTCACTTTGCACCAATGATGATTATCGGGAATTTGAAATACCATAAAAAAATAGAATCTAAACCAGATTTATCTCACCTAATAATTAATAATAAAAGAAAAGTTCCTCTATTTAAACATTTACCGACTTACCTCCATCCTATAAGGAAGAGAGCCTTAAAAAAATTAGAAGAATTTATACTCGATAGACTAGAACCAGATGGTACTCTTTATAATTATTCCTCTGCAACTTTCTTTATGATTTATAGTTTATTAGCACGTGGTTATGATAAGTCTGATTCTATCATTTGTGATGCGATCTCGTCATTAAAAGCCACCTCCTGTCATTTAAATGGCCTTAATCATATACAAAATGCACCATCAACAATTTGGGATACGGCTTTACTTAGTTATAGTTTACAAGAAGCAGGTGTATCAAGTAGTGATCCTGTGATAAATAAATCAGTGAACTACTTGATTAACCATCAACAAACTCAAAAAAGTGACTGGGCTATTCATAATCCAAATATAACTCCTGGAGGATGGGGGTTCTCAGAAGATAACACAAAAAATCCAGATATTGATGATACTACCGCAACACTGAGAGCAATATATCTAAAGTCAAAACTAAACTCAAAAATATATAATAGTTGGGAAAAAGGGTTAAATTGGGTATTGTCTATGCAAAATGACGATGGTGGCTGGCCTGCATTCGAGAAGAATGTTGATAACACTTTGATTGGCATGCTCCCAATACAGAATGTAAAAGAAGGTGCTTTGGATGCATCCACTGCTGATTTAACAGGAAGAACGCTAGAATTTTTAGGAAATTATGCAGGTTATACAAAAGGTGATCTGACTATTCAAAAAGCTATTCGGTGGTTAAAAAAACGGCAAGAAAAAGATGGCTCATGGTATGGGAGATGGGGAGTTTGTTACCTTTATGGGACATGGGCTGCAATTACAGGATTATGTGCAGTCGGTATTTCAATAGACGATTCGACTATTCAAAAGGCAAATAAGTGGTTGCTTACAATTCAAAAAAAAGATGGTGGATGGGGGGAGTCTTGTTCTTCTGATATTATTCGAAAATATGTTAGTCTCCCTTACAGTACTCCCACTCAGACCGCATGGGCTTTAGATAGTTTAATCGCCATTCACGATTCTCCAACAGATGAAATTAACAAAGGAATACAATTTTTAATGAACAACACAAAAAATATAAACTATCCAACAGGTGCCGGATTTCCAGACCTAACCTATTTTCATTACCATAGCTATAATGATATTTTCCCATTATTAACTTTAAGTCATTATTATAATAAATATGGTTCTGGTGCAAGAATCATTCTGCCAGAGACGATCCGCTCAGCCCGACCCTCAGTAATATCACCCTGAACAAACGGGACAAGGAACAAAAAAAATGAAATCGATTTTAAACAGGCTCAAACCTTAATCGATTTAAAAAAGATGATCGAAGATTATGTAAACAAATACAACAATCATCGTTACCAATGGACATTAAATAAGATGACTCCGGTACAGTACCGAATTCATCTCTTGAGTGCATAACGTAACGTGGTCTTTTTTAAACTGTCTTTTTTATAGGTTATAGTTCAACCAGGTGGCAGAGGGGTGGTTTTAAAATTAATTACAGATTTACATTTCCTTTTTTATCGGTGTGGTAGGTTGAACCGATAGAAAGGTTTTCCCTCCAATTGGAATCATCTATGTGATAGGTGCTTGATGGTTCCGTTTACATGCACACACGGTAGGCCCATTATCGTGTATTATACGACGTATGAATTGGAAAGGATGTTTAAGCGAGTAATGTAGAGGGGGTGGGTGGGTAAGAACGATTCTTGCCCACAATTTATTTAATTTCTCAAATACGAACAAAATTTGTAGGACACTTGATTTAGTAAGTGATTTGACTCCGTGAGAGCTTCTTGATCTGCTGATCGTTATTGTCTTTTCTCCCATGTTGATATCGCCCCAAGTCAACGCCAAGATTTCGCCTTTACGCATTCCAGTTCTAAGTAGTAGAGAGGCGATCAGTAGGAAGTGATCTACCTCCCTCAGCTTTTTGATTGTTAGTGTATTTTGGTATTTGTCTAAAAGAGAGGGGAATAGTGAAATAGTATAAATAATGTGATGATTTTTTCCAATCAGTTATGAATGAAGGCTTCACACCGCAGTCGTTCGCTGTTCATCAAACAACGGGAAAGAGATAAGAAAGAAAATGGCGGTGTAATACGTGAGCCGCTAAAGGAAGAATTGGATGAAGTAGCGTAATGAAACATCAGCTATCCTGCCTTTCGTGTAGTCCCCCTATCAAGTAGGCAGGAATTAAAAAGAAAAGTAAGTCGCCTGAGTTCTCTATTCATAAGAACTCAGGTTATTTTTGTCGCATTTTTCATGTTGGGTTGGAAACCGTGATTTTGACAAAGATAACTAAATCGTTAATGAAACTAGCTACTTTTTCATTCTGATGGCATAAGATAAGTGAAATAAAAAAGAAAAAATGAGGTGTTATGGTTGACAGTTTTTACAGTAAATCCTGGCGCGTCTATCCAAGACGCCATTAATGGTGCAGAAGCTTGTGACACGATTAGAATTGAAGCAGGAACGTTTGCAGGGTTTGTGGTGGCTAACACGGTGCAGGAGCCTGAACCTATTCCGCGTTTAAGAATTATAGGTGCTGGAATAGGAAAGACGATTATTGATGGGAAGGTAACACCTGTTACTACTAATGGAATTCTTATTCCTTCGGGGGCTGATCAAACGACCATTGAATGCCTCACGATACAGAATTTTAGTGATGGAGATGGCTTATTTATTAACTCTAATGCCAACATCATTCATCAAGTGGAGTCGAAAGATAATGGGGCTAATATAACAACCGGGGATGGTTTTGAAATTGATGGCGACCGCAATTTAGTGTTGAAGTGTGTCGGGAGTGACAATGAAGACGAGGGTTTTGAAATTAATGGTAACAACAACTATATCATCGCATGTAAGGCATTTGGAAACGACAACGAGGGTTTCGAAAGTGATGATGGAACCCATACGTTATATTTTAAATGCTTGGCAGAGGGTAATGGTAGCGAGGGGTTTGACATCGGAGGATTTGATTTACTTCTGTGTAATAAAGCAGTCGACAATGAAGAGGATGGTATTGGTCTTGACGGAGAAGGAGTACTCGTATTTGAAAATACCGTTTGTAAAAACGGGGGGATTGGTATCGAAGCAATTGCCGATAGCGTAATCTATGGAAATGGCATTTTTGGAAATAGTGATGCAGGGGTTGAATTAGATCCTGATGATAATGGAACCAATGTCGTCAATAACCATGTTATAAGAAATAAAACAGACGGGATTCGGTTAGAGTCAGATCCACCTACGAGGAGTTTATTCCCAAGGTTACGCAATAAGTTAAACCTTATCAATCGGGGAACTGGAGCTTCCAATAACCTTATCGACAACAACATCGTTAAAGAAAACGAGAGTGACGGCATCTTATTACAAGCCGACACAACTGGCAACTGCGTTCGCTCTAACTGTGCGTTTAATAATATTGGAAATGATATCCAAGCGAATGCGCCTGCTGATATGACCAATACCTTCGATGAAAATAAATGTGAGAACAGTGATCCAGATAATCTGTGCGAGGACTGTTACGAAGTTATGACAGTTATTACAGTGAAGGACGGCGAATCGATCCAAGAAGCCATAAACGGCGCTGAAGCTTGTGACACAATTAGGGTGGAAGCAGGGACGTTTGGGGGGGTTGTTGTGGCTGACCTGACGGATCCAATGAATCCTATAGCCATCCCTCGTTTAAGGATCATTGGTGCCGGGATAGGAAAGACGGTTATTGATGGGACGGTAACACCTTTTACTATTGATGGGATTTCTATTCCTTCGGAGTCTGATCAAACGACGATTGAATGCCTGACGGTACAGAATTTTAGTGAAGGGGATGGCTTATTGATTGAATCTAAAGCCAACATCATTCGTCACGTGGAATCTAAAGTTAATGGGGATGATGGTTTTGACATTAATGGCGAGCGCAATTTAGTGATTAAGTGTGTTGCGAGTGGTAATCAGGACCATGGGGTGGATGCTGATGGTGGCAATAACAACTATATCATCGCATGTCAGGCGATTGACAACGTAAACAATGGTTTTGAAAGTGACGGGGGAACCCATACGTTATATTTTAACTGCCTGGCTAAAGGCAATGAAGGCGAGGGCTTTGATACTGGAGACTTTGATGTACTTCTGTGTAATCAAGCCATTGAGAATGGGGCTGATGGTATGGATCTTGATGATGGAGATGGAGTATTCGTCTTTGATAACGTCTGTTGTGAAAATGGGGCAGAGGGCATCGATGTAAGGAGCGACGATATTGTTGTCTATGGGAATCACGTTTGCGGGAATGGTGGTGCAGGGATTGAAATAGACAGTAATGATAATAGGAATAACGTTGTCAGAAACTTTGTAAAGGGGAACAAAGAAGATGGGATTCAGTTAGAGTCAGATCCAGAAATTGAAATTGGTTCATCAAACAATCTTATCGACAACAATACCGTTAAAGAAAATGGTGAAGAAAACGATGGCACGGGTATCTTACTAACCAATTTTACACAAGGCAACTGCGTTCGCTCTAACTGTGCGTTTGATAACGTGGGCAATGATATCCAAGCGGATGGAGATGCTGCTGATAACAATACCTTCGATGAAAACAAATGTGGAAATAGTGATCCGGATGGTCTATGTGAGGATTGTTAAGAAAAATAAACGGTTTTTTAGATGAACGTGCGGAGTTTTTTCGAAAAATAAATAACGACGATTACAATACGAAAGTGTGCGGTATTACTATTGGCGGCGTGTTCGAGCGATGTTAAACTACTAAGATGAAAGATCGCGAAGCATTGTATGCGGTTTTTTGGATATGGCTCCGGAAGAAAGTCATCGACTCGAGCTCATTAAAGAAGTCCATAAACTGCGATTAAAAGACATCAATCTGCTAGATCTACTTATTAATAAAACGGTTATTTGTATGAAAAATGATTATATCAATGCAATGTGTGTCTCGGAAGGTTATATATTACCAAAAACTTATAAGTGAAAGGTATAGTTCGAATCACCTACCAATTATCCGTCCCCATGGTTTTATTGATTCAGAGTACTCATGCTGCAAGACACAAAAAAGTCCCTCAGCCACCTGGTGGAGAGCGTTCATCTTTGACGTTTTTTATTTCATTAGTCCGAGGAGATGACTTCACTGACGCACTACCCCTGTGCTCCTTTAGCATTGTGGGCAAGACGCTTACGGTGGTGTGAGAGGATGGGAGTTAATCACTCCTTCTTACTCCATTCTCAATCGGTGCATTGTAAGTTCAGAAATGTACATTTAATCTCTTACCAATAATATCTTTGGAAGAATAATTTCTTTATAAATTCATATAATGGCTTAGTTAACACCGGCAAGGCTACCAACAATAAACGTTCTTCTTAAAATTCGCGTGGGGGGATAATCATGTCAAACCAGGTTAAAAAAATAAATCTAGTGATCGGCTTATTTTTATTTATCGGTTCTCTTTCCATGAGCCTTTACTATATGAATTCTTTCAAAGTAAACTTTTTATCCTTCTTAATGCTTATAACCTCTATTATCTCTTTCTTGATGTTAATCGTTTTAGGTAGCGTGAAATTGTACCTTTTTAATTCACAACCAAACAAGGAACGTATATAAAAATCCAATGAATAAGTGTATAATTCTCTCAACAGATAAATGTTTTGTTTAACAGGAGGTGGTCACGCAGTGCCATTTGATGGACAGCAAATTTTACCTGCTATTCGATCCATGAAAGACTTTGATAAAATGCTAAACTATTCGTTCCGTTATGGCGTATTTCTTGATTTACATGTTGGAATGCTAAAAAGTGTTTTTGATTACGCCAGGTCTGAAGAAAAGGAAATGTTTATTCACATGGATTTAATACAGGGATTATCAAATGATGAACATGCGACTGAATATGTTTGCCAGTGGGTTAAACCATATGGAATCATTTCAACTAGAAGTAACGTAATAAAAAAAGCACGACAACTTAATGTACGAGCGATCCAGCGAACCTTTGTCATCGACTCGAACGCGTTAAAGCGGAGCGTCCAATTGATTCACAAAACAGATCCAGACTACATAGAGCTTTTACCAGGTGTTGTGCCAAAAGTGATTGAACGCATCCGTTTAGAAACTGGTAAGCCTATTATTGCGGGTGGGTTAATTGAAACACCACAAGAAGTAGTAGCTGCAATTGAAGCAGGTGCAAGTGCGATCACGACGTCTTCACTCTCACTATGGAACTATTTTTCTGCAAAAAAAGGAACATAGAATGATTGACAGCGTTTTCAAACTCTGATAAACTATCAATAAGTTAATATTCCGTGCAGAGAAAAAGAGACTCGCATATACTTTTACACCTGAATAAGGGTAAAGTCTGTGGGTCTCTTTTATTGTGTTGTATTGGAATATCAAACTGAATGGTACAAGGAGGTAACGTGGTTATGAGTAGTTTTTTAGCAGAAATTATCGGAACAGCTATTTTGATTATATTCGGAGCAGGTGTTTGCGCGAATGTGAACTTGAAAAAATCTTTTGCACTAAATGGTGGCTGGATTGTTATTTGTCTTGGTTGGGGTCTCGGTGTAGCGATGGCTGTATACGCGGTCGGTCAGTTTAGCGGAGCTCATTTAAATCCGGCAGTAACGTTTGGCTTAGCTTTTAATGGAGATTTTGCTTGGTCAGAAGTGCCGCTATATGTAACGGCTCAAATGATCGGCGCTATCATAGGTGCAATTATTATTTGGGTTCATTTTCTACCGCACTGGAAGGCAACAGAAGATCCAGCGACCAAACTAGGGGTGTTTTCTACTGGACCAGCAATCCCTCATTATTTCTCAAATGTATTAAGTGAAATGATCGGGACTTTCATTTTGGTCCTTGGGCTTTTATCGATTGGAGCTAATGAGTTCGCAGAAGGATTAAATCCATTTATCGTTGGGATGCTTATTGTTGCTATCGGACTTTCTTTAGGTGGAACGACAGGTTATGCAATTAACCCTGCTCGTGACCTTGGGCCAAGAATTGCCCATTTTCTATTACCGATCGCAGGAAAAGGAGACTCGAATTGGAGTTACGCTTGGGTTCCTGTGCTAGGTCCAATCCTAGGTGGTTCATTAGCAGGTGTATTTTATAAAGCTGTTTTCACCAATGATTACACGCCTTGGTTATGGATTGTTATAGGTGCTACGATCCTAAGTTTACTAGTTGTAAGGGGAATCGATAAAAGAGAATCACAAGCTCAAAAAAATGAGCAATTATCAGCTTGAGGGGGAATAAAACATGGAAACGTATATTTTATCATTGGATCAAGGAACAACGAGTTCAAGAGCGATCTTGTTCAACAAAAAAGGTGAAATCGTAAACGTTGCCCAAAAAGAATTCCAACAATTTTTTCCGAATCCAGGTTGGGTTGAGCATAATGCAAATGAGATTTGGGGGTCGATTTTAGCGGTTATTGCTTCTGTTTTATCTGAATCAGGAGTGAAACCAGACCAGATCGAAGGCATTGGTATCACAAATCAACGTGAGACTGCTGTTGTATGGGACAAAGAAACAGGTGTTCCGGTATACAATGCGATCGTGTGGCAATCTCGCCAAACTGCTGGCATTTGTGAAGAGTTAAAAGAACAAGGTCATAACGGTACATTTCGTGATAAAACGGGTCTCCTAATTGACGCATATTTCTCCGGTACTAAAGTGAAATGGATTCTCGATAACGTTGAGGGTGCAAGAGAAAAAGCAGACGAAGGAAAATTGCTTTTCGGAACCATTGATTCTTGGCTGATTTGGAAGCTTTCAGGAGGAGTGGCGCACGTCACAGATTACTCTAACGCGTCGCGAACACTCATGTATAACATATATGATTTAAAATGGGATGAGGAGCTTCTTGATATTTTAGGTGTACCAAAATCAATGTTGCCAGAAGTGAAACCATCATCAGAAGTATATGCGAAAACAGTAGCTTACCATTTCTTTGGACAGGAAATTCCAATCGCTGGTGCAGCGGGTGATCAGCAAGCAGCCTTATTTGGACAAGCATGTTATAAGCAGGGGATGGCAAAAAATACATACGGCACAGGATGCTTTATGTTGATGAATACGGGTGAAAAAGCAGTTACTTCAGATCATGGCTTGCTGACAACTCTTGCTTGGGGAATAGATGGCAAAGTGGAATATGCACTAGAGGGCAGTATCTTTGTTGCAGGAAGTGCGATTCAATGGTTGCGTGATGGACTGAGAATGCTTAAAGATGCAGCAGCAAGTGAAGACTATGCGAAGCGGGTTGACTCAACGGATGGGGTGTACGTTGTTCCAGCTTTTGTCGGTTTGGGTACACCATACTGGGATAGTGAAGTTCGAGGTTCAATTTTTGGATTAACAAGAGGAACGTCAAAAGAACATTTCATTCGTGCAACGCTTGAATCACTAGCATATCAAACAAAAGATGTTCTAGATGCAATGGAAAAAGATTCAGGCATAAAACTTAGCAAGCTCCGTGTAGATGGCGGTGCAGTGAAAAATGATTTTCTTATGCAGTTCCAAAGTGACCTGTTAGATGTGCCAGTAGAACGACCAGTCATCAATGAAACAACGGCTCTTGGTGCTGCTTATTTAGCCGGGCTGGCCGTAGGTTACTGGAAGAGTAAGGATGAGATCACTGACATGTGGGACGTGGAGAAAGACTTCGATCCTACAATGTCAGAAGAAAATCGTTCAGACCTCTATTCAGGCTGGCAAAAAGCCGTAACAGCAACTATGGCTTTTAAATAAATGACTCATATGTTATAATGTACCTAAGTTAATAAACGGGTAGAGACGAAGAGAGACTTGAATTCATTATGAAGCAAAAAATCATAATGTAATTCAGTCTCTCTTTTTTTACCTGTAAAAATATTCCATTTGGAAGATCTATAAGCATAACCAATATGCTAATTACGAGGGGGAACAGATAGATGAAAACACTTGCCAGTACGAATCGAGAAATTCAATTGAAGAGCATGAGCCAAAAAGAATATGACATTGTTGTCATTGGTGGAGGAATTACAGGAGCAGGAATTGCCCTTGATGCTGTTACAAGAGGGATGAAAGTTGCTGTTGTTGAAATGCAAGATTTTGCAGGTGGTACATCGAGCCGATCAACCAAACTTGTTCACGGTGGTCTGCGCTATTTAAAACAATTTGAAGTAAAAATGGTTGCCGAAGTTGGGAAAGAGCGTGAAATCGTATATGAAAATGGCCCTCATGTCACAACCCCAGAATGGATGCTGTTACCGATCCATAAAGGCGGAACGTTTGGTAAGTTTAGTACATCTGTTGGTTTACGCGTTTATGATTATTTAGCAGGTGTGAAAAGAAAAGAGCGACGCAAAATGCTTACTGTAGATGAAACGGTAGGTCGTGAGCCGTTAGTTAAAAAAGATGGACTACGTGGAGCGGGATACTATGTTGAATATCGTACAGATGATGCGCGTTTAACACTTGAAGTAATAAAAAAAGCGGTGGAACACGGTGCTGATGTCATCAATTATGTGAAAGCAGAACGCTTTACATATAATCAAAAAAAGATTTCTGGTATTGAAGTGGTTGACCAGATATCGGGTAAGCAGTTGACCATTTTAGGTAGAAAAGTTGTCAATGCAGCAGGTCCCTGGGTTGATGACGTACGAAATAAGGATTACACCAAAAATACAAAGCAATTGCGCTTAACAAAAGGGGTTCATTTAGTAGTAGACCAATCTGTTTTTCCGTTAAAGCAAGCCCTTTATTTTGATACACAGGATGGAAGAATGATGTTTGCAATCCCGCGTAATGGCAAAGCGTATGTGGGTACGACTGATACATTCTTTGATAAAAAACAAGATCTAGCGAACCCTAAGATGACGGTTGAAGATCGTGATTATATTTTAGAAGCGATTCATTATATGTTTCCAGATGTTCGCGTTTCTGTTGATGATGTTGAATCAAGTTGGGCTGGTGTTCGTCCTCTTATTTTTGAAGAAGGAAAAGACCCATCTGAGATATCTCGTAAAGATGAGATATGGGAACATGATAGTGGATTGATCACGATCGCTGGCGGTAAACTAACAGGCTACAGAAAAATGTCAGAGCATGTTGTTGATCTTGTGTCTAAGCGATTAAAGTCAGAAACTAAGCAGTCCTTTGGAAAGTGCATGACGATTGATCTGCCTATTTCAGGTGCTGATTTCGGTGGCTCACACCAGTTTGACGCTTTCGTTGAAAAAAAAGCTCTGGAGGCTACTCCATTCGGATTAACAGTCGAAGAAGGGCGTCACTTTGCTTCTTTTTATGGAACGAATGTAGATCACCTTTATAAATTTGCGCATGCTGCATTAGGAATGGATCTTGAAGGTTCCATGACACCGGCTGTTTATGCAGAAGTTGTGTATTCTGTACAAGATGAAATGGCGGTTAAACCAGTTGATTTCTTTATTCGACGTACGGGCAGTTTGCTTTTTGATATGAATTGGGTGCAACTTCACAAAGATTCGATTATGCGACTAATGAAAAATTTGTTAAAATGGGATGAAGAAACGTATCGAGCATATCAAGTGGAACTAGAACAAGAAATTCATGATGCAGCCATTCCATTTGATTGAACCGTATAATCTTAATTTTAGGAGGAATCTCTTATGGATCAATCGTTTTTCTGCGCATCGGATGGCATGGAGATTTATGTGCGAAAATGGTTTGCTAAGGATGGAAAAGCAAAGGGTGTTGTGCAGTTAAGTCATGGAATGGTTGAGCATATTGAACGCTATGAAGAATTTGCACAATTTTTAACTACAAAAGGCTTTCTCGTAGTTGGGCACGACCAAAGAGGTCATGGTCAGACGGCTTTGCGTAACGGGACACGAGGTTATTTGGGTGATGGGGATGGATTTCAGCGACTTGTTGATGATGTGAAAGAGATTAATGATTCGATCCATCGTGATTATTCCTTGCCCGTTTTTTTACTTGGTCACAGTATGGGGTCTTTTGTTGCTAGGCGATTTATTCAATTACATGACAACCAAATTGATGGTGTTATGTTATCTGGGACTGGGGGACCAAAAGGACTTTTAGGTGAAGTAGGAAAAATTGTTGCCAAAGGTGTTTCCATGTGGAACTCTCCTTTGGCACCCGGTTATTTATTAAGTAAATTGACGTTTGGTCCATTTAATAAGGGGTTTGCTCCGAGTAAGACTGATTTTGATTGGTTATGTAGAGATGAAAATGAAGTTGATTGCTATCTGCATGATCCTATGTGTGGATTTGCGTGTACAAATAAATTTTATGTAGATCTTTTCAATGGCATCTCCATTATACATAAAAAAAATGAGATAAAAAAAATGGATCCAACGTTACCGATTATGTTGTTGAGTGGTTCCGCGGACCCTGTTGGCACGGAAGGAAACGGTGTTTTTGCTGTTGCAAAGTTATATAAAAAAGCTGGAATGAAGGATGTCGAGGTTCACTTGTACGAAGATTGTCGTCATGAAATTTTGAAAGAAACGAATCGACAGGTTGTATTTAATGATATTTTAAGTAAGTTGAATGAATGGACTGAAGTGGGCGCAAAACGAGTTGGCACATAGTGCAGCTTTTCGAACCAGTTCATTCGTGTTATGCTCATACACATCCAAAATTGAAAGTTGTGAACGTAGATGCAAAAAAAACGAGTAATTGCGATCGTTGGCCCTACTGCTGTTGGGAAAACGGCGTTAAGTATAGCTGTAGCAAAAAGGCTGGGTGGAGAAATCATCAATGGTGATTCTATGCAAGTATACAGAAAGCTTAATATAGGCACGGCGAAAATCTCAAATAATGAAATGGATGGAGTGCCCCACCATTTGTTTGATATGAAAGATCCAGATGAATCTTTTTCAGTAGCAGAATTTCAGCAATTAGTTCGAGAGAAAATAGAAGAAATCACCCTACGTGGCCATTTGCCGATCCTTGTTGGCGGAACAGGGCTGTATGTTCAATCAGTCCTGTTTGATTATCAATTTTCAAGTGAAGGAAAAGATGAAAAAGTCCGAAAAGAACTCGAAGAAACAGCCGCATCTGGTGGAATAATGCCACTTTACGAAAGGCTCATGCGAATCGATGGAAAAGCAGCAAAGGCCATTCATCCGAATAATGAGCGAAGAGTGATTCGTGCACTTGAGGTGTATATCACAACAGGTAAAACATTGACTGAGTGGCAACAGGCACAGATAAGAGAGCCTTTGTTTAATCATCAAATCATTGGATTAACAATGGAACGCGATCTGCTTTATGAACGAATCAACTTACGAGTAGACTTAATGATGGAGCAAGGTTTACTTGATGAAGTTCGCGGTTTACATTCTTCTGGTTTACGAGATGTACAATCGATTCAAGCGATTGGATACAAAGAGCTTTATGATTATCTAGACGGTTTGGTCACGTTGGAACAAGCGGTTGAACAAATTAAACAAAACTCAAGAAGATATGCTAAACGTCAGATCACGTGGTTTCGAAATAAGATGGATATGAAATGGTTTGATTTATCTCATGACCGAATTGAAGTAAATGAGAAGATTTTGACTTTTTTAGCAGGAAATTAGCTTTAAGTGGAGAATACTAGCTACTAGAGACCGATTAAGGAGGCGTATAGATGAAACAAGCCATCAATATTCAGGATCAGATTTTGAATCAACTGCGTAAAGACGGTGTATTTGTAACGGTGTTTCTTTTAAATGGATTTCAAATCCGAGGCCAAGTAAAGGCATTTGATAACTTTACTGTATTGCTAGAATCAGAGGGGAAGCAGCAGTTAGTATATAAGCATGCGATCTCAACGTTTGTTCCTGCCAAAACAGTCAAGATCCAAACAGCTGACAGTGAGAAGTAACTATATAAAAAGTGTTCCCTCGGGAGCACTTTTTTCTTTGCTCTTTTTTGCGCATTCTTTACATATAGTGTAGGAGAGTGCGGCTAAACGAGTGGGGTGAATAGAATGACCCGCCAGATCAGTAGTGCGAAAAAGAATCAAATAAAACTTGTGATTCAGCCAGAAGCGGAGCGCATGACTGAGCGTGTGATTGAACCACCACTTCATCCAACATGGAGTAATATTGAGAGAGAATTTTCGCTGCTTGTTGGTTTAGAAGACGTAAAAGAAATGATTAAGCATATTGTTGCTTGGAGCATTATTAACCAAAAGCGGAGTGATATCGGATTGTCTGCAGATCATCATGCACTTCATATGCTTTTTCGCGGCAACCCAGGTACAGGAAAAACGACAGTTGCTCGTATCATGGCGAAGCAGCTTTGTGAATTGAATATTTTATCAAAAGGCCATTTAATTGAAGTAGAGCGAGCTGATTTAGTGGGAGAGTATATTGGTCATACGGCAAACAAAACGAGGGAGCTCATAAAAAAATCAATGGGAGGAATTTTATTTATTGATGAGGCCTATTCGCTTGCACGTGGTGGAGAAAAGGACTTCGGGCGTGAAGCAATCGATACATTGGTTAAGCACATGGAAGATAAAAAGGATGATTTTATTCTAATATTAGCTGGTTATGGGAATGAAATGGATGCGTTTATGCGATTAAATCCAGGTCTTCGTGGTAGGTTTCCGCATGTAGTTACATTTCCAGATTACTCCGTTGAAGAATTAATGGAGATTACAAAGAAATTTTGTCGAGAAAAAGAATTTACGCTTACATCCGCTGCAACTGATCGTATTACTGTTTATTTGCGAAAAGCGATTCATAATAAACATTCCTCTGCAAAAGATAATGGTCGTTTCGTCAGAAATACGATCGAAGCGATTATCCGCGCGCAAGCTGTCAGGCTGCTGAAACACGGGTTGTTTACAAGGCAGGACTTAATGATGTTGACGGAAAAAGATGTGATGGAAGGGTTAAAAGAGAAGGATTGATGACCTGCACATACCTTGTGTGGGTTTTTGTGTTTTCGTGATAATGGTTTATCAGGCCATAGATAATCGGTCAGATTCAACGAGATGTCTTTTTATTGGATTTGGACAGTGCCACCTACCCCATCCAGTATAAAGGATTTTTTTATGACGAGAATGTGATTCTTGAAGATTTCCAGAACGATTTAAAGGTTTATTTTTCCTGCAACAATCGTGTATAATGTTATTAAATTTTATTGAAAGCGAGTGATTTATTATGACAGTCAGTTCTTTCTATTTATCAATTAAATTCGAGGTACGGAAGGATTAATAGTAGAGATTTCTTTTATTAAAAATCTTCCGTACACAAAAACGGAGGAAAAATATATGTTTAGTTATTACAGTACACTTTGTACCGAACTCTATGATTTTACAAAACCTGTGGGGTATTCTTTAAGCGGTGATATTGAATATTACCAAGGACGGTTAAAAACTTGCCAAGGACGTATTCTTGAAGCTGCGGTTGGCTCAGGGCGTTTTTTAATTCCATTTCTTGAGGCTGGATATACAATGGATGGAATTGATTATTCTCCTGAAATGTTGGATTCTTGTCGTAAACGTTGTGAAGAACGAGGATTAAAGCCTAATTTATATGAGTGTAAATTACAGGAATTTTCATTGCCATCTAATTATGAAGCGATTATTATTCCTACTGGTTCCTTTTGTTTGATCGAAAATCGAGAAGACTCTCTAGACGCATTGAAATGTTTTTATAAACATCTTGTTCCAGAAGGGCGTTTGATGGTTGATCTTTTATTACCTCATGATTGGAAAACAGGAGAGATTTCTACTTCAACTTTTTCTCTACCTAACGGGGATGGGATTACGTTGGAAAACAAATCTATTGAAATTGATTGGCTCAATCAATTTACTGTTTCCTATTTAAAATATGAGAAATGGCGCCAAGGAAAGTTGATTCAAACCGAGTTGCAACGATTTGCATTGCGTTGGTATGGAATCGAGGAATTTAAACTTATTTTAGAAAGTATTGGTTTCTCTCATATTACTTGCTCTGCTGATTATGTTTACGAGAAGCAACCATCGGATGCGGGTCAAATTATTACTTTTGAAGCCATACGAAAGCGATAATGTAAGAAAAAAGCTGTTGTCACTATATGACAACAGCTTTCTTTGGATACAGGATTAGAGAGACAATTTACTTTGCGGTAGCCCAACTTATCTCTATACTAAATAATAGATTAAAAACGATTATGAATAGTAGAAAATGAACAAAAAACTGACGTGATAACGATTTGCGTCAGTCTAGTTCCCTATTATTATTATTATTATTCTGCGAGTGGTTGAAGTTTTTTAAACGGAAGCTTCCATTTATATACATACGAACAAACTCTAAGTCCTGTTGTGAGGACGAACAATGTGTAAAGTTGCCATGGTTCTGACGCTATACCAAATCCAACGGCAAAGCCTGCGATAATGGCCCATACAGCATAAATCTCAGATGGTAGTAAGATAAGTGGTTTACGCCCAGCCAGTAAATCTCTGACTATCCCTCCGCCACTTCCAGTTAAGACTGCAGCTACAATGACTGCACTCATAGGGTGGCTCATGTCAACTGCATAGAGAGCTCCTTGTATGGCAAATGCAGATAGCCCCATTGCATCAAAAAAATTGCCCCATCTTCGCCAGTGCTTTAATAAATTATTTGGAAATAGAAAAACAGCTGTAATGGATAACAGAGCGATTTGAAAAAACAACTCTTGTTCCCACAAAGCAGAAATAGGTACACCAATCAATAAATTACGAATGGCGCCTCCACCAAATGCTGTAACAACTCCTAATATGTAAACACCTAATATATCATATTCTTCTTCCATTGCGATGATGGCCCCTGAAACGGCAAACGCAACAGTACCAATAATGCTCAGTACTTCCCAAGTCATACGACTTCACCTGGCCTTCCTATTGTGAATGAAAACCATAAATGATTGTAACATGTTTTAAACTTAAATCAATGGTTTTGGGTTGGAATTGATCCGGTTATTTCTAGATCGCTATATTTTGAAAGATCAAACATCAAAACCTTTTATATAATGGCTTTACGACAGCTTCATTTTGGGTAATCTATGGTAAGATGAGAAAAGATAGCACTATATAGAAAGAAGGGGTGCAGTTGCCACAACTAGACACTATGAGAGAGCGGGTCATTCTTGTCGGCGTTCAACTGAATCAAGATGATGCTCACTTTGATCAATCAATGGAGGAGCTAAAAGCACTTACCGAAACAGCGAGTGGTGAGGTCGTTTCAGTCCTAACACAAAATCGAGACCGCATTCATGGGGGTACGTTTATTGGTAAAGGGAAACTTGAAGAACTTCGTCTGTTAGAGGAAGAGCTAGAACCAGACGTCATCATATTTAACCGTGAGCTCTCACCAAGTCAAAACCGAAATTTATCAAAGGTTCTATCAGCGAGAGTCATTGACCGTACTCAACTGATTTTAGATATATTTGCAGGGCGAGCTCGGTCGCGCGAAGGGAAGATGCAAGTGCAATTAGCTCAACTTGAATATATGTTACCGAGACTTGGTGGACAAGGAATTGAGCTATCAAGATTAGGCGGCGGGATTGGAACACGTGGACCAGGTGAAACAAAACTTGAAACTGATCGTAGACATATTCGAAATGAGATCGCTGAGGTGAAGCGACAACTCAAACAAGTGGTCAAGCATCGAGCGCAGTACCGAGAGAGGCGCCGCAAAAATCGCGTGTTTCAAATTGCACTTGTTGGCTATACGAATGCTGGAAAATCTACTCTATTTAACCGGTTATCGTCCGCTGATTCCTTTGAAGAAGATCAATTGTTTGCGACACTAGATCCAATGACAAGAAAGCTGACCTTGCCGAGTCTACACTCCATCTTAATGACAGACACAGTTGGATTTATTCAAGATTTGCCTACGGCCCTGATCGCTTCCTTTCGCTCAACGTTAGAAGAAGTAAATGAAGCCGATTTGTTACTCCATATAGTTGATTCTTCTCATCCAAACTATGTGCAGCATGAAAAAACGGTTCAACGCTTATTTAGTGAGTTAAAAATGGACCAAATCCCGCAACTAACGGTTTATAATAAGAAAGATTTGGTCACAGAAGATTTTGTTCCATCCCCAAATCAAGAGTCTATTCTACTTTCAGCATTAAATGAAGAAGATCTGTTTTCGTTACGCAAAAAAATCGAACAACACATGATCGAGCAAATGGTACCTTATGGTGTTGTTGTATCATCCTTGGAGGGAGATTTGATTGCAAAACTTAAACGAGATACGATTGTTACTGCGTTGGAATTTGATGCGAATAAAGACGTTTATCAAATTGAAGGACATGTAATTGATAAGCACCCTATTTTAGGTCAAATAAAGCTAGTTAGACAGTAAAGGAGTATTTATGCATACATATTTAAAAAATGGAGCAGCGCTCACACCAATAATTGAGCGTGTTGAAAAAAAGATCTCAGCCAGACATCGTGAAATTGAAGCGCAATCAGAATCAAATCAATTTCGTGTTCTAAAAGCCTTTCGTGATCATAAAGTAAGTGATAGTCATTTTATACCGTCAACGGGCTATGGCTATGACGATCAAGGAAGAGATACGTTAGAGGCGATTTATGCGGATGTATTTGGAGCGGAAGCAGGACTCGTTCGTCCCCAAATCATCTCAGGAACGCATGCGATCTCGATTGCGTTGTTCGGTTTGCTCAGACCAGGAGATGAACTCCTTTATATTACCGGCCGACCATATGACACTTTAGAAGAAATCGTAGGAATCCGTGGAAACGGGCACGGTTCGCTGAAGGATTTTAACATTGGGTATGATCATGTTGAGTTGGACGATAATGGGTATGTGGATACTGATGAAGTGCTTCAAAGAATCAAACCTAATACAAAGGTGATTGGAATTCAGCGCTCTAAAGGGTACGCAATGAGACCATCCTATCGAATTGATGAAATTAAAGGATTGATTCGAACGATTAAGCTTCATTACCCTAATATCATTGTTTTTGTAGATAATTGCTACGGTGAGTTTGTTGAAGAATTAGAACCATGCCATGTTGGTGCTGATTTAATGGCGGGATCCCTCATTAAAAATCCTGGCGGAGGGTTGGCTAAAACTGGGGGCTATATTGTTGGGACAAAAGCGCTTGTTGAGCTTTGTTCGTATCGAATGACCTCCCCTGGAATCGGTGCTGAAGCAGGAGCAAGTCTTTATGCGTTGCAAGAAATGTATCAAGGATTTTTCCTTGCTCCACATGTGGTGTCGCAATCTTTGAAAGGTGCAGTGTTTACAGCGGGTATGTTTGAAGAACTAGGGATGAAGACGATTCCATCATGGTCAGAAACGAGAACCGATTTAATTCAAGCGGTTGAATTTGGGGATCGTGATCGTATGGTAGCGTTTTGTCAGGCGATTCAATATACTTCACCGATCAATGCGCATTTTACACCGTATCCAGATTATATGCCAGGCTATGAGGATGATGTAATAATGGCTGCTGGAACGTTCGTACAAGGTGCAAGTATTGAACTATCTGCGGATGGACCTTTGCGCTCGCCCTATGCAGTATATATTCAAGGCGGATTAACATATGAGCATGTGAAAATTGCCATCTGTTCCGCACTTGATGAACTAATCGAGAAAAACCACTTTTCAATAAAGGAAATACAAGCGAAATAATGAAGGGGATTTTCGTTTTTTTGTGATTAAAGATGAATAAAGAATGCAAAGTGAGGATGTAACAAGTGTGCCATACGAATAATGTAAGAAAATCTAACATCATATTGACACCTTTTCTGACATTCGATACAATAAGAATGTCGATAGGGAAAAGAAAGGAGATTTTTTATGGGAGGTAGTGAGATTCGGCGAACAATGCCATTGTTCCCAATTGGTATTGTGATGCAACTAGCAGACTTAACTGCTCGCCAAATACGTTATTACGAAGAACACGAACTCATTTTACCTACCAGAACAGAGGGAAATCGCCGACTATTTTCGCTAAACGACATTGATCGATTGTTGGAAATAAAAGATCTATTGGAACAAGGGATCAACATAGCAGGGATTAAAAAAATCTTTGCTGTAAGCCATAAGGAAAATGACGAGGTTGAACCTGTTGCTAAAAAGGATGAACTTTCTGACGAGGAACTTAGAACCCTTTTAAAAAAGGAAATGATGAGCCCTGGTAATCGGAATCGCTCAAGCCTACGTGCAGGAGATCTATCGCGTTTTTTCCAATAAAATACTTACATAAAACAGGAGGAATTAACTAATGAGCAAATTTTCACGTGAAGACATCTTTCGTTTAGCGGAGGAACAAAACGTAAATTTTATCCGCCTGCAATTTACTGATATTTTAGGAACGATTAAAAATGTAGAAATTCCTGTTAGTCAACTTGAAAAAGCATTAGACAATAAAATGATGTTTGATGGATCTTCCATTGAAGGATTTGTACGAATTGAAGAATCAGACATGTACCTTTTTCCAGACCTTGATACATGGGTTGTATTCCCTTGGACCGCTGGTGACGGAAAAGTCGCACGATTGATTTGTGATATTTATAATCCAGATGGAACGCCATTCGATGGGGATCCACGAAATAATTTAAGACGTGTGTTAAGTGAAATGAAAGAGCTAGGATTCACAGATTTCAACCTTGGACCAGAACCAGAGTTTTTCCTTTTTAAGCTCGATGAAAATGGTGCGCCAACACTTGAATTAAACGATAAAGGTGGTTACTTTGACCTTGCACCAACTGACCTAGGTGAGAACTGTCGCCGTGATATCGTTATTGAACTTGAAGCGATGGGTTATGAGATTGAAGCCTCTCACCATGAGGTTGCTCCTGGTCAACATGAAATTGACTTCAAATATGCAGATGCGATTTCAGCTTGTGATGACATCCAAACTTTTAAACTAGTTGTTAAAACGATCGCAAGAAAACACGGTTTGCATGCAACATTTATGCCAAAACCACTGTTTGGAGTAAATGGTTCAGGAATGCACTGTAATATGTCCCTATTCAAAAATGGTGAAAACGCATTTTTTGATGAAAATGGCGAACTTCAACTGAGTGAGACTGCACGTCAATTTATGGCTGGTACGCTAAAACATGCACCTGGGTTTACAGCTGTTACAAACCCAACAATTAACTCATACAAACGACTTGTGCCTGGATATGAAGCACCTTGTTACATTGCATGGTCTGCTCGTAACCGTAGCCCACTCGTTCGTATTCCAGCATCACGTGGTTTAAGCACTCGTGTTGAAGTACGTTCGGTCGACCCAGCGGCAAACCCTTATCTGGCGATGGCTGTCCTACTTCGTTCAGGCCTTGACGGAATTAAAAATAAGCTTACTCCGCCTAAAGCGGTCAATAGAAATATCTACGTAATGGATAAACACGAGCGTGAAGAAGCTGGAATCAAAGATCTTCCTAGCACACTATTCTCTGCTCTTGATGAACTGAAAAAAGACGAGGTTATCATTGGCGCACTAGGCCAACACATTTTTGAACACTTCGTTGAAGCAAAAGAAATTGAATGGGACATGTTCCGTACGCAAGTGCACCCATGGGAGCGCGAGCAGTATTTGGAAATGTACTAGAGTCATAACCCTTAGAGCCTAAAGGCTTTGAGGGTTTTTTTATTTTGTTAAGGTGGTAGAATTTTGTTTGCCCACCAACCTAGCCCACCGAAATACTCAAAAAAATTAATCTAGTATTCCTCTTGTGTAATTTTCGAACGCATCCATTGTGTCACACCTCAGAAGTGATTTGCATACTACCATGACCTAGTCGTTCTTGAATGTATTTCATGTCCGCCCCTGCTTCCATCTGAAGAACGGCGTGTGTGTGGCATAACGAGTGAATAGGGTGATAGATTCGCATGTTTTAATATGCGGGAAAATGAATTGAATAGACTGCTTTTAGGCATATAGTTACCGTTATCTCTGCATAGCACTAAATTTAACTCATGGTGATAAAGATCTTTTAACGTGAGCTTGTGCTGATTTTGATGCTTGAGATGGTGATGAAGAGCCTGGATTAAACCCTTACTGATTGATATTGTTCGAGACGATTTCAAGGTCTTAGGGTCACCAAACAGATCCTCCTGTTCTTTAGCCTGAAAATCTAAGGTCTTATTAATCTTGATCGTGCCCTCTTTTAAATTGATATCTGTCCATTGCAAAGCAGCTGCTTCTCCTTTTCTCATACCCGTTTCAATCAGCACTTTATAAAAGAGCCAATAGATGTATCCGTATTGGTGGGCGGCTTGCATAAAAGAGGGGATGTCAGCGGAGGGGTTGTTTTTTGCATCAAGAACATATAAAGAGATCCTAATCATAAGTATAAGTGAACTAAAAATAAAAACACGAGGTGAAAAACAAGGACCCTTCAAAAAGAAAAAGTCTGTTGTGAATGTAAAGGAGTGGGTACAGCGCTTTGTTGTTTAGCACTATCGAACGCCATTATTATCACTATATCATTGCTCGTGCTAGGTTTCGGAGAAATATGGGATGCCGTGGTTGTGATCCCTGCGATTATCGTCCTTATTATCGGAATCATTTTTCAGATAATTACTCTCTTTCTTATTACGAAGTTTGTACGCAAGTGTTTGAAAGATAAACATTGTCACTGAACACACGGTTCTTTCTTTCTAGGGAGGTGAAGGATTGAAAACGTCCAAAGGTAAATTTTCAATAACGGCTCTACTTCTCACATTTTTTGGAGTACTCTTCATCGGTATCGCCATCGTGGCAGGAGGCCTTTTCTTTAACGCAAAGACACTCATGGTGCCGACGGTTGAGTTTCCTGAGATTCAAGATGCAGTTGATGCAGCGGTAAAAGGAGATATCATATTAGTAAAAGCAAAAGAAGATGGTACTCCTTATTTGGAAAACGTCAAGATTATGACGGATAATATCAAGCTGATTGGGATAGGGAAAGAGAAACCTGTTCTGGATGGAGACTTTGTGGTGAATACTGGTTTGGGTATAGATCTTACTGACAGGTCTGGCGTGTTGGTGAAGCATTTTATTGTTCGGAATTTTGAAGGGGGTATTTTCTTAGATGGTTTAGGTAGCAATATGATTAAAGGGAATAATGTTAATGAGAATAGCGGTGGTATTGTCTTACGCGATTCAGCTAGCAACATGATTAAAGGGAATACCGTTAAGGATAATGAGGTTGCTGGTATTGACTTATCCGAATCAAATAGCAACATGATTAAAGGGAATACCGTTAAGGATAATGGGGAGGATGGTTTTGGGAGTGGCATAGAATTAGACGCTTCAAATAACAACACGATTAAAAGAAATAACGTTATTGGGAATGAGGAGGATGGTATTTTCTTTTCCAATTCAGCTAGCAACATGATTAAAGGGAATACCGTTAAGGATAATGGGGAGGATGGTATTGATATAGAAGACTCAAGCAGGAACGTAATTAAAAGTAATACCATTATTGGAAATGTCTTTGATGGGATTGAGATAGAGAATTCAAACAGGAGCATAATTAAAAACAATAGCGTTAATGAGAATGGGACTGATGCCGGCGGCTCCGGTATTGCATTAACCGCGTCAACTAACAACATGATTAAAGGGAATACCGCTAATGATAATGCTAATGATGGCATTTTATTAGATGTTAATTCTAAATTCAATGATGTGTTCTTTAATCGTGCGTTCGGGAATGGTGACGGGATGGCGACTTTCGATATCGAAGGTCTCGGTACTGACAACAATTTCAAAGGGAATAAATGTGGCATGAGTAGTCCACCTGAAATTTGTAATTGATCATTCTTCGTATCCTTCGGGGTACTTTTTTTATGGAAGCGAATTTGATTGCTTTGATCTTATGAACAAGTATTAATAAGAATTACATATACTATATTGAGCATCACCACTAAGCCACTCTTACTTCAATTGGTAGGAGGGCTGTTTTTTGTTTATCCATACTTTATTTCCACACAAAAACCCCTCTACAATTCAGTTGGCGGAGGTTTTTTGGTCAAGAACATATAACGAGATCTTCATCATAAAGTATAAGTGGAATAAAAATAAAACACTGAGGTGAAAACAATGACTTTTCAAGAAGAAAAAGATTGTTGTGCATGTAAAGGCGTTGGCAAGGCCCTTTGTTGGTTGACACTATCGAACGCCATTCTTATCGCTATATCATTGCTTGTACTAGGTTTCGGAGAAATATGGGATCTCGTGGTGGTTATTCCTGCGATTATCGTCCTTATTATCGGAATCATTTTTTCCGTCATTACACTCGTTTTGATTGCGAAGTTTGTACATGAGTGTTTGAGAGATAAAAAACATTCCTGCTGAAGACGCCGTTTGGAAAGCAGTGTGGAGGTGAAAAATGAAAACGTCAAAAAATAAATTCCCAGTAACGGCTCTCATTCTCACGTTTGTTGGAGTACTCTTCATCGGTATCGTCATCGTGGCAGGGGTCCTTTTCTTTAACGCAAAGACACTCATGGTCCCGTCGGTTGAATTTCCTGAGATTCAAGATGCAGTTGATGCGGCAGTAGAAGGAGATATCATATTAGTAAAAGCAAAAGAAAATGGGGATCCTTATATGGAAAACGTTGATATTAATACGGATAATATCAAACTGATTGGGGTTGGGAAAGAGAAACCCGTTCTAGATGGAATAGGTTTGTCAGGTACTGGGATAACGATTGGCAGCACTTCTGGCGTGTTGGTGAAGAATTTTATTGTTCAGAACTTTGATGTTGGTATTTTCTTAGACGATTCAACTAGCAACATGATTAAAGGGAATAACGTTAATAAGAATGTGTTTCTGGGTATTTCCTTAAAGGATTCAGATGGCAACATGATTAAAGGGAATAACCTTAATAAGAATAATCAGCTTCAGGCTATTCTCTTAGACGATTCAGATGGCAACATGATTAAAGGGAATATCGTTAATGAGAATTTTGGTGATGGTATTTTTTTAAACAATTCAAGTAGCAACATGATTAAAAGGAATAACGTTATTGGGAATGGGTTGGATGGTATTTCCTTAGAAACTTCAGATAACAACATGTTGAAAGGGAATAAGGTTATTGGAAATGAGGAGAGGGGGATTTTCTTATTTGACGATTCAAATAAAAACATGATTAAAGGGAATATCGCTACTTGGAATGTAGCGGAAGGCATTCATTTAAGAGACGGTTCAGCTAACAACACGATTAAAGGGAATAAGGCTAATGATAATGGGGAAGTTGGTATTGCATTAGTCAATTTAGATAGCAACCTAATTAAAGGGAATACCGCTAATAATAATGGGAATGTTGGTATTGGATTAAATTCAACTTCTACCGGCAATGATGTGTTCTTTAACCGTGCGTTCTTGAATGATAATTTAGATATTGTAGATGAGGATGCCAACAATTTCAAAGGAAATAAATGTGGCACATCGTTAGGAGCTAATGTGGACTGTGGGAATTAAGAGCCACATTTGGCTCTTTTTCTGTGGACTTTGCATAATTAAATTGTGTTCCGTACGCAAGTGTACCCATGGGAGCGCGAGCAGTATTTGGAAATGTACTAAAAAAATAGAACCCTTGAAGCCACTAGGCTTTGAGGGTTTTTCTTAGTTTGCGAGAATAGTAGTATTTTGTTTTTAGACCTAAAGAATAATTGTCTTTTTCGATCTTTTTACTAATGTGGGCATACACTTCAGAAGTAATTTGCATGCTTCCGTGGCCTAGTCTTTCTTGGATCTATTTCATATCAGCACCAGCTTCCACTTCTTTTGAATTTATTGAAGGAATTTTCTGTTTTTTGTAGAAAGTATATAAAAGGAGAGTTTTAGTATAGAAGGGGGCCATGGACAATGAAATTTATACGATGGTTTGATTGTAGGTTTAGAAAGAAACACATATATAACCTTTATACCGCTCAATGCATCGCATGTGGTGTACGGGCAAAACAATTGTAGTTTAAACTTACGTAAAGAGGCACTCACATTGTGGGTGTCTTTTCAATTTATTTGAAGGAATCTTTCTTTTTGTCGAATTTGTTTAAGAAGCGACTCTAATTTAGTGAAGAAGCAAGGGATAACGGGCAGGAAAGTGATTGGTTATGGCTAGTAGAACCCTTAGAGCCACTGGACTTTTTGGGTTTTTCTCGTTTGGGCAAACAGGGTATAAATCGGTTTCCTATTTCTTTTACTCACCAAAGTGAAGGAAAATTATAATCAATTATTTCCTTCGTGTAATTATAATTCATAGATTGTTCAATGTTTCACAATCTGTTGTTCTGAATAACTGCTATGATGAAATCATAAAGAAACAAACCAACAAGGAGTGATTGGACATGGTTTTTGAACGAAAGACCTTTGATTTGAAAACCGCATACACTGGATGCTTTTTAAAAGGTTGTTGCCGATGAATTTGAACGAATTTTGAGCAATCACTCAAACGAAATGACAGCTTTTAATAGTCAAGCTTAAATAGAAAAGGAGAGAGTAAGCATGGCAAGAGTATTAGAAGGAACACAACCAACGATTGAAAACCCGAATTGGAACGGGTTTGAAAAAGGCACTTGGTCGAAAGAAGTAAATGTCCGCGATTTTATTTTGAACAACTACACTCCTTATGATGGAGATGACTCTTTTTTAGAAAGCGCAACAGAAGATACAGATAAATTATGGGCCCAGGTAATGGACTTGACTACAAAGGAACGTGAACAAGGTGGAATGTATGACATGGACACTGCAACGGTGTCTACGATCATTTCCCACGGTCCTGGCTATCTTGACGAAGAACTTGAAAAAGTAGTCGGTGTTCAAACTGATAAACCATTTAAGCGCTCATTGCAACCTTTCGGAGGAGTCCGGATGGCAAAAGCAGCATGTGAATCTTACGGGTATACATTAAGTTCCGAAGTGGAGAAAATTTTTACTGATTTCCGTAAAACTCATAATGGTGGAGTTTTTGATGTTTATACAGACGAAATGAAGCTTGCACGTAAAGCAGCAATCATTACCGGCCTTCCCGACGCGTATGGCCGCGGACGCATCATTGGCGACTATCGCCGTGTGGCCCTGTACGGCGTTGATTTCCTTATTAAGGAAAAACAAAAAGACTTGAAAAACACGAGCATGGTTATGACAGAAGATAATATACGTCAGCGTGAAGAAATTTCGGAGCAAGTACGGGCGTTAAATGAACTTAAGGAATTGGCGAAAAGTTATGGTTTTGATATATCAGAACCTGCTAAAAATGCGGCTGAAGCTTTTCAATGGGTATATTTTGGTTATTTAGCCGCCATTAAAGAACAAAATGGAGCTGCCATGAGCTTGGGACGCGTTTCTACTTTCCTTGATATTTACATCGAGCGCGACCTGCAGGATGGAACAATGACTGAGGTAGAAGCACAAGAGCTTGTCGATCATTTCGTTATGAAACTGCGCCTTGTGAAATTTGCTCGTACCCCAGAGTACAATGAACTATTTAGCGGTGACCCTACATGGGTAACGGAATCGATTGGTGGAATGGAAATGGATGGAAGATCACTCGTATCGAAGAGCTCTTTCCGCTTCCTCCATACGCTTTATAATCTTGGAACGTCTCCGGAACCAAACTTAACGGTTTTATGGTCTAATAAGCTTCCTGAAAACTTTAAGAAATTCTGTGCAAAAGTGTCCATTCAAACAAGCTCGATCCAATACGAAAATGATGATATTATGCGCCCTGAATACGGTGATGATTATGGCATTGCCTGCTGTGTTTCTGCTATGGAGATTGGAAAACAAATGCAATTTTTCGGTGCTCGTGCTAATTTGGCAAAAGGTTTATTGTATGCAATTAACGGAGGAATGGATGAAAAACTAAAAATCCAAGTCGGTCCTCAACTTCAGCCAATTAAAACAGACGTTTTAGAGTATGAAGAAGTGATGCAGAAATTTGATCAAACGATGGAATGGTTGGCAGGTCTTTATATCAATACATTGAATGTCATCCATTACATGCATGATAAATACAGCTATGAACGCATTGAAATGGCCTTGCACGACACGAAAGTCCTTCGCACAATGGCGACTGGAATAGCTGGATTAAGCGTTGTCGCTGATTCCTTAAGTGCCATTAAATATGGGGAAGTTAAAGTAATCCGTGATGCAAATGGCATTGCCGTTGATTTTGAAACAAACGCTGATTACCCTAAATACGGAAACAATGATGACCGTGTTGACAGTATTGCCGTAGAAATTATGCAACGTTTTATGAAAAAGTTGCGCAAGCATCAAACGTATCGTGATTCCGTTCATACTATGTCCGTTTTAACGATTACTTCAAATGTCGTTTATGGTAAAAAAACAGGAAATACACCGGATGGCCGACGTGCTGGCGAACCTTTTGCTCCTGGTGCCAATCCAATACATGGACGTGATACGAAAGGAGCACTTGCTTCCCTTTCATCTGTAGCTAAGCTTCCTTACAGCTATGCGATGGACGGCATTTCAAATACGTTCTCGATCGTGCCGAAAGCCCTCGGGAAAGAAGAAGAAACCCAAGCTGAAAATCTTGTGTCCATACTTGATGGATATGCGACCAAAACAGGCCACCATCTGAACGTCAATGTATTTAATCGGGACACACTTTTGGATGCTATGGAACATCCGGAGCTATATCCGCAATTAACGATTCGGGTATCCGGTTATGCAGTTAACTTCATTAAATTAACAAAAGAACAGCAGTTGGATGTCATTAACCGTACCTTCCATGAATCGATGTAACGAACAGACACCCTAGTAATGTTGTTGGGAGGATCTCCTTTTTAAGGGAGCTCCTCTCTTAAAATGAAAGGAGAATGTCATCATGAACGGAAATATTCACTCGATCGAAACATTGGGAACAGTAGACGGACCAGGTGTTCGGTATGTGATTTTTACCCAGGGGTGCTTGCTGCGCTGCCAGTTTTGCCATAATGCCGATACCTGGGAAATCGGAACAGGCAAACAGATGTCGGTTTCCGAAATCATGGATGATCTTATTAGTTATCTCCCTTTCTTTCAATCTTCAGGTGGCGGCATCACCGTCAGCGGCGGAGAGCCACTGTTGCAAATCCCTTTTCTTTTAGAGTTATTTAAGGAATGTAAAAAGAAAGGGATTCATACGACAATCGACTCCTCTGGTGGATGTTTTTCGAGTTCGAAGCATTTCCTCGATCAGTTCAGAGAGTTACTTCAATATACAGATCTTGTTTTACTTGATTTAAAGCATATTGATCGAAAAAAACACATCGATCTGACAGGAATGTCCAATGTTCATATCCTCGAATTTGCGAGATATTTATCTGATGAAAAAATCCCTGTTTGGGTTCGCCACGTATTGGTACCAACTGTTACGGACGATGTTGAAAACTTGAAAAAGCTCGGCGAATTTATAGGTACACTTCAGAATGTACAAAAAATCGAAATCCTGCCCTATCATAAACTAGGGACTTACAAATGGGAGGCGCTTGGTTATGAATATCCTTTAGCGGATATTGAACCGCCAAGTGAGGAAAAAGTTGATCTTGCCTATCAATTACTCACAAAACATTGGGGGGCGCCCATACTTTAGTCCTCTCCCTTTTGCACCACCGCTGCATTCAAAAAGCCGATTCGATGTAGAATCGGCTTTTTGAATGCAGGCGAGCTAGAGTATCTGTAACTTTGAACACGCGCAAACACGGATAAAGAGATCATCGTCTATTTTTCCACCCTTGCACCTCTTATGTGGGCGGGATAACGGGGGAGATGTCTTACTAGTTTCACTAGGTGTGCAATGATTATTGAAATTTACGAATGAAAGATAAATAAATACTCACAAGCATGTGGCTGGAATCATTTTTTATATGGTTTTTGAAAGGACAGAATAACATGGCATACTTAAAACCCGAGAAAATCATGGAAATAACCATTGGGAATGGTGTGAAAAAAACAAAGTATCCTTTATGGGAAACCCTTATCCTAGGATTTCAGGCAGGTGCCTTTATTGCATTGGGCTATTTGTTGTTCATTCGGGTGACTGCACCCTTGACTGCACCTTTAGATGGATTAAGCAATTTGATAGGAGCATCCGTATTTCCAATTGGACTGATTCTTACTTTGCTTGCAGGCGGGGAACTTTTGACGGGGAACATGATGGCCGTTCCTTTGGCCAGGCTTGCTAGAAGAATCAACACAATTCAGGTGTTGAAAAACTGGAGCCTGATTACGGTGAGTAACTTTGTTGGAGCTATGTTTATTGCTTACGTATTCGGTCACCTTGTTGGACTAACGGAAAATGGGCCTTTTTTGGAGACAACAATTAGCATTGCTGAGCATAAATTGGAGGCTACATTTCTGCAAGCCTTTTTATCAGGGATTGGCTGTAATTGGCTCGTTGCTGCCGCTGTTTGGCTGTCGTATGGGTCAGAAGATATGATGGGTAAAATTTTGGGGATTTGGTTTCCGACGATGACATTTGTAGCGATTGGCTTTCAGCACGTGGTCGCCAACATGTTTGTTATTCCGGCGGCTATTTTTGCTGGACATTTCACCTGGTTAGACTACCTTCATAATTTTGTACCGGTCTTTTTAGGAAATGCGGTTGGGGGCACCGTGTTCATTGCCACGACCTACTGGTATGCCTATAAAAAACATGGAGTAAATGATATGAAAGTACAGCAAGACTCCCCATTTCCCATGAAGAAAACAAGCGGAATGTGAACGCCAACCCCTCACAAAAATCTGGACAATGGATAGATGGACGGTAAAATGAATCGATCACTAAAAAAGATGCTTAACCGCATCTTTTTTGTTTTTCGGAAAATTACAACACTTGATTTTCATGCTACATCTAAAATGATTCTGGTTCTTGGAAGAATGTTCCCGCTCTATGAAAACCTAAGTAGCGAGTAGGTCAAGTTACATGTATAATTAAGATCACGATTTGTAACAATTGAATCAATTTCGTAATGTGAGTTTTAAAAAAATCACAAGAGATACATAGTTTCAAATGGTCATTTTTCAGTGGAGTAAGCAACTTGATTTAATCTATTTAGACGAGGGTGTGTATTTATGAAAAACAGAAAAATTTCTTTAACATTTTTGTTCGTATCATTACTTCTCTTTGGCTGCCAAGAGAAAGAGGAAAGTCCTTATGACGTGCTTGACGATTTTATCGAAACTTGGGGGGGATTTGGATTCGAAGAAATGTATGATACGTATTTAACTTCGTCATCCAAAGAGAACGTTTCGTATGAGGTGTTTTCTGAAAGGTATGAAAAACTGTATGGGGATTTAGAAGTAGAAAATCTGGCCATTGATATTTTAGATCGTGAACAAACATGGGAAGAAGAGACGTCCGTTACCATTCCAGGAAGCATCTCTTTTGATACGTTCGCAGGAGAAGTAGATTATACTATTGATTTTGTCTTAAGTAAGGAAGAGCGTGAAGATGAAACTAATTGGTATGTAGATTGGAATCCAGGACTTATTCTTCCAGGCTTGGAGTTAACAGACAAAGTTAGAATTGATCCCCCCACACCAGCTGAACGAGGAGAAATCGTCGATAACGAAGGGAATAAGCTAGCAGAAAATGGCGAAGTATTTGAAATTGGTGTTATTCCCGGTAAATTTAACGAGGATGACTTAGCAGACCTTTCTAAAATTATTGGCGTGGGTGAGGAATACATCAAGTCGCAATATACATTAAGCTGGGCACAGGATGATTATGTCATGCCCGTGAAAAAATTCTTGCGGGAGGAAGAAGAAACTGTTCGAGCTGCTGAAGAAATAGAGGGTGTCTCCGTAAATAGAGTAAATGAACGAATTTATCCGTATGGGGAAGCTGCTGCTCATCTAATCGGTTATATCGAGGAAGTGTCGGCAGAAGATTTAGAAGAATTGGAAGGATACAGTCCGGGGGATAGAGTTGGAAAAAGAGGACTCGAACAATTATTGGAAAAAAGACTAAAAGCAACTGACGGTCAAAAAATATACTTGGAAAAAGAAGATGGATCCGAACCAGTGGTAGCTGAGACCGAGCCAAGTGATGGGGAGACGATTCAACTTACAATCAATGCAAACACACAGCAAACCCTTTTTGAAACGTTAAGTGAAGATGCGGGAACTGCGACAGTCATTGACCCTACAACTGGAAAAGTACGTAGTCTTGTTAGTGTGCCAACTTTTGATCCGAATGATTATGTATTAGGTATGTCAAACGAGCAAAGGCAAGAGCTTGAAAATGATGAAGCAAAACCGACCATGAGTCGTCTTTCTTACACGTATTCTCCAGGTTCCACAATGAAGCTATTGACAGCCATCATTGGTTTAGATAATGGCACATTAGACCCTGATCATTTTTACGATATTGATGTGAAACAATGGCAAAAAGATGACTCTTGGGGAGACTATGAAGTAACAAGATATTACGAAGAATATGATAAAGTGAACTTAGAGCGTGGATTAACTTACTCCGATAACATTTATTTTGCTAGAGTCGGATTAGACATGGGTGCTTCAAAGTTTGAGGAAGGATTAACGAATCTGGGCATTGGGGAATCCTTGCCGTTTATATATCCTACCGCCGAAACGTCACAAATATCAAATTCAGGGTCTATTGAAAGTGAGATTCTGTTAGCTGATACGGCTTATGGTCAAGGTGAATTTTTATTAAATATGGTCCATCTTGCTAGCATTTATGGCGGGGTCGCTAATGATGGTGTAATGATGCAACCATTATTACTAGAGGAAGAAGAAGAGACGGTTTGGAAGGAATCGATTGTGTCCGAGGAACAAGCAAAAAGCCTTCAAACGATACTTCGAAAAGTTGTATCAGAGGGTAGTTCTACAAGGGCCAACGTTTCCGGAAGAGAAATGGCAGGAAAAACAGGTACCGTTGAAATGAAGCAAGAACAAGGTACAACAGGAACGGAAAATGGTCTATTTGTTGCTATGGATCAAAAGGACCCTACTTTGTTAACTGTTATGTTGATTGAAGGGGTCGAGAAAACGGAACCGCGCGGAAGCGTCTATACAGTTGATTTGACGAAACAATTTTACGAATCACTTAACAACTGAAGTCAGTCATTAAGGTAGTAGAAATTCAATTAAACGAAATCCCCAGGGAAGTGATTATCTTCCTGGGGATTTTGTCTTGTTTCGATATTTTAGCTTTTTTCGGAAAGGAGTGATATATTAAAGTAATCTGATGACAGCAACCATTAAGGGGCGGATAGTTCATTTTTGACGTTCTCGGTATGTTCCTTAAACGATGCTAGCATTTGTTCGAGTATATCTTTTATTGCTTCATGATCTTCATCTTCAATAGCAGCTTTTAACTGATTGTACATTTCTTTCTTTTCTTCAATTTTTTCACTATGGTTTTTACGTCCCTCTGTCTTCTTCTGTGCTCTTTCTTCTTCAGAAAGCGATTGATACTCATCTTTTTTCTCTTCACGATTTGCTTGTAGTTGCTCCATTACTTCTTTACGTTCCTCTATAGCGACTTCCCACTCATCTGAAAGCTCTGGTGCAAACTCATTAACTATCTCCATGAGCTTTTCGCCTTTTGTTCCATTTTTATCCTTTTGATGCTTTTGTTTACCTTCTTTGAAGGGTCTGCCAAAGTCTTCTCGATTACTCTTTTTCATTTCTCCATTTTCAACCCGGAAATCTTTTGTAGAAATATTTTGTTTTCCTGGTTCTGCTGCACCAGCACTATTTGGAATAAGTGATGGTAACAATAATACTGCGATCGACAAAAAACTAACAAGTATACCCTTCGATTTTCTCATTTTTTCCTCTCCTTCTACCGTTTTCTTCGCTCTTGTTGAATACCTTTAACGCATCGTTGTCATGCGTTTTCTCAATAGTAATATACCCGTAGGTAGATGAATAATACACTTCTGATATGGATTGAAAGTTTGAACAGAGTACTTATAAAACATACGTATAAATTTATTACTAGATCTAAGGAAACTTACAGATACTTTAAAAATCCTTGTAAATGTAATCAAAACATGATAATGTTTCGTATTGTAAGGTACCTTTCAATAAACAGTACCAAGTAAAGTGATGGTGATGTATTGATGAATGTGCAATTTAAAAAGGGAGTGCTCGAACTATGTGTCCTCTCCTTAAC
>NZ_JBFMIA010000039.1:0-5226 GCF_040801915.1 Jeotgalibacillus marinus | reverse complement strand
GTTCTTCTAATTTATTTTCCATCAATTAGTCCCTCGCTTATTTGAAAATAAACATCTAATGCTATTATATAGTAAGTTCACTTTACATCAAGACGAATACTGAATTTCTGAAAAGGAGTCTATAATGGTTAAAAATAAATTATATTTGATAAAGGATTTGAGTAACACTAAAGTAAAAGTTGACTGATGAGAGGATATTCTCATCAGTCAACTTTTATATTCTTTTGCTTATTAAGATCATAAGAATAGAGGAAATAACAATAAATAATGTGATGATTAGTTTGAGTAAATCAATTGTTGCAATTGAGATAGGGTTAATTAGGAAAAAAAATAATTCCACTAGACTTAGAAAAACTATAAAAAAATAAAATATTGATTTTACTAATTTTACTTTTATCTCTTTTGATCGTTCATCGTTCTCTTTCAAATAGGGAAAAATGTAATATTGAGATAATAAAAGTATTGCCACAGAAAGAAATACTAGACTATTATAATTAAAACTTTCACCTGCTATAAATGTGGATCCTATCATTCGAATAAACGATAAAAAAAGTAATACCCCACAAATTAAAAATAAATTTCTCATGATTAATTAACCTCCTGGTTCCAAAGAAATATTTCTTCGATTGATTGATCAAATTCCTTCGCGATTTTAAATGCAAGCTTTAAAGATGGTGTATAGCGTTTTTTCAATTGAAATAATAGTTTGTGGAGATACGTCTAAAATTTTAGCTAGTCCTTCTTGGGAGAGATTACGTTTTTTTCTTAGTTCTTCTAATTTATTTTCCATCAATTAGTCCCTCGCTTATTTGAAAATAAACATAAAAGTTGACTGATGAGAGGATATTCTCATCAGTTAACTTTTATATTCTTTTGCTTACTAAGATCATAAGAATAGAGGGAATAACAATAATTAATGTGATGATTAGTTTGAGTAAATCAACTGTTTCAATTGAGATAGGGTTAATTGTTAGGATTAGTAAAATTAGACCCACTAGACCTTGAAAAACTATCATAGAATAAAATACTGATTTTACTTTTATCTCTTTTGATCGTTCATCATTCTCTTTTAAATGGGGAAACATGTAATATTGAGATAATGAAAGTATTACCATAGAAAGAAATATTAGACTATCATAATTAAAACTTTCACCTGCTATAAATGTGGATCCTATCATTAGAATAAACATTAAAAAAAATAATACCCCACAAATTAAAAATAAATTTTTCATGATTAATTAACCTCCTGGTTCCAAAGAAATATTTCTTCGATTGATTGATCAAATTCCTTCGCGATTTTAAATGCAAGCTTTAAAGATGGTGTATAGCGTTTTTTCAATTGAAATAATAGTTTGTCGAGATACGTCTAAATTTTTAGCTAGTCCTTCTTGGGAGATTACATTTTTGTCTTAGTTCATCTAATGCTATTATACAGTAAAGTTAACTTTACATAAAGACGGAAATAAATGGTATTTGAAAATGTTTTTTATTTAAATAAGACCAAAGGGAATAGTCCGATTAGCGATGTAATTACGAACATAAATGCTGAGGGTATTTTACCTTACCTTGAGGAAGTTTCTCCTAAAGTAGGAATGATAGATACTGGAATATTTATTGATAATAAATTTCTTCCAACTGAACAGATTTCCGTAGATGGCACACCGACTAATAGTTTGATACAGTAAAAATACACGGAACGATGATAGCTGGTATTTTTATTGGTAACGGTACTAAAAACTCTGAACCATAAGGATTATTACCTAAAACTTCAGAAAACCTAGCTGCTGCAATTAATCTTGCAATAAATAATGAAATTAAAATCCTTAACATTAGTTTAGCAACTATAAAGGAAACAGATGTATTAAAAAATGCTGTGGAGAAGCTATAGAAAAAGATATAGTTGTAATTGCATCAACTGGTAACTAAGGTGGTCATCATGATGGGAGTAACCTTTATTACAATTTAGGTGTTCATGAAGGTGGTACACATACTAATTGGTTTAGTATAGGGAACAAATATGATACTGGTTATAATCCTTCTGTTAAGGATTATTACCTAAAACTTCAGAAAACCTAGCTGCTGCAATTAATCTTGCAATAAATAATGAAATTAAAATCCTTAACATTAGTTTAGCAACTATAAAGGAAACAGATGTATTAAAAAATGCTGTGGAGAAGCTATAGAAAAAGATATAGTTGTAATTGCATCAACTGGTAACTAAGGTGGTCATCATGATGGGAGTAACCTTTATTACAATTTAGGTGTTCATGAAGGTGGTACACATACTAATTGGTTTAGTATAGGGAACAAATATGATACTGGTTATAATCCTTCTGTTACACAACTTGACAATAGGCATATACTAGCAGTTCATGGTCATGTTCCTTATTTTAGTACTACCTCTGATAGATATGCTAAGCTTTACCATGGTTTTTGGTAACGTCAAAAAAACACTGCCGATATCCGTAGTGGATGCCAGCAGAGCTTTCTTTGTTTTATGCAATGTCTCGTTTTGTAAAAACAGTGAACGCAAGTGTAACAAATAGAGCGAAGTAAATGAGTATCATAATAACAGAGAACGTCATGGTCATCCCTTCAACAAGCGGATAACTCCTTGATAGGTCTGTGTTTGCAAATAGACTGTACTTTGCCCAGTCATAATACATTGCAATAAAACCCGTTGCTGTTCCGCCAACAAAATACAAGAATAAGCTTATTCCTAGTGCCATTGAGCTGTTACGGAACACCGCAGAAATCATAAATGACATCGTTGCCAATAAAATGACATTAATCGATTTAAACATATAGCCTTTCATCAAATAGGCAAGCATGTTTCCTTCAACAACTACCCCATTTTCATAACTTAAATGGGTCAATGTCCCTCCTGTATCAAATAAAATAAATCCTAAGATCACTGATATGGTCACTAAAATCCCGATCATAGCCAGACCAAAAGTGGCAACGGTAATGAATTTCGAAAGAAGGATTTTCCATCTCGGAATTGGACGAATCATGAGAAGCTTGATTGTTCCCCAAGAAGATTCACTTGCTACGATTCCTGAAGCGATAATAATCGTAAACAATCCAACCATTGTAATAAGAACAAAGATATTGTCTAAGTATGTCCATATTGAGTCCGAGTTCGGAGGAAGATCATTCGCCAAACGATAGTCATTGATAGCCAGTTGCCCTTCCACATATTCTCCTTGGCTAATTCCTGTTATTTCGATCTCTTGAATATACTCACTGTCCTCCACAATCAATTCTTGCCATGTTCTTTCTTCTTCAAAATCGTAACTTAATATAAAAGATAAGGCCATGACAACAGCGATTAACAACCCAGCCATTACATACGTGCCGGGACGGTTTAAAATTTTCATCCATTCATTGCGAATTAAATTAAACATCTTTACTCTCTCTCCTTTTTTAACGTTACTTCTAAGAACCGATCACTTTAAGATCATGTACCAAGCGCCAGGCGATCCCAAGACGTTGACTGACACCCCATACGTACTAGGACGGCTTAATATTTTCATCCATTCATTGCGAAATTAAATTAAACATCTTTACTCTCTCTTTCCGTTACTTCTAAAAAACGATCTTCAAGTGTTCCTGTCGTAACAAAATCATTCATCATCTGAACATCAAGTAATTTACCATTTTGAATAATTCCGACTCGGTCACACATCAGTTCCATTTCAGATAGCAAGTGACTCGATACAATGACCGCCATTCCTCTTTCTCTAGCAAGTCTCCTAATGTAATCACGAATTTCTCTTATTCCCGCAGGATCAAGTCCGTTTGTAGGCTCATCTAAAATCAGCACTTTAGGGTCATGTAGCAAAGACTGGGCGATCCCAAGACGTTGACGCATTCCGAGAGAATACGTTTTTACTTTGTCGTTAATTCGTTTTTCAAGACCGACAAGTTTGACAACCTCATCTATTTTTCTTTTTGAAATGCCTTTGTACATTCTTGCATAATGAACAAGGTTTTTATAGCCAGAAAGAAATTTATACATTTCAGGATTTTCAACAATGGCACCGACGTGTTGAACGGCGTCTTCAAAATCCTTTTGGATGCTTTTCCCCTCAATAAGTACATCTCCGTCTGTTAACTTCATCAAACCAACGATCATCCGAATGGTTGTCGTTTTACCAGCTCCATTTGGTCCGAGGAACCCGAATACTTCTCCTCCATAAACATCAAATGAAACCTTGTCAATAATCGTTTTTCCATTAATCTTTTTCGTAACATCTCTTAGTTGAATAATTACTTTCTGTGTCATATTAAAATTCCTCTCCAATTACATCTTCTTCAAAGTTTTTGATTAACCAATCTTCCATTCTTTTTTCTTCAATTTCACCGTATGGTTGAAATTGAAGTACTTAGCGTGTGGCATGACTTCAATAGTTCCGCCACGTCGATCAAAGCCTGTTGCAACCATCGTTCCGTTTACCATGATGTGATTTATTCTAGTAAATTTCTTGCTTGGTTTTAGTTTGTTTTGCATGTTTGTTTCCGCCCTTTAATGTTAAACCCTCTTCCTATATATTGAAGGAGCATGACTGCAACTGCGATCGCCCCAATGATTACTAATCCAACTTTTTTCATAATTATGTTCCTCCTTTCTTATCATGGTTTAATCATATCTACTACACGGTTTCTCAGTAACGCTCTCAAGTTTGATTTGAAGCTAAGCTCGAGACTTGGGAGTTTACATTATTTTTTTCTTAGTTCTTCTAATTTATTTTTCCATCAATTAGTACCTCGCTTATTTGAAAATAAATATCTATGCTATTATATAGTAAAGTTAACTTTACATCAAGACGAATTATATACTGATTTTCTGACCGCCCCATGCAGCTTCAGCAAGAATTCATAATGAACATCCAGCTGGTCCACCTACAGTACATGCTACAGCACAAACAAGACCTATAGGCCACGCTACTGCCCAAGACCCTTGTGAAAAGGGACAAAACTACACCATTTTAGCTTGTGGGACGGCTTGAAAATATTAATTTTTCTACATAAAAAATAAAACACCTTGCAGTGTCCTTGATGGATGCCGCAGGGCGTTTATGTTACTTTAGGTGAAACGAGGATTACCGAATGTGAAGTATGTATTACTGAGGAAGCAATACTATAAACAAAGACCGCCTTGTATAATAGTTTACTGAAGTGACCCCAAAAAGTTAGACAGGTTATATCATTAGGCAACTTGTT
>NZ_JBFMIA010000271.1:0-241 GCF_040801915.1 Jeotgalibacillus marinus | reverse complement strand
ATAGTCAAACCATTATTAAATCTAGCGCCGGCTAACAGTAGACCAGAAACAAATTGACTTGAGGAAGAAGCATCAATTGTGACCTCTGAACCTGAAACAGACCCATGACCATTTATGGAGAAAGGTAAAAAACCATTACTTTGATTTTCAACCTCAACACCTAACTGAGAAAGCGCAGCTAGCATTACGCTCATCGGTCTTACGCGAGCAGCTGAATCTCCGTCAAAATGCACTTTCGAAT
>NZ_JBFMIA010000270.1:0-241 GCF_040801915.1 Jeotgalibacillus marinus | reverse complement strand
AGAGATTGCGACGGACGTAAGAGTTGCAGACAGAGCACTGAGCAGGACCCCGGGAGTGGCGAACGACGCTTTGAGCCGAGATGATTGCGGTTGCCCGTGACGTGTGCGCCCGTGGCCTTATAATCGTCACTTATGGTTCGAGATGGATACTTTTACGCGCTTGGATTAGGAGCCGTAGCCGCGATGGTGTGGCTGCTGACGCACTCCTATATCTTCCTGGCGCTCCCGCTGCTTCTGGCAG
>NZ_JBFMIA010000269.1:0-242 GCF_040801915.1 Jeotgalibacillus marinus | reverse complement strand
AGAAGGAAGAAAAGGAGGAAGAGAAAAGGGAGAGGGAAAGGGAAGGGAGAGGAGAAGAGAAGAGGGGGGGGGGAGAAAGAAGGGGGGGAGAAGAGAAGGAGAAAAAGAGAAGAGAAGAAGGAGAGGGGAGGAAAGAAAGAAAAAAGAGGAAGAGAGGAGGGGGGGGGAGGGGGGGGGAGGGGGGGGGAAGGGGGAGAAAAGGGCAGGAAAGAGGAGGAATGAAAAACAAAAAGACGAAAAGA
>NZ_JBFMIA010000268.1:0-242 GCF_040801915.1 Jeotgalibacillus marinus | reverse complement strand
ACACACGCAAGTTCGACCGCATCGACCTCATCAAGGCCGGCCTGCGCGTCAGCGCTGCCGAAATCGACGCTGCCGAGAAAGCCTGCGATCCGCAGGCGCTTGCTGCGCTCAAGCTCGCGCGCGACCGCATCGAGGCCTATCACCGCCGGCAGTTGCCCAAGGACGACCGCTTCACCGACGCGCTCGGCGTCGAGCTTGGCTCGCGCTGGACCGCGGTCGAGGCGGCCGGTCTCTACGTGCCC
>NZ_JBFMIA010000038.1:0-5372 GCF_040801915.1 Jeotgalibacillus marinus | reverse complement strand
ATGCTTTGAAGAAGAAGAAGAATTAATGCGTGCTTATATTCAAGAGATTCAAGATCCTTTAAACATAAAAATAGCGATGGAATATTGCGATACACACGATATGCGAGAAATGTTGGAGATGCTATGTAATAGGGCCGAATCTAAGGTGAATGAAGAGAAAGATTTAGAAGAGTATATGACTATGTACAAGATCAACATGGAACGAAAAGATCAACAATCTGAAAAATATGTATCAAAAGAATTTTTCAGCAAAATCATTTTTCGAAAAAATGAAACAGAAGAAATGCAAATTTTTCAAGAGATTTTAGAAGTGTACGTTCATTATCAAGAACGAGATTTTTACAAGGTTATAGCCTTTCTACCAAAATTAAAAGTAAAACTTGATCAAAGTCAAAATAGTTACATACAAAACTCTCTAAACATGCGTGTCAATCATTTATTACAAAATGTGTATTTGCGAAGTATATGTGACTTTAAAAAAGTAAGAGAACTAGCACACGAATCGCTTAAAACTTCGATTGGAAAACGATTTGAAGCCTCTGCATATCTACATCTTGGTGATTCTCATATACACGATAAAGATCTTTCACAAGCTATATATTACTTAGAAAAAAGTATAGTACTTTACAAAGAAATAGGCTTGGATTTTGCGGTAAATTGGATGCAAAACAAAATAGAATTAGTTAGTATTAGACGCGGAAGAAAACTTGATCAGATACATATTGATCAGAATGTAGCTTTTAATTACATCATGAATGGTGAAAAAGAAAAAGGTTTAGCACTCCTTGATAAAATAGACGTCACACCTGACAAACTTTATATCCAAGGGATGGCAACGGATAATCCTGATTACTTTTGGAAGTCACTGAATGGATATTTAAAACGTGGAGATAGATTATATGGATTGCTCCCTGTTAAAGAATTAAACAGATTAGGTGAAAATGAAAAAATGATTAATATGATGTATAACAACTTGAAGGAGGTGAAGTATATATGAAAAAATTAGTATTAACTTTATCAGTAGTTACTTTTTCAATGATGTTTGGATTTTTTACTGATGTTACTCCTACTTCTTTTAGTGATGTTGCCCCGTATAGTGATGTTGCCCCGTATTAAAAATATTGCTATAAGAAAGACGCAATCCATCATTGGATTGCGTCTTTCTTATTTAGAGAGAAATTTAATTACTTTTCGTTCTACAAAAAGAACCATTTCAATCTGTTCCGATTGCGGAACAAAAAATTTCTGCATATCAATACAGGAATTTTAATCAAACTTTATTATAAATTATCAATCTTTTTTATAAATTATCGAACTCTTTTACAAATTATCAGACTTTATTTTAAATCAACATTGTCACGGTTAATGCTGAAAAACTAATCATAAGTGTGGATTGAAATAATGTTTGATCAAATATGTCATGTAAATCCTCATTCTATGACAAACAAAAAGAACCCATTTTGAAAAAAGATTGATCAAAATGAATTCTTTCCTTGTGAATTAGTATACAATTTTTATAAAATGTTTGATCAAAAGTTTTCATAAACCTTTCTACAGCAAACGTTTTCTTCAAAATTCCCCTTCTAGAACGGTTAACCTTTTTTTCAAACCATCACAACTTTTTTATAAACGGTACAACTTTTTTCAAGACAATCAAACTTTGTTTTAATCCCACAGTTGGAGTAGGCTTAGATCCTGTACCATATTTATTCCCTTTACTATACCAATTAATTTGACCATCTTCGTATCTATCTAAATTATTTGTACGGTCATACCGGTATCCTTACTTTTTTCAATCAAGGTTTTTAACTGTTTCCCATCATTCTTTTCGCCTGTCGTAATGACGGCTGCGATTATCAATCGTTCCTCACTCATGGCAAGATGTGTTTTATATCCAAAGAATGATGAATCTGCTGTTTTGTGACCAACACGAGCATCTGGATCTACTGATAACTGAAGTTGTTCTGCATGGTCATCCACAGACTCCTTTAACCAATTAAGCTTCTCTTTTACTTTTGGGTATTCACTAATGACACGTTCAGCTTCTACACTTTTAATTAATTGTCCACAGTATTCAATCTGCTCACCAAGTTCGTTCGAACTTGGTTTAGAAGGGAGTTTACGCTTCATGTTTTCATCGATTTGATAAATGGTTTTCCGTAGAAGTTTTGACCGTTCTTGTAAGGTTTCTTTTGGTGATTTTTGATGATAGCGCGCTTTTGTATGAGTAGCATCTACGATAACCGCATTACTTTTAATGATTTCTTTCTCAATAGCAACTTCAACCGTTTTATTAATAAGTAGATCTAGTAGGTTGATATCTTTTAATCGTAGTTTACGGAACTTCGTTAATAAGCTTGAGTCGATGACTTTATCTTCAGGAGCCATATCCAAAAAGTATTTGAAAGATAGATCATACTGAGAACGATCTACAATATCCATATCAGGTAAACTGAAAATCGATTTTAATAATAAATATTTGAACATCCGAATAGGGTGAATGGCGTTGCGACCATTGTCGTGACAATAATTATTTTTAAGTTCTTCATATACAAATGAAAAATCATAAGATCGTTGATCTTTCGAAGCATATTATCTTTCGGCACAACGACATCATAAATCGCTGAATAAGCGCTCAAATTTAAAGATTGTTGGTTCGGCATCATCACAAATCACCTATTTCAGATTGATACCCTTATTATACAATGAATAAAGGGACCATTCGCTTAAAAATTAAGCGAATGGTCCCTTTTAACGTTTCAAGAAATTTTTCAGTGCCCTCGTAGAATACCGTAATCACGCCTTACCCGTTGCCTAATAATAAAGTGTTTAACTTTTTGGGTTCACTTCATTTTAACATGTCTTCATTATCGCCACCATCAAGCACAAGTTTTTCTTCGAGAAGCTCGACTTGTCTTTACGGAACGCTACAACATTTTTCACGTCCCACTCTTTCCTGTTCTTGTTCCGCCACTTCTTTCAATCGTTCATCTAAATCCTTACTACGTTGACGAGATTGTTCCCCTTTTAAAGGAAAATCAAAAAGCGGGTTGATTACCTGCCCTAGTTTTTCATTTTTTTGGATTGGATTGATTCAGATCGATGCTCCTCTTGAACATTAACCAATACCAATAAATGTAACTATTTTTGTATTCACCTTATTTGTCCACCCTGTGGTTCATCTGCACTAGGTGGTCCTACTGCTTGAATATTTTGATTTACTAATGTTGCATCAGTAGCTGAAATAGCTAAGGAAAAAGCTAAAATTAAGAAAAATCTTTTCATGGGTACACTCCCCTTTTTAGGTTGAATTTTTCAAATATTTTATTTGGTAATTGTTCAAAATGGTAATCGCCACATTTTCTAAAATTGTTACTCGCTTGGTTTAAGAGATTTTGTTGAAGCATTTCTGATGATTCACATAATGCCCTGAAAATCGTTGCAATATAAAATTTATATCCTGTGTAGTTCACGTTCTGCATTTCCTTTTTTGCTTGATGTACGTTTCCTTGCACTAAATACAAGAAAGCTTTGTTCAAACTGTGGGTAGGTTCAACTGGTACCTCCCAAAAAATTGATACAAATTCTATGTAAAACTGTGTTTCTCTATAATCCTCAATAAGGTTGCTTTTTAAATACAGTTCTGCTGCTGTCTGTAAATGTGTGATGCAAAGGTTGTAATCATCAAACAAATGTGACATAGCATAGGCGTAATGCGCGGACGCTTTATGTCTATCTCCTGCACCACTGTCTAAAATGTACGAAGCTATTTTTTTTGCTTCTACATATTCACCTTTTTTCAGAAGCGCTCGTGCAAGTAGTTCTTTAATTCGAATTTTAAACTTTTTATACAAGAAGCTCCCTTGTAATTGTTCGATATTGTTCAAAAGAGACAAACATTTTTTTTCTAGTTTTACATATTTCAAATGAACTTCATCATCCTCAAAAACCTGTGAGTTTAAAAGATAAAGAGCTTCTAAAAACTCCTTCAAAAACTCAATTTGAACGTGCTTATAATTTATATTTTTTGTTTCACGAGCTAAATCTGACCAAGTAATTTCACCGTTTCTTGCTTTTGCCATTAATTCATAGATAGATGAAAAGTGAGGCATTTCATTTTTCATTCGCTTCCCTTTAGTAGCTAGGATTTTCACTATATCGAAACGACTTTTTTCAAAAAAATAATCCATGACTTCTTTTAGGTTACTTGCTTTTAGGTCATAGTCAAAACCATAATTGACAACTACTTGTATTTCGCTTTCTGAATGGGGACAATATAGAGCATGGATTTTGAGAATAGAATGCAACGAAGGTTCAGGTTTTCCGCACTGTAAATATTTCAAAAAATTTCCCAGAGTAGTTTTGGACATTATACCTGCTTCTTTTGCAATTTTCCTGTATCCTCGATCATCTTCCAAAATACAATCGCGCAATTCTATTAACTTCAAACTATCCTCCTCCTCATTTCCAAATTCGCTCTCATTATAACACAATTCGTGCTTTTCATCTATTTATAATTCTAAGAATGAATAGGATTAAGATTATTAGATCTTCTGATGGTTCTGATGCAAAAATAGCAAAATCCAGTAATCTCTAAAACTTGGACATACTGATACTAAGGACATGATCAGTATGAAAAATCAATTTAAATGGAAAACTGAAACAGTGGTTCTATTTTTCTATTAAATTGTTTTTGCACCAGAACCATTCCATCTATAGTGAATCAGGATCTATGATTTTTTCCTGAGCAAGCATATATATTGGACGTATATCTGGTTGAACTGCATGTATATAAGCAAGAGAAGTTTTAACCAACAGTATTTCGTCAGATTCAAGACTCAGTCTGATTCCTAACATCAACATCCCTCATTCCTTGTTTTTTTAAAACCTTTGTTCCAGAGCTACCAAAACACATAAATTGATACTTTCGAATTTTTATCGTATACTGGGAGTGAATGATAGTCTTCTCTTTCATTCATCTCATAAAATATCATAGTACATTTTTTAAAAAAATCACTCTAGACTTATTTACCATCCTCTTTCTCCAATCTGTTTCATATTATCTTTATTTTATACGCGAATCGACGTATTTTTTAAGAAAAAAATCTTTATTTACCTTTTGTTGCTCATTTAACCAAAAATAAATAAATATATACTATTGGGGGTGTAGAAAATGAGCATTATCGGAGATAGGTTAAAGGTGCTTCGTTACAAAAGAAAGATTAAAATTCCTACAATAATTAGTGAGCTTAACATTGCTAGAAGCACCTATACAGGATATGAACTGGGACGAAGAAATCCAGATGGGAAGTCACTTGCAAAACTAGCTGATATATTAGATACTTCCGTTGACTATATAGTAGGTGTTACAA
>NZ_JBFMIA010000267.1:0-243 GCF_040801915.1 Jeotgalibacillus marinus | reverse complement strand
AAAGAGGGGAGGAAAGAGAGGGGGGAGGGGGAGGGGGGGGAGGAAGAAAGAAAAAAGGAAGAAAGGGGGGGGAAAGGAAAAAAGAAAAGAGGAGGGGAGGGAGAAGAGGGGGAGGAGAAGGAAGAGAGAAGAAGAAAGGAGGGAAGGGGAGAGGAAAAGGAGGAAGAAGGGGAAGGAGCGAAAAGAAAGGAGAAAAGGGAAAGGGCAAAAAAGGGAGAAAGGGGAGGGCATGGAGAAGGGCCG
>NZ_JBFMIA010000266.1:0-243 GCF_040801915.1 Jeotgalibacillus marinus | reverse complement strand
AAGAAAAAGGGGGGAGAAGAGAGAGAGGAAAGGAAGGGAGAGAGAGAAGAAAGGAGGGGGAGAAGGAAAAGGAGGAAGGAGAGAGGGAAAAGGAAGAAGAAGAGAGAAGAGGAGAAAAAAGGGGGGGGGAAGGGAGAAAGGGAGAAAGGGGGAGGAAGGGGAAAGAGGAGAAGAGGAAGGAAGGGAAGAAAAAAGAGAGGAGGAAAAGGAAAGAGAAAAGGAGAAAGAAAGGAGAGAGAGAAA
>NZ_JBFMIA010000265.1:0-243 GCF_040801915.1 Jeotgalibacillus marinus | reverse complement strand
AGAACCACAGCGCTCATCCAGACAACAATAGATGCCGTTGACAAAGGTATTGCTATTGCCGATGCGACTGCATCCAGCATTATGGAAGTTATGGAAGGTGCTCGTCAGGCATCTGAAAAGATGGCTCAGATTTCAACATTGCTGGAAAAAGATGTTGAAAACGTACATGTACTCAATGACAACGTTATGGCTGTATCTGGTGTAGTTGATAATAACTCTGCTACATCTGAAGAGACAGCAGCT
>NZ_JBFMIA010000264.1:0-244 GCF_040801915.1 Jeotgalibacillus marinus | reverse complement strand
GCTTGCAATGTTTTGTCCACATCTTCTTTCGTCTGCGCCGTTTCTCCGCCCCCCCCTTCTCCCTTCTCCTTCTTCCCCCCCCCCCCCTTCTTCTCCCTTTTCCTCTCCCCCTCCTCCCCCCTCCTTTTTCTTTCCTCTTTTCCTCCTTTCCCTTTCCTTCCCTTCTCTCCCTCTTCCCCTCTTCTCTTCTCTCCTCTCTCCCTCTTTCCCCCTCCTTCCCTCTCCCCTTCCCTTCCTCTCTCTC
>NZ_JBFMIA010000037.1:0-6572 GCF_040801915.1 Jeotgalibacillus marinus | reverse complement strand
CCGGAGAATGGAACATCGGCAATTCGATCTTGAATGACGCCTTTACAGTCCTTTGCCGCATATTCAATATTTTTCCGAATAAATCCTCCTACAAATAATTTAGCTTTTGTTACATGACGGTCTCCACTTCCACCGCAGGCTTCTACAAATTCTACAGGCACAAGTTTACATTGCGTTAAAAATACATCTTTTCCCACTCGCTTAATTTCGAATGCGGGTGGATCAAGTGGAATATCTGCTTCGACAACGATTTGAATTTTGGGCTCTACTAATACAACTGGCACTTTAATGAAGTTTATCTCAACAGGAGAAGGTGTGACTGATTCACTCGATAAAGGGGGTTGTGTCATTGACTCTACTGGACAAACAGGATCAATTTTATGATGCTTATGACTCATTACATACGCTCCTTTCTTAATTTTTTTCTCTACATGTGATCTAACATTGTCTTTGTTACAAAAACATTTTAAAACGATAATAATTGAAGCAATGAATGTCGCAAAGAAGAAAATTGTTGCGACGATAGCAAGAATAATCCCTAAAACTGCCGCTGAAGGTACAAACACTGCTAATGCCACTGCTCCTATAAAGATGAGGGAAAAACTAAAGGCGATAAAACCTTGCAAAACCCACGCTCCTGCTGCAGCTACCTTACATTCACAACATTCCTCTAATGATCTCTTTGACAGCATTTTATCTCCTTTAACCTTTGTCATTATTCTATTCTTTGAATGTGATAAGTGACTGTGTTTTTTACGATAAATTGAATAGAAGTGTTGAGGATTCCATCCTATGGGGTTCTCTCGAGTAATCTACATACCTACTTTTTCTTACGCTGTTGGTCAAAAAAGGCTAATATCATTTTTCGCTATAAACACATTGTCTAATACTACCTGCCAAACCGCCAGTGCTACCGTTCGTGATAAATTTCTTTAGCCTATTTAAGTAACGAAGTGAAATTGCCTTGCCTTCACAACCATAAAAAATAGTTACCAGATCAGGTAAGTAACGATAAAAACACCTTAAAGGCATCTCTGTTGCCTTTAAGGTATGAAGGATACTAAACCAGGGGTAACCTCTTTAAATAGCTAAAATCGCCCCGGGAGATTAACATCTATCCGGACAAATATTCAGACTAACTTGTTGTAATTGTAATACTTTCACAGTAAGGTCAAGTACAATTTTTTCTCGTAGTTTATCGAACGTTTCATCCGCATCTTTCGGGCATGGAGAAAAATCAAGTTCAAAAAAATCTGCCTTGACTAACTCGCAATACGGTTGTTCATTATAAAATACACTATTTTCAAAGAAGTATTTATCTTGACGTGGCGTAATCCCGTCTTTTGGATTAATAAATCGAGAACTACTTGAGGAAGATCCATTTAAAATGGGGAAATTTAAAAATGGAAGTCTTCCTCCACCGAGTTCTTCTCCACCTATTTCTGTGAAACCAGAAAATGGAACATCGGCAATTCGATCTTGAATGACGCCTTTACAATCCTTTGCAGCATATTCAATGTTTTTGCGAATAAATCCTCCTACAAATAATTTAGCTTTTGTTACGAAACGATCTTCTCCTTTGTCTGCAAATTCTACAGGTACCAGTTTACATTGCGTTAAAAATACATCTTTTCCCACTCGCTTAATTTCGAATGCGGGTGGATCAAGTGGAATATCTGCTTCGACAACGATTTGAATTTTGGGCTCTACTAATACAACTGGCACTTTAATGAACCTTACAGCTTGCGGAGAAGGTGTGATGGATTCACTAGATAAGGGGACTTGTGTCATTGAATCTACTGGGCAAACAGGATCAATTTTATGATGCTTTTGACTCATACATACGCTCCTTTCTTAAATTATTTTTTACTCTACATGTAATCTAACAACATTTCTTGTCTTTGTTAAAAATACACTTTAGAACAACAATACTTGAAGTAATGAATATCGCAAAGAAGAAGATTGTTGCGATGATGGCAAGCACTACCCCTAAAGTAACAAACGACGTAAACACCGCTAATGCGACTGCACCTATAAAGATGAGGGCAAAGCTAAAGGCGATAAAACCTTGCGCAACCCACGCTCCTGCTGCAGCCGCCTTACATTCACAACATTCTTCTTTTTTCCATTCTACTGACATATTTCCACCTCCTTTAACCTTTGTGATTATTCTATTCTTTCAATGTGATCAGTGACTGTGCTTTATGCTATGAATTGAAAAGCAGGGCTGATGATTCCGATCTGTCAGATTCTCTGGAGTAATCTACATGTCTACTTTTCCTTAAGCTATTGGAAAAAAGACTACTATCTTTTTTTAGCATAAACACACCGTCTAATACTACCTACCAAACCGCCAGTGCTACCGTTTTTGATAAATTTCTTTAGCCATATTTAAGTGACTCAGGAATCGTCTTGCCTTCACAACCATAAAAAAATAGTTATCAGATTAGTTAACTAACGATAAAAAACATCTTGAAGGGGACTCTGTCTCTGTGACCTTTAAGGCAAGATGCTACATTCGTGATAAATTTCTCTAGCATATTTAAGTGACTCAGGAAACCCCCCTTTCCTTCACAACCACATAAAATCGTTACCATATTAGGTAAGTAGCGATAAAAAATGCCTTAAAGGCATCTCTGTTACCTTTAAGGCATGAAAGCACTAAATCTTTAAATGGATAAAATCGCTCCGAAAGATTAACACGGACCAGTTTTCCCCACATTAACTTGTTGTAATTGTAGTACTTTCACCGTAAGGTCAAGTACAATTTTTTCTCGTAGTTTATCGAAGGTTTCATCCGCATCTGTAGGGCATGGAGAAAAATCAAGTTCAAAAAAATCGGCACTGACTAACTCGCAATATGGTTGTTCATTATAAAATACACTATTTTCAAAGAAGTATTTATCTTGACGTGGCGTAATCCCGTCTTTTGGATTAACAAATCGAGAACTACTTGAGGAAGATCCATTTAAAATCGGTTTATTTAAAAATTCAGTAGCAGGAAAGCCAACATGAGAAACGATTTCTATAAAACCAGAAAATGGAACATCGGCAATTCGATCTTGAAGGACGCCATTACAGTCCTTTGCAGCATATTCAATGTTTTTGCGAATAAATCCTCCCACAAATAATTTAGCTTTTGTTACAAAACGGTCTCTACTGACAGGGTCTCCAACGTCAGCTTCTTGAAATTCTACAGGTACCAGTTTACATTGCGTTAAAAATACATCTTTTCCCACTCGCTTAATTTCGAATGCCGGTGGATCAAGTGGGATATCTGCTTCGACAACGATTTGGATTTTGGGCTCGACTAGTACAACCGGAACTTTAATAAATGACACAGCTTGAATAGAAATGTCGCTGGATTCACTCGATAAAGGGACTTGTGTCATTGAATCTACTGGACAAACAGGATCAATTTTATGATGCTTTTGACTCATTACATACACTCCTTTCTTAAATTATTTTTTACTCTACATGCGATCTAACAACATTTGTCTTTCTTAATACACCTCAAAACGACAATACTTGCAGTAATGAATATCGCAAAGAAGAATATCGTTGCGACGATGGCAAGGATAATACCTAAAGCTGCAAATTCAGGTACAAACACCGCTAATGCCACTGCCCCTATAAAGATAAGGGCAAAACTAAAGGCAATAAAGCCTTTCGCAACCCATGCTCCTGCTGCAGCTGCCTTACATTCACAACATTCTTCTTTTTTACATTCTACTGACATATTTCCACCTCCTTTAACCTTTGTGATTATTCTATTCTTTCATTGTGATTCATGACTGTGCTTTATGCTATGAATTGAATAGCAGGGGCTGATGATTCCGATCTGTCAGATTCTCTGGAATCTACATGTCTACTTTTTCTTAATATGTTGGAAAAAAGACTAATATCTTTTTTAGCATAAACACACTGTCTAATACTGCCTACCAAACCGCCAGTGCTACCTTTCGTGATAAATTTCTTTAGCCCTATATAAGTGGCGCAGGAATCGTCTTGCCTTCACAACCTTAATAAAATAGTTATCAGATTAGATAACTAACGATAAAAAATACCTTGAAGGGGACTCTATCTCTGTGACCTTTAAGGCAAGGTGCTACATTCGTGATAAATTTCTCTAGCATATTTTACGTGACGCAAAAACCACCTTGCGTTACCATTAGGTAAGTAGCGATAAAAAACGCCTTAAAGGCATCTCTGTTACCTTTAAGGCATGAAGGCACTAACTCTTTAAATGGCTAAAGTCTCCCAGGAAGATTAACATTTATCCTTTGGCGGCCTCTCCAGCTCAACTTGTTGTAGCTGTAATACTTTTACAGTAAGGTCAAGGACAATTTTTTCTCGTAGTTTATCGAACGTTTCATCCGCATCTTTCGGGCATGGAGAAAAATCAAGTTCAAAAAAATCTGCCTTGACTAACTCGCAATACGGTTGTTCATTATAAAACACACTATTTTCAAAGAAGTATTTATCTTGACGTGGCGTAATCCCGTCTTTCGGATTAATAAATCGAGAACTACTTTCTGAAGATCCATTTAAAATCGGGAAATTTAAAAATTGAGGACTTGCTCCACCAAATCCTCCACCTATTTCTATGAAACCAGAAAATGGAACATCGGCAATTCGATCTTGAATGACGCCTTTACAGTCCTTTGCCGCATATTCAATGTTTTTGCGAATAAATCCTCCTACAAATAATTTAGCTTTTGTTACGAAACGGTCTCCACCGACAGGGTCTCCAACGACAACTTCTCGAAATTCTACAGGTACCAGTTTACATTGCGTTAAGAATACATCTTTTCCCACTCGCTTAATTTCGAATGCGGGTGGATCAAGTGGAATATCTGCTTCGACAACGATTTGAATTTTAGGCTCTACTAATACCACTGGCACTTTAATGAACCTTACAGCTTGCGTAGAAGGTGTGATTGATTCACTCGATAAAGGGGGTTGTGTCATTGAATCTACTGGGCAAACAGGATCAATTTTATGATGCTTTTGACTCATTACATACGCTCCTTTCTTAAATTTTTTTTTACTCTACATGTGATCTAACAACATTACGATGGCAAGAACAATCCCTAAAACAGCACTAATCCACTGCTCCTATAAGAGGGCAAAACTTAAGGCGATAAAACCTTGTACAACTCCTGCTGCAGCTGCTTTCCATTCACCACCTTTTACCTTTATCATTATTCTATGCTTACAATGTGCTTAGTGATTGTGCTTAGTAACTATGCCGAATAAGATGCTTCCATTCTGTAGAATTCTCTGGAGTATCTATATGCCTACTTTTTCTTAAGCTGTTAGTCAAAAAAGACTAATCGCTTTTTTTGCTATAAACACCTCTTCTACAACTACCTGTCAAATCACCTTACTGTCACAACCACCAAAAAGATAGTTATAAGATTAGACGATAAAAAACGTCTTACAGGCGGTTTTTATCTCTAAGGCATGAAACCAAAGATAACCTCATAAAGCGACAAGAATCGCCCAGAAAAATTAACATCTATCCTTAGCTTGATTCAGACTAACTTGTTGTAGTTGTAATACTTTTACAGTGAGGTCAAGGACAATTTTTTCGCGTAGTGTATCAAACGTTTCATGCGCATCTGCAGGGCATGGAGAAAAATCAAGTTCATAAAAATCTGCCTTGACTAACTCGCAATCACTATTTTCAAAGAAGTATTTATCTTGACGTGGCGTGATCCCGTCTTTCGGGTAATAAATCGAGAACTACTTGCTGAAGATCTATTTAAAACCGGGAAATTTCAAAATCCTCCACCGTCTCTTGAAACTATTTCTGTAAAACCAGAAAATGGAACATTGGCAATTCGATCTTGAATGACGCCTTTACAGTCCTTTGCCGCATATTTAACCTTGTCATTATTCTATTCTTTCAATGTGATCAGTGATTGTGGCTTTGTACGATAAATTGAATAACAGAGGTTGATGATTCCATTCTGCGGGGTTCTCTGGAGTAATCTACATGTCTACTTTTTCTTAAGCTGTTGGTCAAAAAAGACTAATATCTTTTTTAGCTATAAACACACTGTCTAATACCATAAAAAATAGTTATCAGATTAGATAACTAACGCTAAAAAACACCTTGAAGGGGACTCTGTCTCTGTTATATTTAAGGCAAGGTGCTACGTTCGTGATAAATTTCTCTAGCATATTTAAGTGACGCATGAAAAACACTTTGCCTTCACAACCACAAAAAATCGTTTACCAGATTAGGTTAGTAACGATAAAAAACACCTTAAAGGCATCTCTGTTACCTTTAAGGCATGAAGGCACTAAATCTTTAAATGGCTAAAATCCCCCTGTAAGATTAACACCTATTCGGATCTGTAGAACTCTTCAGACTAACTTGTTGTAGTTGTAATACTTTTACAGTGAGGTCAAGGACAATTTTTTCGCGTAGTGTATCAAACGTTTCATGCGCATCTGCAGGGCATGGAGAAAAATCAAGTTCATAAAAATCTGCCTTGACTAACTCGCAATACGGTTGCTCATTATAAAACACACTATTTTCAAAGAAGTATTTATCTTGACGT
>NZ_JBFMIA010000263.1:0-244 GCF_040801915.1 Jeotgalibacillus marinus | reverse complement strand
GGAAAGAGAAGAAAGGGAGGAGGGAAAAAGAAGAGAAGAAGGGAGAAGGAAGGGGGGGGAGAAGGAAAAGAAGGGGAGGGGGGAGAAAGAGGGGGGGAGGAGAAAGAAAGGGGGGGGAAAGGGGGAAGAGAAAAAGGAGGGAAGGAGAAAGGAGAAAAGAAAGGAAAGAGAAAGAAGCGCAAGACAACAGACAATGTATGATATACCAAGTAGTAGAAATTTGCAAGTATACGAAAAATGAGAG
>NZ_JBFMIA010000262.1:0-244 GCF_040801915.1 Jeotgalibacillus marinus | reverse complement strand
CAGACCCAAAAGCTACACGTAGTATTGAGCTAGGCTCTCCCGTCGCTTTCTTCTTGCGTCTCGGCCCCTCGCCCCTTGCCTTGTTTTCCTCTCCCTTCCTCCCTCTTTCCCCTTTCCCCCCCTTCCTTTCTTCTCTTTCTTTTTTCTCCCCCTCTTTTTTTTTTTCCCCCTTTTCTTCTTCCCCTTCCTCCTCCCCTTTCCCCCCTTTTTCCTCTTTTTCTTTTTTCCTCTCTTCCTCCTTCCC
>NZ_JBFMIA010000261.1:0-244 GCF_040801915.1 Jeotgalibacillus marinus | reverse complement strand
AGGATATATGCAAATCGTTTCATGGCTGTATCCTGTTAAGTGTATAGCTCCAGCCCCCGGTGCCGATCATCAACCGCTGTTTGTTGTCGAGCAAATGGAGAAGGTGATCATTCAACTTAAGGAACGAAATGGAGGCAGAAGGCTGATCGGGATCGAGGCGGCAGATGATGGCGGGCGCGTTGGCAAACACCGTTTTTACGGTTTCCCATTTCCCCTCCCGGTGGAGATGATGCGCGTTCACAAA
>NZ_JBFMIA010000260.1:0-244 GCF_040801915.1 Jeotgalibacillus marinus | reverse complement strand
TGGCTATTGATAAAATTTCATCCTGTGTAATAGCTGAGTAATCATCTTACTAAAGATATATAAGCCTGCATTTCTGCTAGTAAAGCATCCTTGCTCCATCAGAGCTTGGGTCCCCGTGTCTTTCTTTCTTTCTCTTTCTCTCTTTCACTTACTTATCATCAACTCTGGACCACAAGGTTCTGGTCCATTAAGGTCCCCAACAAATCCCTGGGTCGGGAAGATCTTCTGGATAAGGAAATGGCAA
>NZ_JBFMIA010000259.1:0-244 GCF_040801915.1 Jeotgalibacillus marinus | reverse complement strand
ACGCTCACATTTCTCCAGCTCATGGCAACTCCGGTGATCCCGATCCAGGCTCAAAGTTAGAGGGAGCGAACCGCGTGCCAGGTTCGCCGGGTCGTCCCGTCCTGCCGATGAGAGCGTCGGGCACCGCCCTCACCGGACAACATTCCGTCAGGCGACCGCACCGGTCGCCAGCTCGACGGCCAGCCGACAGCCGGCCTCGAACTCGGTCAGGTCCACCCACTCCTTAACGGTGTGGATGTCGTTC
>NZ_JBFMIA010000258.1:0-244 GCF_040801915.1 Jeotgalibacillus marinus | reverse complement strand
CCGGCTGGTTGCACATCATCTCGTGGGCCTTGACCCGGGTGACGTCGCCGGCCTGCTGGGCCCAGCGCGGGTCCACCCGGTCCAGATCGCCGCGGATCCACGCCCGGTCGGCGTAGGCTTCCTTGTGCCGGCTGGAGGTGATGGTCTCGAACGACGTTTTCGCGTCGTACCCGGTCCGCCGTCGGTAGATCTTCGCCCACTCCTCCTGCGCGGCCTCCATGGCCTCCATCGTCGAGGCCGGTCG
>NZ_JBFMIA010000257.1:0-244 GCF_040801915.1 Jeotgalibacillus marinus | reverse complement strand
CCACCTTTTCGCTGGAGCAACTCCGGCAGGCGGCAGGAAAATTTCTGGGGACCATTCAGCAAGTACCTCCGCCTTTCTCAGCCAAGAAGATCGCTGGAGTACCTGCGTACAAGATGGCCCGCAAGAATCAACCGGTTGAGCTAAAGCCAAAGCAGGTCGAAGTCAAAGAATTTGAAATTTTGGACTTTGATGGCGAAAGGGCTCACTTTACGGCATGGGTGAGTTCGGGTACCTATTTGCGGTC
>NZ_JBFMIA010000036.1:0-7000 GCF_040801915.1 Jeotgalibacillus marinus | reverse complement strand
AAAGAGACGTACTTCACATGCGAACATTGCGGTGCACAGACTACATGCTTTGTTACTGACAATATCGTTAGGGATATGCAAAAGGAGATGCGTAGTTTAGTTGATAGAGACAAGAGACGAGACTTGCAGGCAGAGATCAATGAGCGAAAGGCTACTTTATTCCAAACTAACATGGAAGGATTGTTTTTAAACTAATCCATGTTAGTACAACTAGGATTTCAAAAGTAATCAAATATTTTATAATCGTTCAAATCTAATAAGAGCATGTTTTGATAAATCTTTTATCAAAACATGCTCTTTCTGTTTGTTTATTTATTTATCAAAGCTGATGGTGCTAATTTGACCAAATAGTTAGAGATGAATAATACAACATCTTTAAGAGAGCTTTTTGGGTATTTTCACTGTATAAAAATTGGGGTCTACCGCCTTACTTAGCAGGATTTATCATCGGTCTTTCAATTTCGTTTATTATGAAACTTTATTGTAAATGTGGTTGTATCAGGCTTCTGTTCTATTGTATTAAGATGGTATATATGTAAAATTTTATTTCGTTTCAAACAAAAATGGTTGCACAACGTTTCGTGTGTGTATATAATGTGATTATAGTGTATATACATTATATAAATCGTGAGTAATTATATGTCAATCGGTTTTCAATGACAATTAATGAAAGGGTAACAACCACTACACTTATGCTCTAAGGAGGGTTTGAATTTAGTAAATACTCAAAATGATGAAGCATGAGAGGAGAAGTGTTCAATTGATCTTTATCGAGGTTGATGCCACTTTCCTGAAGCCAAACATAAACGGTAGTGATAACTTATTTGCTAGGATAGTAAGATGGATTTTGGACTCGAAGCTCTTTACTGAATGGATTACCCCATATTCCTTTCCATTTTTACTATGTTCATGACAATTCACGTTATTTCTATACTGATTCAAGCAGTACAGGACATTATTTCAAGTATGTTTTCAATAAAATAAAGAAGAGGGATTGGTATGCAAATAATTATTTCCAACAGTTCAAAGGAGCCGATTTATGAACAAATTACGAATCAAATTAAATCGTCTATTTTAGCGGGTGAACTACAGGAGGGGACAGCAATACCTTCCATGCGTAATCTCGCAAAGGATTTACAAATTAGTGTTATAACGACGAAACGTGCCTATGAGGAATTGGAGAAGGCGGGCTTTATCTATTCCATTGTCGGAAAAGGATCTTTTGTCGCAGAGCAAAATTTAGAGGTTATAAGAGAGAAGAAGCTGAAGGTCATTGAGGAACAGCTGAGTGCGGTCATAACGAATAGCAGAGAAATTGGCCTGTCACTTGATGAGCTGCAGCAATTATTGAAAATTTTATATGAGGAGTGAAATGAATGGAAAATGTGGTTGAGTTAAAAAATGTAACGAAGAAATTCAAAGATTTTTCCGTTGAAAATATTGATTTACAAGTGAAGCAAGGCTTTGTAACGGGATTCATTGGAGCAAATGGAGCTGGTAAGTCGACGACGATAAAAATGATGATGAATCTATTAAAACCGGATGCCGGAGAAGTTAAGCTTTTCGGGTTGGACTATAAGACGCATGAGAAAGCGATCAAAGAGCGCATTGGGTTTGTATACGATGGCAATGTATTTTTTGAAGGGCTGAACTTAAAAGATATAAAACGTATAGTTGCACCAGCTTACAAACACTGGGATGATACATTATTTTTTCAATATATTGAACAATTCGAATTACCGCTTAATAAAGCGATAAAAACTTTCTCAAAAGGGATGCAAATGAAGGCTTCATTGGCGATAGCACTATCACATCATGCAGAGCTGATCATTATGGATGAGCCAACAGCAGGCTTAGACCCCATTTTTAGACGGGAGCTGTTGGCTCTCTTACAGGAATTAATGGTTGATGGTAATCGTACCATATTCTTCTCTACGCATATTACAACTGATTTAGATCGTATCGCAGATTATATCGCTTTAATGCAGAGTGGGGAATTAGTATTAAATAAATCCATTCACGACGTAGCTGAAGACTATGCGCTCGTTAAAGGAGGGATGGACCTTCTGGATAGAGACACGGAAAAGGACTTTGTTCATATTCATCGTGCATCAACAGGATTTGAAGCATTAACGAACAATATTAAAGCAGTGAAAAATACTTTCGGAGACACAGTTGTCATTGAACGCGCCTCTCTGGAAGATATCATGTATTACTTGAAAGGGGGCATACACCATGTTTAATTTAATCAGACGTGATGTTATATTACAGAAAAGGCAGCTATTAATCTTTATTCCTACTATCTTATCCTTTATCATTTTGGACAAACACCACCCAGCTTTTATTTTTATCATTGCCAGTATTATAATTCCCTTTAGCACATATGCTTACGATGAAAAAGCAGAGACAAACATATTATTAAACTCCTTACCTTATACACGTACGGAAATTATTGCATCACGCTATCTTGGTGCTATTGTTTATATGGTTTTAGCAATTGTGGTGACAAGTCTAGCATTATTTGCTTTTAATAAACCGTTTGCGATGACTGATATTGCGATTGCCAGTGGCTTATTTTTATTATTTGCTGCATTTACCTTTCCATTATTTTATATAATTAAACCAGGCTATTTTTTTATGGCTGTACTCATTACCTTTTTCCTTTTAGCGGGTATAGGGCCGGCTATTGTGTTGTTTCTAGCTGAACATTTAGCAGCAATAACTAATTTTATTACTAATTTATCCGTCCCGACTTTATATACAGGAGCGGCACTTGTTGTCATTGGAGTCTATGTTATTTCTTGGGGGATTTCCACTGTGATTTACCACCGAAAAGCGTTCTAAGTTGGTTCTTTGCACTAGCTGAAAAATTCAATATCAACTTCGACTAGATGTATGATGCAAGAAGCAGAGATATTCTTTTTGGATGGTAAATTACAGGAATGAAGATTGTTAAGAAATGATCTAAAAATCGAAAGGCAAACGGGAAATAATTGCACCTGACTTTCCATATATATAGTATCAAACTCATATGGAAGTGGGGCGGTTAAAATACGGAAATGGGCGGCATTCTTACTAGTGGTTGTTTTATTGGCTGCATGCAATGATACATCGATTTTTAAAGATATATCGACTTCTAATGATATATTGAAATCTAATGATATATTGGCTTCCAGCGAGTATAAGACTGATATGAAGCAAGTACGTAAAACGGTCCGGGCGGCTTACGAGGACGACATGCGAGAACTGACGGATGAAGAGAATAATTTGCTTAAGTATTTAACCTCGGGGAAGTACGAAGGGGAATTCACGGGAGGTACTGATGAGTTGGCAGCGTATCTCTCTCACATACTACTTGTTACTAAATATTCGGGATTTGTGGGAGGTCATGATAACGCTGGAGGTCATGAGGACGAATTTCTGAGGTTGCTCGTAGCGCTGGAAGAAGATGAGATCTGGTACCTAGCAGAATAGTTAACCGTTTTAGAAGGGGAACTGTAGAAGGTTTATGAAAAGTTTTTGGTCATGTATACTAATTCACAAGGGAAGCATCCATTTTGATCTTTTTCAAAATGGATGCTTTTCATTCGCTGTAAAAAGAGGGTTTTCAGAACGTTTTTAATCAAACTTTAATACAACTAACAGCAGTTCAATGTGATTTAGAACTGTCCTTATTTTCGGGGAAAGTTTTTCATTTTCCGTAAAACAATAAAGCGATTTCTAATTAATGAATATTCATTATGTCAGTATGCTCTATGATTTTTTCATCATCGCCTGTGTCAATGTAAACTAGCTCTGTATTTTCAATAATATCCTCTGTGTATTCTTGCATGAAGTTTTCATCTACATCAGCAGGAGGAATTTCCCAACGTAAAGGAACGATGTATATATTAATCGTGCCATCCCCATTACCACTATAAGTTACTGATCCATCCACTAAGCGAGAACCTGCTAACTGGATAACATCTTCCGGATAGCTAGCACTGGTGTCATCAGTAGGATTAATTGGTTCTCCAGCTGGAATATGTCGAACATTCAATTCATCTAGCTCTTGATTCGGTCCAAGTTGCAACCAAACTCGAGCGTATTCGATTTCCTCGGAAGAATATTCAGACAATGCATTATCTTCTTCGCTTTTAGATGTATTATTTGACTCCGCGTTTCTTGTTTCTTGTGAAGAAGTTTCATTAGAATCATCCGTTGCGGACTCCGATTCATCTCCCTCCTTGTCTATTAGATTGCTTTCTTCTGTATCGTTAATTTCTTCTTCAGACTGGAAAGCAGAGTCATTCTCTGAAGGATCTGTTTTTGCTTCTTCGTTCTTACCGCTTGTACACCCAACGAGCAATAGAACGAACAATAGTAGGGCAACATTACAATAAAAAATCTTTGTTAGTTTCTTCATTCGATCATTCCTTTACTTCAATCATAACATATCATAATGGCATTTTTGAGGGGCGTCTCCTTTAGAATTGTTGGTAGCAATTCTACATTAATAGGAGGCGTCTTTTCCTTTCTCTAAAATTAATACCTCTGGTCATTATTGTGGATTTGAAATAAAGTCGTACCGTTTACAATAAAGTCATACCTGTTGTAAAAAAGTTGCACCGTTTTACCCCTTTGGATAGGATACTTTTGATCAAACTTTTTATAAAGAGAAGCACCCATTTTGATCAATATTCGTTCAAAACGGGTGCTTTTCATTCGCTGTAAAATAAGGATTTTCAGAACGTTTTAAATCAAACTTTATTCCAAACCAACAGTTTGCCATACCCCTTTTAGAATCCCTCTAATATTTTCCTGTTGACCAACCGTATCAACTGTATTATCATACGTAGTACAGACAACGCACTTTTTAGCGAGGAGGGTGCGGATGTTTACGTTACATAGGAGGAGGAAATCGATGATGAAAAAAGAAAGATTTATCGCTTTACTGTCAGTCATGTTGATCTTAGGGGCTTGTACAGATAAAGAAGATAGCGCCGGAGACACTGTACCCACAGAAGAAAACAGTGGAAACGAAGAGACAAACGATAGCCAGATAGGAACCCTTTCCAATCCGGTTCCATTTGGATCTACGACAACAGTAGAAGACGATTCTAAAGCTAGTATCAATTTTACTGTTATTGACGCTATTCGTGGAGAAGAAGCAATACAACTCTATACAGACTACCTTTCACCCGAACCACTTAAGGTTTTGGCTGAACTTTCATCTGAAGAGCTGGCTGAACTTTCACCTGAAGAGCTAACTGAAATTGCACCTGAAGAATTTGCTGAACTTTCACCTGAAGAGCTAGCTGAACTTTCACCCGAAGAGCTAGCTGAAATCACTGAAGGAATTGCTGAAGATTCAACATATACAGTTGAAGAACTTGGTGAATACACATCTGAAGAACTTTTTAAAGTTATAGTAGAAATTGCAAAAGAATATGCTGAAGATATGTCTGAAATTATAGATGAATATTTATCTGAACAACTTGCTGAAATTGATGAGTTTACATCTAACGGCTATGAATTTGTTGGTGTTACAGTAAGGAATGAGATTAGTAATTCCGAGTCGTTTTTTTCAATGGGGTATGATATAAGATCTGAAAATGGGGACTTATCTAGCACTACTCTTTCTTATGGAAATAAGGGAAAATATAGACATAACGGAGAAAAAATAACCACAGTTTTTGGTTATGTGAAAGATGGAAGTGATTATAAATTATTAGCTACGCCTGATATTACCATGAATACCATATATTTTGATACTGAGTGAACCATAGAAGATCTTATGAAAGCGAAACAATTATCCCATTGAAAGGGGAATTAATAATGGCAATGGCTTTTCTAATGTTTCTTTTATTTCTTTTTTTAGTTTCGTTAGTATTTATGGTTCTTGGGCTTGCGGCACCTTCCATACTCAAGAAAGAAAAACGCTCATCCACACTTATTGTCACACTTCCGATATCTGCCGTGCTATTTCTTGCTATTGCGGTATACTATGCATCGCTACTGATGATGATATAATAAAAAGAGTGAATCCCTTGGGGTTTGCTTTTTTTGGTTGCAATGAAGTAAATGTAGATTACAAATAAAGTTGTACCACTTACAAAAAAGAGGTACCGTTTACAATAAAGTCATACCGGTTGCAAAAAAGTTTAACCGTTGTACCCTTTGTATATTATACTTTTGATCAAACTTTTTTATAAAGAATAAGCCATCCATTTAAAGAAGAGAAGCACCCATTTTGATCAATCTTTATTTAAAACGAGTTCTTTTTCCTTCTATTAATATCAACGTTTCTGGAACATTTTTAATAACCTCTTTTTTTCAATATGATCGCTTCTAAAGAGTTTTATCGTCCATTGAGAGTTTTAGCACTTTAAATTAACTGATCATAGAGGTTTTGTGAGACCGCCTAGAAAACTTGTACCAGAAGACTATACACTAGATAAAATCCTCTCAGATATTGAAAAAGTACGATTGACGTTGTCACTGCACAAACGAATAGACTGTCAAAATCGACATTATAAAGAAAAATTGAATTATTATTCCTGATATACTACAGATGAATCCAGCTATTGCAAGTCCTTTTCCGTTCTCATTTGTTTTTGCAATTTCTTGTTTGCTAATTCTGTACATAAAAAGTCCGATAATTCCAAGCATCAATCCAATAACGGGTATTAAAATTGAAAGAATTCCAAGCGTTAAAGAGATCACTGACTTGGTATTTGTTTGAATTGTTTCAACCATATACATTTCCTCCTCAGGTCATATGTGAGTTAATATCCTCTTTTGTAATATATAATGGATTTATAGACTATACCTAATACTTTTAGTTTAATATGATCTTATATTTTAAGGTGGATGGTGTTAAACATCTAACCTTATTGGCTTGAAATTTCAAGGAGGTAGGGTGAATTTTTGAAGAGACCTTTAGGCGTTTCCTTAATTAGTTCCTTTTATATTTTTGGTGCATTCGTTTTACTTTTCACCTCAATTTTTTATGATACTG
>NZ_JBFMIA010000256.1:0-244 GCF_040801915.1 Jeotgalibacillus marinus | reverse complement strand
CGCCGCGCCGGACGCGGCTGCGCATTGGCAATGTTACGGAGCTCAGGCCGCCGCCGCTTCCTGGGTTGGAGCCATCAGGGCCGCGAAGTCCGCCGGCGGTTGACTCGCCCTGCCGTCGATGGCGAAACCCGCATAGCCCTGCTCTACGATCGCCTCGCAGATGTGCCGGTAGCCGGGGACGCCGCCGATATAGGCCATGAAGGTGCGCGGCTTTCCCGGGATGTTGGCGCCTGTGTACCAGCTC
>NZ_JBFMIA010000255.1:0-245 GCF_040801915.1 Jeotgalibacillus marinus | reverse complement strand
AGAGAGAGGGAGGGGGAAAGAAAGGGAAAAGGGGAAAGGGAGAAGGGGGGGAGGAAAGAGGGAGAAGAGGGGGAAAAAGAGAAAAAGGAGGGGGAGAAGGAGGGAGGAGGAAAAAGAGGGAAGAGGAGAAAGAGAAAGGGAAGGAAGAACGAGGGAAGAAAGGGGAACACAAGAAAGAGAACAGAACGGGGGGAAACGTATATCTGTCACTAATTGTGGGAATCGGATCATCATCCCTACCAAAA
>NZ_JBFMIA010000254.1:0-245 GCF_040801915.1 Jeotgalibacillus marinus | reverse complement strand
GGGGAAGGGGAAGAGAGGAAAAGAAGAAAGAAAGAAAGGGAGGGAAGGGGGGAAGAGAGGAAAGGAAGAGAAAGGAGGGAGGAGAAGAAGAAGAAAAAAGAGAGGGGGAGAAAGGGAGGGGAGGAAGGGGAAAGAAGGAGGAAAGGAAGGGGAGAACAAGGAAGGAGGGGAGAAAAAGAGAGGGGGGGGAAAGGAATAGGAGGGGAGAGCAGGGATCATGAGGATGAATTTCATCATAAAATTTA
>NZ_JBFMIA010000253.1:0-245 GCF_040801915.1 Jeotgalibacillus marinus | reverse complement strand
AGAAAGGAAGGGGAGGGAAGGGAGGAGGAAGGAAAAGAAGGAAAGAAAGAGGAGGGGGGGAAGGGGAGGAGAAAGGGGGGGAAGGAAGGAGGAGGGGAAGGAAGGGAAAGGAAGAAAAAGGAGAAAGGGAAGAGGGGAGGGGAGGGGAGAGAGAAAAAAAAAAAGGGAGAAAAAAAGAGCGAAAGGAGGAAAAAGGAGAAGGGGGGTAGAAACAGCGCGACTTGAGCTCAAACCACACCTTATGT
>NZ_JBFMIA010000252.1:0-245 GCF_040801915.1 Jeotgalibacillus marinus | reverse complement strand
CTTTCCTTTTCTCCCCCTTTTTCCTTCTTCCCCTCCTCTTCTCCCTCTCTTCTCCCTCCCCTTCCCTCTCTTCCTTTTCCCTCCTCCCTTTTTCCTCTTTCTCCCCCTTTCTTCCCCTCTCTTTTCCTTCCCTCCTTCTTTTTTTTTTCTCCCCTTCCCCCTTCTCTTTCTTCCCTCCCCTCTCTTCCCCTCTCCCTTTTCCCTTCTCTCTTTTTTTTCTTTCCTCTCTTCTCTTCTCCTCTCCC
>NZ_JBFMIA010000251.1:0-245 GCF_040801915.1 Jeotgalibacillus marinus | reverse complement strand
CTTGCTGTTGAAAAAAGGCTTGCGCAACGTGTGGCTGCGCGGCACCCGCCCCATTCGCCCCGGCCAATCGCGCTTGGTGGCGCGGGCCTTCACCCTGCGCTTTGTGCCGGCGCGTGAAGACCTCGCCACGCCCGCGTCTTGGAGCTCGCCCATCTCCACCCGCGCCGCCATTGAGGCCATGCCCGCCGGTTGTGTGGCCGTGGTCGACGCCATGGGCGTGACAGACGCGGGCATTTTTGGCGACA
>NZ_JBFMIA010000250.1:0-245 GCF_040801915.1 Jeotgalibacillus marinus | reverse complement strand
GACGGCGTCATGGACAGCGCTGAGGGCTGACCGGGAGGGCCCGCCGGGCGTGTCAGGGCCGCACCTCGCAGAGCGCGTCAGGCTGCGGGAGTCCCGTGGGCCTGCAGGTGCTCCCAGGCGTCGCCGACGATGGTCGCGAGGTCGGGGCGCTCGGGCCGCCAGCGCAGCACCGTCCTGGCCCGCTCGGCCGATGCGATCAGCACCGCCGGGTCGCCCGGACGTCGTGGCTCGTCGATGGCCGGTAC
>NZ_JBFMIA010000249.1:0-245 GCF_040801915.1 Jeotgalibacillus marinus | reverse complement strand
CAATGACATGTGGGGGCGGGCGCTGGCGGCGGGCTTATTCGTTGGTGAAGATCGTGCCCAAGTGGTCCATGCGCTCCAGCGCCATGCCACAACCGCGCACCACGCAGGTCAGCGGGTCTTCGGCCACCAACACCGGCAAGCCCGTTTCTTCGGCGAGCAAGCGGTCCAAGTCGCGCAACAAAGCGCCGCCGCCGGTGAGCATCATGCCGCGTTCGGCAATGTCTGCACCCAATTCGGGCGGGGTC
>NZ_JBFMIA010000248.1:0-245 GCF_040801915.1 Jeotgalibacillus marinus | reverse complement strand
CCTGCTCGGAAAGGAGCAGTTCCATCATCTCGTCGCTGTACATGGCCAGCGCTTCGAGCAGCTCGTGGCGATACTTCTTCGCGTCGGCCTGCAAGTTGGCGGGAATCTCACTTTGCGTGACGGTCTCGCCCTTGGGGCCTTCGAACGTGTAGGCCTTCATGTCGATCAGATCGACGAGGCCTTCGAACGTTTCGCCGGCACCGATCGGAATCTGCAGCAGCGCGGCGTCGATACCGAGCTTCTCG
>NZ_JBFMIA010000035.1:0-7404 GCF_040801915.1 Jeotgalibacillus marinus | reverse complement strand
ATAAGGAGTACCATCTTCTTTTGTTTTTACTAAGATAATATCTCCTGGATCGGCATTTGTGACTGCAGCTGAAATCGTGCCAACATCATCCGGCACGACGATTGTTTTTTCGTTAAAGAACAAGATACCTCCCACGATGACGATACCTAAGAAGAGTACCCCAACAAACATGAGAAGTATCGCCGTCCCTAAGCCCTTGTTTTTTGATCTTTTCAACCCTTCACCTCCCTACAATCGGAACGGTGTTTTCAGCAATGACACTTCTTATCTTTCAAACATTTGAAGACAAACTTAGCGATAAGAACGTGTGTAATAACTGCAAAAATGATCCCTATAATAAGGACAACAATCGCAGGAATAACAACCACGGCAAACCAAATTTCTCCGAAACCTAATACAAGCAATGCTGCTGCAATAATAATAGCGTTCGATAGTCCCAACCAACAAAGGGCCGTGCCCACTCCTTTACATGCACAACATTCTTTTAGTTCTTTAACGGTCATCGTTGTTCACCTCAACTTGTTATTTTTACTTACCATTTAATTTATGAGGGAAGACATATTAACGTTCTTGGTAGAGTCGCTACAATAGAGGAATAAACAGTAAAAAGCACCCCGAAGGATGTAAATAGATCAATTACATATATCGGCTGGGTCACTCGTATCACATTTATTCCTTTGAAATTGTTGTTATCATCATCAAAGATATCGATCACATCCGAACGCACAATTAAATGACACAACATTGTCATTCGAATCACTATTTGCGGCAAGAAACCAAGAGAGTGTAAATCAAACGCATTCGTCCGCTTCTTAAATTCCTTCCGCTCTTGCTCCAGTCAGACATTTATCGCGGAAGATCACCCAAATATATCCATAGATCCAAATATATCCACAGGTGGAGCAAATACGAACAACACAAGAACAGTAAAGAAACCAAACAAGCTCCATCCAATAACAACACCAACCAATGAGATAGAACCTGCAAGACAACAAAGACCCTCGCACTTTTTCAAAGAAACAAGGATAACGATAAAAGCAACAATTGAGATAAGAGCTAAAGTGATAATCGATAAAACGATAAAAATAAACAGCGGTACCCCAAATAGGAAAAGGAAAATTGATACTGACAAGATCAACCCAACACCAATACCAATACCCGCTAGTGCAATACCTCCGCCAAGACAACAAAACTTAACATTCTTTTTGACAGCTAGTAGAGTAAATAGTGATGCAAATAATGCGATAATGAATAAAAAAAACGATGATACTATAACTAATATTTCAAAAAAATCAAATGACAATATTGATACAATGAAAAGTAACCCACCAGTAAAAACAAGGATGCCCAATGCGATAGAGGTAATCGCAAGTAAAATACCGGCACCGATACAACAAGCTCGATTTTCTTTTTTTAGGGATAGTACCAGGGTTATTGATGCAAAGATAGCGATGATAACTAAACTAATGAGCGCTATGATAAAAAAAATCTCAATATTAGAGGTCATCATATGTCCCCATCTCCTTTTTCTCATTGTATTTAAAAATGAGAAAGAAATTACAATTCTAAACAGCTTTTTTAAAACTCTCTAATTACATAATTTCTTATACCTATATGCCAATATGCCATAACCTCAGTCGCACCATCAGCAGCCTCATCCAAATCATCATCCACATGAACAAGATCGCCATCTTCGGCATCACCCAAATCAACTCTTTATGTATCGCCATACTATACATATACTTTCCTTATCGCGACAAAAGAAAAAAACACCCCGAAGGATGCTACATTTGATCAATTACATATACCGGCTGGGTTACTTGTATCACATTTATTCCCTTTGAAATTGTTGGCATCGAAATCTTGGATATCGACATCCCATTACCGACAGCTCTGTTCCACTATAAATTTATAGCAACACACTTTTCTCAATCTCTTTCATGTCATAAAAATATCCTCTATTAGCCATCAATTCATCAAATGTTCCCGCTTCCACGATCGTACCGTTTTCCATCACTATGATTTGATCCATTTTCTCGAGACCGGTTAAACGGTGGCTGATCAAGACAAGTGTATCGTCCACGGCTTGTTCAAACAGGTGATGGTAAATGGTGCGTTCTGTCAGTACATCTACTGATGATGTTGGTTCATCCAGCAGCCATAGACGTTCACCCTTTAGCATTGCGCGGGCAATGGCTAATCGCTGCTTTTCTCCGCCAGAAAGATTTTCTCCTTTTTCCAACACTTCATCGTCCAAGCTGAGATGCGAAAGCTGCACCTTGTCAAGGGCGTCTATCAATTCTTCATCACTCAAGCCATCACGAGCCAAGGCTACATTTTCTCGAATCGTCCCATAGAAAAAGTGATTTTCCTGAAGTACGACATTTGAATTTGTCCAGATGTCTTCTTGTGCAACCTGTGAGATCGGCGTTCCAGCTAAGCGTATTTCACCTGCATCCGTCCGCTGAATTTTCAACAGTAATTGCATCAACGTCGATTTCCCTGATCCACTGGGTCCAACAATCGCCGTTTTTGATCCGGCTTCAAGGCGCAAGCTTACACCATCAAGCGCTCGCCTTGTTTCTTCTTCAAAGCAAAATGTTACGTCATCCATTTCCACACTTAACGCTTGATCCTGCGGAAGTGACAGCACTGGTTCTTCAACGCGCAAAGGTTCTTCCCTCACCACGGAAAACAGCCGATGCGATGCCAGTCGACTTTCTTCTAAATGACTTGGCAAAAGGGCCATTGGCGTCGCATTTTCAAATACAGTCAATGAAATCATCACAAGCATCGCAAGAAACAAGCCGTCTAATTGACCTTCCACCACTAAAAACGCGCCGAGGGCTAACACCGACCAGGAGATCAAAAGAGACACCATCGTATTCATTGATTGGTTAAACATCGATTGGACACCGTCTCGTTCTTTCTCGTTGATATAGGCCATAGATGATTCGGTCAGCATCTGCTCTTTATCATCAAGCTTTTGATAAATCTTTAAATCAGAAAAGCCATACAATAATTCGGTTACCTCTGTTGACAGCTCTCCGCGAACTTCGCGTACGTTGTGATCAATCTTCCGTTGACTATAGGCAAACCATGCCGGTACGACACATGCGGTTAAAATTAGCCCTACCACTAACAGTAGTGCAATGTAAATCGAGAAAAACGACGTGAACACGACGGTACTTAAAAACACAATCACTAACACGATCGGAGGATAATACACCCGTAAAAAGAAGTTTTGAAGACTTTCCACATCTCCGACAATACGCGCAAGTAAATCACCACTTCGATACTTTTGAAAAATACCTGGTGCTAACGGCTCTAACTTTTCAAAAAAACGCACGCGTAGATTACTTAAAATCGTAAACGTTGCTCGGTGGGAAAAATACCTTTCTCCGTATCGACTGACTGCTCGCGCTAGCCCAAAAAGCTTCAGTAACGCAATCATCACGGTTAGCGCATACAAAGGAGGCATGAGCGCTGCTTTTGAAATTAAGTAGCCACTTGATGCAAACAGGCCAACTGCTGTGATGCCAGCTAAAAAACCAAACAGAATGGAGGTCAGAACGTCCTTTTTTTCAACCATCATTAGTTTGATAACAATCGCTAAATCCTTCATTCTGTCACACCTCCCTGCTGCACAGACACCATGTTTCGGTATTCCAAGGTTGATTTCATAAGCTCATCATGCGTTCCTTGAGCAACCAATTCTCCATTCGCTAAAAATAAAATGTGATCTGCATGTTTAATCGTATGCAGGCGGTGAGCTACTGTAATGACCGTTGAACCTTGTGATAACTCTTTGATAGACGCTTGTAAAATACGTTCTGTGTGAAGGTCCAATCCAGTCGTTGGTTCATCAAACAAGATCACAGATGGCTTTTTCAAAAAGGCACGAGCAAGCGCAACACGTTGTTTTTCGCCGCCAGATAGTCCCCGCCCGGCTTCACCTACTGGCGTATCATATCCTTTTTCAAGAGACTCGATTAACTCGGCTATCCCAGCTTTTTTTGCTGCTTCTTCAATGTCAAAGTGACTCGCCTGTTCTTTGCAACCAATCGAAATATTTTCAGCAATCGTTCCGGCAAACAAATAAGGATGCTGTGAAATGTAGCTTAACCCATCGAACCAATCGGCTTCTTTATAATCAGAAAGCGATCGACCTTCAACGATCATTTCCCCTCTAGTTGGACCAATTAGCCCTGCAAGTAAATGAAGTAACGTTGATTTTCCAGCACCACTTCGACCGACGATGGCCACTTGCTCATAGGGCTTGATGTCCGCTTGTATATCCTTTAAAGCAAATCCTTGTTCACCATATTGGAAACCAACTCCACGTAACGCAATGGCTGGAGGAACCGTCGTATCTAAACGAGCCTCTCCCCACTCAACAGCTTGCTCCTTCTGTGCCAACTCATCCGCTATTTTTTTCGCAGCCCCCATGCTGCCTCGACCCGTATGAAACGCGCTACCTAATTCTTTAAGCGCTAAATAAAACTCTGGTGCAAGTACGAGCAAGAAGAAGGCCGTGAAAAACGTCACACTTTCAAATAAAACAAGGCGCAATCCAAGTTCAAGTGCAATCAAACCAATACTTAGCATGGAAATGTACTCAAGCATTAAGGATGACACGAACGCGACTTTTAACACACTCATCGTGGCATCACGAAAATCTAAGCTACTTTTACGAATCGATTCCTTTTGCTGAGCTGCACGCCCAAACAATTTTAACGTCGTCAACCCTTGCAATGTATCAAGAAATCTCCCTGAAAAGGTAGCCATCTTATCCATCTGCTCTTCTGATTTCTTTTGCGTTTTGATACCAATGATAATGAAAAATAGCGGAATAAAGGGTGCTGTTATCAACATCAGTAGCCCTGTATACATGTGTTGCGTAAATGCCACCACAATAATCATCAGTGGCACAATCGATGTCTGAATCACCTGCGGAACATAGTGACTGAAGTAGCTGTCCACCTCATCAACCGCATCCATCATGACACTCACCTTTTGCCCCGACTGCCCTTGAAGCGATGACTGCACGGGGTTTCTTAAAAATTTCGTTACTAACTTCCTGTGAAAATCATTTTTTACCTTCGCTGCCATTCTTACCCCTGCACGTCCACTCAAAAACGTAAGTCCTGCACGAGCAACCAATACCAATGCCAACCAACCTAAAAGCGGAACAATATCTCCGAACGACTGCCCCAGCAAAAAGATACGCTCGACAATAGCCACGATAAAATACGCTTGTCCAATGATCGTCATACCCGAAAGGATTGCGATCAAAACCAAAAACATCCTCGTTCCCTTATATGTTTTTGCAATCGATTTAAGTTCATTCATATATTTGCTGACCTCCCAGCATGTTACCTAATATTTATCGAATAGATCATTTATGTATACGTTTGTTTAGTATAACCATTCCACACATGTGAATAGTTTCACATTTTTCCGTTCTTATTATAAACGATTATACGTGAAAATGCATTGAAAAGGGATTAGAAGGGGTTTTTGTTGAGAGAGGTGAATGCTGTGTGGTTGCTGCTACATTTCTATTTCCAAACGATGTAAACAGAAGATTTAAACCGATTCGTAGAGATTGTCGTTTAGTACCTTTAGTCTAAAAAGAATAAGATGGAACGAGCTGTATACGGTGAAAGTCTCAAACCCTTACCTATTACCGCACTTCATCAATTAGACGAAAGTATACGAAGTCATCTTTAAACAACCAATGCTTGAAAGTCGTTGGAACCTATGTGAAAGTAAATAGACAGTAGGTTCAGAGGGAAAATGCTGATTTTTATTTAAAGGAATATTGAGATACAAAAAGCAGCCAAGCTTTTCAGGAAAGCCTTGGCTGCTTCTCATAATTGTAAACCTAATGTAATCACAGTAGACAGGAACCCTGCCTATCTGTAACGATTCAAGAGTTAAAAGAAGATAAAAGTTTGCAGCGGGGTAAGACCAGTAAATTGTCTCAATAATATCGTGGAACAAGATCATCGTTTGATTAAGAAGCGTGTACGTCTGAAGTTGGGATTAAAGTAGTTTAAAACAGCCATTTTTCTATTTTGAGTGGAGTGGAAGCCATGCTTAAAATGAAACAAATTCTGATTCTTACTATTAATCTCACACATCGATCCCCCTTATTATTCTAATCTCAGTGTGACCTAAAACTGCGAAGTGACAGTGTTCATTATAAGTTCAGGAGAATGGCTCTTTCTCCACACGGAGCCCTGGGGAGGAAATGGATCTATGAAGTCAATATGCACCTGTTTTCTATTAATAGCATATTGGTTTCGTCGTTCTGTATTTACACAGACACGCTTAAAAACTGATAATCCCAGCGGCCCTACTCCCACTATTACACTATTCACTAGAATCATCCCTCCTCTTTTGATTCATCTATCGGACAAAACTAATTAATGATATGCAACATAACCGTATCTGAATACTAGAATGTTCAGCCACTTCGGCCACTCATTTTCATGCTATAGAGACGTGCGAGCGTTGAAATTCTAGTCGTTGCCGTCCAATTTTTTCTGCTAATTCTTTATTTTTGTTGTTGGTGAGTGCTATTTCTATGCACCTCATGACCATTCCATCTATAATTGAATCCGCATCTATTACTTTTTTCTGAGCAAGCATATATATTGGATCACCTGGTTTAACTGCATGTATGTATGTATTAAGAGCAGCTTTGACCAACAGCATTTCGTCAGATTCAAGACACAGTCTGATTCCCAACATCAACATTCCTCATTTCTTATTTTTCTAAGTCTTTGTTCCAGTGCTTTTCCAAATTATTCTATACAAAAACCTTAAAATTAATTAATTATTCTGAATATTTTATTCAAAAATTAACTAGTGCATCCGTTTTTTTCTATTTTCTCCTTTCTATCCACGCTTTTAATAGCGTGTATAACATGGTATTTCTAGTAGTTACGTCTACTTTTTCGAACTATAAACAAGAAATTCTAAATTTGTCTCTCGTTCTTAAGTCATACTTTTCTGCTTTCTAGTCAAAATTACTTAGGCTTATTTTCCACCCTCCTTTCTCCAACATGTTACATATTACCCTTATTATATACGCTAATTGACACGATTTCAAGAGGAACTAATCTTTTTTATTTTTTGTTGCGCATTGAAACGAAAATAAAAATAAGTAATAATATAGCTATTGGGAGGTGTGAAAAATGAGCATTATCGGGGATAGATTAAAGGTACTCCGTTACAAAAGAAAGATTAAAATTCCTACAATTATTAGAGAGCTAAACATTGCTAGAAGCACTTATACAGGATATGAACTAGGGCGAAGAAATCCAGATGGAAAATCACTCGCAAAACTAGCTGATATATTAGATACTTCCGTTGACTATATAGTAGGTGTTACAA
>NZ_JBFMIA010000247.1:0-245 GCF_040801915.1 Jeotgalibacillus marinus | reverse complement strand
ATAATCTATTTACTATTCCACCCCTAGCCAGAGACTGGTCTGCTGGATACACACCAGTTCTAAACCATTTTTCGACAGATCTTTCGTCTGATGATTATCAATCACATATGCGACATATAGTAGATAGAGCTAAAGAAATTAGTCAAATTGAAAGAATACTATCCAAAAGTAATGAAGCTAACGTAATAATAGTTGGTGAAGAGGGGGTAGGAAAGCATACAATAGTTGATGCTTTAGCTAAAAAA
>NZ_JBFMIA010000246.1:0-246 GCF_040801915.1 Jeotgalibacillus marinus | reverse complement strand
ATGCCGCCCACACCCTTGTTGAACAGCTCCATGCCCAGCCCCTCTGCCAGACGTACCGCATAAGCACCGGACGCATGGGCAGAGTCATAACCCTGGGTTATGGAGTCTCCATAGGCGATCAGAACCTTTTTCCGGGGAACCGGCTCGGCAAAAGCGGCACCTTCCAGTTCGATTTCCGAAAATTCCACGCCCGCGGAATGGGGCAGCTGGATGCGCACCAGCTTATCCCCTGCCGGAAGCACCATC
>NZ_JBFMIA010000245.1:0-246 GCF_040801915.1 Jeotgalibacillus marinus | reverse complement strand
GCAGATTTCAGCTGTTTACCTTCATGACAGCTCTCTTTCCCCCCCCCTTCTTCTTCCCCTTCCTCCTTCTTTCCCTCCTCTCCCCTCTCTCCCCCCTCCTTCCCTTCCTCTTCTCTCTTTCTTCCCCTCTCCCTTTTTTCCCCTCCTCCTCTTTCTTTCCTTCTCTTTTCCCCCCCCCTCTTTCCCCCTCTTCTTTCCCCCTTTCTTCCCTCCTCCCCCTTTCCCTCCTTTCCCCCTTCTCTTCTC
>NZ_JBFMIA010000244.1:0-246 GCF_040801915.1 Jeotgalibacillus marinus | reverse complement strand
AAGCCAGGTGATCAGTGCATGATCAATTACGTGATCAGTGCATGATCAGTCATGTGACCAGTACATGGTAGCTACGTGATCATTGCATGATCAGCCACGTGAGCAGTGCATGATAGCCACGTGATCAGTGCATTATCAGTAACGTGATCAGTGCCTGATCAATTACCTGATCAGTGCATGATCAGTCACGTGACCAGTGCATGGTAGCTACGTGATCATTGCATGATCAGCCACGTGAGCAGTGCA
>NZ_JBFMIA010000034.1:0-8614 GCF_040801915.1 Jeotgalibacillus marinus | reverse complement strand
AAAGAAAAGCACCTCCAAATTCTAGACTGTGTCTAAAATTTGGGGTGCAGTTCATTATTTGGCGGTCTTATCTCTATGTATGCTATATAACAATTCTCTTTTTTACTGACATTATTCAGGAGTTGTTTTTTTCTTGAATAAAAAACTATACTTCCCCTTTGTATGTTTTTCTAGCTCTGCGTGAACATCTTCCATAGGATATTCCCCTCATCATCGTATCTCCTCAACCCTTTCACTCCATTAAGATCGTCTAGAGGATAATTTCCTTTAATACGCTGAGCGTATCTATTATTTGTGACAATTTTTCTTCAACTTCTTTTTGTCCTGCCGTTATAAATCAATATGCCGGATTCATACATCCCGTTGCAGCCTCCTTTCATCTTTAAGTGCGATGCAGATGCAGACGCTCATTGCCTAATTTGCAACGTGCACAAGTGTACTTTCTTTATTTAGTTAGGAAGTAGGAAATAAAAAAAAAGGTCCTCACATAGTTGGTATGAGCACCTTATCATCTGTATTGAGTTGAAATAACTTAAGTGCTCATGACGGTTCGGCTATTTAGATTATGTCTCTGAGATTTGGTGTGATTCTTTAACAGACTCAAGAATTTCTAGACGTGATTTTGTTTTTGTGATTTTGACACCAACTTCTGACAGTTTGACAATCATTCTTTTTAAATTTTCGCTATCTCTAGCCATGATCGACACCTCTCTCATATAAGTGTTGTTATAGGTTAGTACGTCTGAATCGTGAAAATGTTTCATTCATTTTAAATGTTTTTTGAATCAGCATGGTTAGCATTCCACCAAACAGTTTCAGTTAAACTCTTTTTACAAAAAAACAACAAATATTTTTACTAAGAAAAAGGATGCATAACAATTTACTGTCTCCCCATACTACAAATGGTTCAAATTAAATTGGAGGTATCTATATGAATGTAAGAGATGTCATGACTGATGCTGTTGAAACATGTGAAAAAACAGACTCAATCGAGCACGTTGCTGAGTTGATGAAAGAGCGGGATATCGGTATTTTACCTGTGCTTGATCAGGGAAAAATTATTGGAATGGTCTCAGACCGTGATTTGGTCATACGCGGTGTCGCAGAACATAAAGATGAATATGGACAAATCGATCAAGTAATGACCCACAAAATCATCAACGTTACTCCAGACACTACTTCACAAGAGGCCGCTTCTCTAATGGCCAGTGAACAAGTTCGACGTCTTCCTGTCATCGAAAACGACAAGGTCGTCGGGATGGTTTCTTTGGGCGATTTAGCCGTTCAATCACAGTCGAACGACCAAGCTGGAGACGCACTAACAGACATATCACAACCGTAAAGAAAGCGGGAAGTACCCGTTTACCCCGATAAGCTTAAGACAAACGCTAACTAGGACAAGATATCTGCAAAAGAAGGGCATCTCATTGATGTCCCTTCTTTCAGTTTGTTGAGAAACGAGAATATTGATGTACTGAACGATCAAAAAGTTGCATTCATCTAGGACATAGAGGATTTTTTCATGAAGATATTGTTTTGATAAGAAGGATCATGGAATTAGCGAACACACCGAAGGTATCAATAGATCAGGCGATAAAATCAGTATTATCAACGGTTGATACGTCTGATACATCGCAGGGTGATACGTCTGAAGAGGAAACAGATACTATTTATAAACAGGAATTTATGGCCTATCAGGAGAAACAAGAAGCGTATCAACGTAAGCAAGAAGAATTTCAGCAAGCGTTGCTACAAAAATTAGACGATCAAGCGAATGATTTGAAGGAACAATCAACATACATTAAGGAAAGCTTGGAAAAACGTGATCAATTGCTTTTGGGTTCATTGAAGGAGAGTCAGGAAGCAAGGAAAGAAGAACAGGAGAAGAAGCCACGGTGGAAGTTTTGGTAAATAGGAGGAACTCATGTACTACGAAATCCTACTTGCGTTAGGTGTGCCAGCTGTTATAGGATTGATCATTTTAGTCGTAAAAAATAAAAACGAATCAAGAAAAGTTTCTTATAATCAAAAATTAGATATGGTCACTGAAAAACAAAGAAAGGTAAAAATAGGATTTTTTTGATTATGATAATGAAAAAACGCCAACCATACATGCAACGGGTACGGTGGCGTTTCATCAATCGTCAAGTATATCCAACCCTATCCTATTTGTGATGAATGGATAAGTTATAGAACACAGGAGAATGTTTTTTACAAACCGTTTGTCCACCACCATACTCGTTGTGCTTCGTAGTCCCATGTTCCTAACACATAGCGTAAAGAAGGTCCGTCTGGATCTTTGTGTACGTTTAACAAGAGTCCATTCTGTAGTTGAACCACATCATTGTTTGTCCCGTTAAATTGGCTATACGTAGTTGATGTCCATTTGATTTCAGCACCGCTCAATTCCCCAGTCCTATACCAAGTAGGATTATTATCTCCTCTGGTTCCTTCAAACATGGTTAAATAGATTTCATTGTCCAGTTGCAGGGCAACAGGATCTTTCCCGTGATCGTCAAATCTGTGCGGCGCATTCATACCAATTCCATTAGCGGGCTTAATATTACCAAAACGATAGTACAAATGATTATTAAAAAGAGAATCACTTTGATGTACTTCTAAAACACCAGATGTACCAGATGTACTAGCATTGCGATAATCAGTAATTGAAAGCTGCGTCCCCAAATCTATCGTTTCATCAAATACATCTTTAATTTTACGATCGTCACCATCACCAGTATATTCTAATACTCGCATCACGTAGGGAGCAACTATAAAAGGGCTAAATTCTTTATGGGTCAAAGCAATTTCCCCATCAAAAGTTTGTGCTAAACCTAATTTGTCAAATCCTACCTTAGCTGTACCAACCAGAAAATTACCTACACTATACCAATCAATATCATTTGTTTCTTCATTGAAACGACCTAGATTATAATAGATATCAAAGGAGCGATGACTTATATGGACTTCCAACAATTCACCATCATCCAACGTTAAAATTTCCGGCTCTCTACCAGTATCGTATGCTTCTGGAAAGGTCCAATAGATTTCACCCTCGTAGAATTCTCCAAGTGTGTAGGTGAGGTCACCCTTATACTCACTTACAGATAGAACCAATCCGTTATCTAGTACTGTAATTGTGGGATTATCACCCCACGAATAGTATGGCTTAGGGTCCACCTCGTTAATATCTAGATACTGCAATCCCTCCTTATCTGTAGCAGCATGAGATTCAGAATCGGGATAGAATAGGGCGAACACAACTAGCATAGAAAAGATCATTTTAGAAATCGTTTTCATTTTCATCCTTCGTTCAACTGTTTTTTTACAATCCATTTACCCACCACCATACACGATTCGCTTCAGCATCCCAAGTTCCTAACACGTATCGTAAAGAGGGTCCGTTCGGATCTTTGTGTACGTTTAACAAGAGTCCATTCTGTAGTTGAACCACATCATTATCAGTGCCGTTAAATTGAGTAAACGTGCTTGATGTCCACTTAATTTCATCCCCGTTCAACTCGCCAGTCTTATACCAAGTGGGGCTCTCTCCTCTTGTCCCTTCAAACATGGTTAAAATCATCCCATTGTCTAATTGTAAAGAAACAGGATCACGTCCGTACCATTCGTATATAGTAGGGCTATTCCAATTGGTTAAATTGCCTATTATATACTCAAGGTTTCCGTTATTTTCATGACTACCTAGTATTCTACCGTCATTAAGCTCCGTTAGAGAAGCATTGCCACTCGTGTGACTATTATTTCCATACCTATAAAATTGGTCATCCCAATTTATAGATCCATCGTTGTAAGTACCTACTACATAAGATGAGTTGTATGATCCGCTATCACGTTGTAATGATACAATATTTCCTGTGGATAGTACTGTTATATTAGGATCACGTCCGCTATCATATTTATTTCCTATACTATACCAATTGATTTTACCATCTTCATAACGACCTAAATTATAATAAAGAGATGTAAATATAGGTCCCATATGTATTTCTATTACATCTCCATTATCCATAGTTGTAACAGAGGGATTTTTACCTGTATCGTATCCTACTGGAAAGGTCCAATAGATTTCACCCTCGTAGAATTCTCCCAGTGTGTAGGTGAGATCACCCTTATACTCACTTACAGATAGAACCAATCCGTTATCTAGTACTGTAATTGTGGGATTATCACCCCACGAATAGTATGGCTTGGGGTCCACTTCGTTAATGTCTAAATAATCCAATTCAACCTTATCTGTAGAAGCATACGACTTGATTGGATTAAATAGATAGAACAGCACCAGTAAAGATGTGATAAATGTAGAAACCGTTTTCATTTTTTTCCTCCTTGTTTGTAGTGTACGCTCCTTACTTTAGCATGATTATATTTTTTTCGCATAGAAGACCAAAAAACCGCAAGTTTGATGAAAAGGAGCGGGTATCATATCATACGATCTAACTTCTTCAACTGTTCAACCTTTTTCTTGCTCTTCTTGACAAAAATCTAGCTCTTCTCATCATGAAGTCACCATACTTTTTGTTCGGATAATATTAACAAAAGGTATTATAGAAAAAACATCGAATTTTTAAATGAGAAATCGACAAAATTATAAGGGGTGTTTTTTTGTTTAATAAACTATTTTTAATTGTTATTTTAATGTTAAGTATCTTCGTTCCAAATGGTGGGTTTGTAGCAATCGCAGAATCAGAAGATGTTGAAGATACTCTTACTACCTTCCCGCTTGATTCTGATGGTCATTATCCAGATGTAACCGAGCTTGATAATGGCATGATGCTAGTGGTTAACGAACGTAATAACAAGCTTTATTACCAATTAGGTGAATATAAAGACAAAGGAGTACATTGGACGAATCCTGTTGAATACGATACAGGAAAAAAACCTACTGTAACTACCCTTGATAATGGAGATATATTAGAGATCCATGCGGGTGGAACATGGGATATATATTTTATATACAACTTAGGTAGATACGAAGACGGGGAAATTAATTGGTATAGTAAAGGCAATCAGTATACTTATAATTATTATGAAATCATCCCTTCTGTAACCACACTTAACAATGGGGATGTCATACAAGTGAATGATGTTTCTATTAGTGATGAACCAAGTGCATTAAATTACTACATAGGAAGACATGATGAAGAGAGAGAAGAAATCATTTGGAACTTGCAAACGATTCTTTATGGACACGGACAAGATCCTACGATCACCGTACTTGAGAATGGAGATGTATTAAGTGTGTATCAAGGGGAAAACGATGATGATCTTTATTATCGTTTGGGTGAATACAAAGAACAAGAACAAATGATTGAATGGAACAGCACAGACTATAAATATGATTCCGGTAAAAAACCATCAATCACCCTTCTTGATAATGGCTATATTCTAGAGGTCCATGAAGATCATACAACTGATGACCTTTTGTACAATCTAGGAAAATATAAAGATGGTGAAATTGATTGGTTTAGCAAAGGGAATCATTACGACACTGGAAACGATCCTTCTGTCACTGTACTAGACAACGGGATCATACAATTCGTTCATGAAAAGGATGGAAATATTTATCATAAATTAGGTGACTATAGAAATAATGGGGAAATGTATTGGATTACACCATACGATGTGAATACGAATCCTACTGATCCCAATTATTCTACGGGAGATGATCCTACGATAACTTTAATGGATCATGGTCTTTCTTTAGCAATTAAATCGGAAAACGATAAAATTTATTATCAGATAGGCGAACAAAAAAACGGGAGTGTCTATTGGACCTCTCCTATTGACTCCGGGGATATTGGACATAACCCTACTATAACGATCCTTGATAATAAGGAGATATTAAATGTTTATGAATATAAAAACGAACTTTATTATAGTCTGGCAAGAGTGGAAAATGGAGAGATTATAAATTGGTATAGCCAAGGTAATAAATATCATTTAGGAGGAAACAATCCTTCTGTCACTGTACTTGATAATGGGAAGATATTAGCCATTCACGAAGAGAACGGATCGCTTAATTATTATATTGCTGAATACACAGATGAACAAATTAATTGGGGTCAAAGGACTCGATCTCTTACCGGAAGTAATCCTTCTGTAACCACCCTTAACAACGGTGAGATACTAGGAGTACACGAAGATTCAACAACCGATAACATTTTGTACAATCTAGGAAAGTATGAAAATGGTGAAATTAATTGGTATGAACAAGATCAATATGGCACCGGTAACAATCCTTCTGTAACGACTCTTGAAGATGGATCTGTCCTAGAGGTTCATCAACAAAATGGTGATGTTCATTACCGCATAGCGGTATATTCAGACGGAAAAGTGAATTGGGGTCAACCAAATAACTACGGGGAAGGTGAAAAACCAGAAACAACCGAAATTGACGGGAAAATAATAGCCGTTCATCAACATAATGGGGATCTTTTTTACAAATCTGGTGAATTTAGAGGTGGTGAAATCGTTTGGTTCTCACCGCTATCCAACCCGGAACGAGAATACTCTGTAGGTGATACTCCATCCATAACCACACTTCCTACCGATTTTGTGGTTGCTGCCGAAGAACAAGATGGAGATATTTTTTATCGGATAGGCGAACAAAGAATGGATTCTATCTATTGGAATGAATCTTTCGGATACGGAGATAAAGGGATTAATCCGAATGTAACGACCTTGGACAATGGCGAGATATTGAGCATTTACGAAAACGAAAATGAACTTTATTACCGGTTAGGAAAAGTAGAAAATGCCGAAATTGATTGGTTTACTAAAGCGAATAAATATAGCTCATCAGTAGGAGGAGGAAGCCATCCTACTGCAACAGTTCTTGATGACGGTAAGATACTAGAGGTTCACGAAGAAAATGGTTATCTTAATTACTATATTGGAGAATACAAAGATGGAACTATGGATTGGGGAAAAAGAACGCAATACTCAATTGGGACCAAACCTTCTGTAACGGTGCTTGATAATGGACACATACTGGAAGTTCATGAAGATCCATCTGACGTGTATCTTTTGTACAATTTAGGTATATATGAAAATGGTGAAATTAATTGGTATGAACAAGATCGATATGGTGTTGGAGAAACTCCTTCTGTAACGGTACTTGAAGATGGTTCGATCCTTGAGGTTCATCAATTGAGTGGTGATCTTCATTATAGTTTATCAGAATACAAAGAAGGAAAATTAGATTGGGGTCAAAGAGTCAAGTATGACTATGGATACACCCCGGATATAGCGGTACTTGATAATGGAAAGATAGTAGAAGTACACCAATATGAGGAAACGAACAGATACAAATTAGGTGAAGTCATAGACGGTGAGATTGTTGATGGAGAAGAGGTTTGGTATATACCTAATGGGGATACTGATCGTGATTTTGCGAATGGAAACGATCCTTCTGTCGCTGTACTTGATAATGGATTATTGGTATCCATTAAGGAGTTAGATGGTACCCTTTCTTATCAAATCGGAGAATACAAATTTGATCAAATCTATTGGTCGAGTCCTGTTGACTATGATACAGGAGCTTCACCTTCTGTGACCGTCCTTGATAACGGACTTATCCTAGAGATTCATGACAGTGGAAACACCTTAAATAATCTCCATTACAATATAGGTAAATACGAAAATGGATATATTAATTGGTATGATCAAATTAACAATAATTATTACGATAATGGAGTGGAGCCTTCTGTAACTATTCTTGATAATGGCGATATCCTAGAAGTTCATAGGGGTGGAGATCCATTAAATCCTAATATGTATAAGATGTACTACAATTTAGGAAGGTATACAAGCGATGGTCGTATTCATTGGTATAGTATGGGCAATAATTACGATTCGGGAAAAGATCCTTATATAACAACTCTTCAAGATGGTCGAGTTCTAGAGGTTCATGGAACCAGTAATCTAGCTAATGATAGCCTGTGGTACAATTTAGGATCATTCGAAGATGGTAAAATAAACTGGACTAAAAATGAGCAATTCGATGGCTTCGGAAAAGACCCTCTAGCTATACAGCTAGATAATGGATCTATTTTTACTATTTTTGAAGGAACGCGAGGAAATAATAATCCTATTTGGCATCGAACGGGAGAAATGAATGGGAACGAAATAAAATGGACTTCTAGTACGGAAAACCAATTGTTTGGAAGATCAAATAGTGTTGTTCAGCTGCATGATGGAACACTTCTAAATGTTCACAAAGATCCTAATAACAACACACTATGGTATCAATTTGGTCGTTTTGAACCAGCTCAAAACAACGTGGTTTGGGAATCTAGATGAACGATACAAACTCTTGACACTCCCACACCTAAATATAACTAAAAGAATGGGTTTTCCCGTTCGTCAAATGCTATAAGAACACACAAAAACCTCCTGCACACCCTTTTATATGCAGGAGGTTTTTTGTTAAGGACAAGAATGTGGCTCTTAATCCCAACAGTCCAAATTAGCACCTGACGATGTTCCACATTTATTCCCTTTGAAATTGTTTGTATCTTGATCGTTGATATCGAAAGTGGTTCTGGTGCAAAAACAATTTAATAGAGAAATAGAGACACTGTTTCAGCTCTAT
>NZ_JBFMIA010000243.1:0-247 GCF_040801915.1 Jeotgalibacillus marinus | reverse complement strand
AAGAAAAGGGAGGAGGAGGGAGAGAAAGGGGGGAAAGAAAAGAGAGAAAAAAGAGAGAAGGAGAGGAGGGGGAGGAGGAGGAGGGAGGAAAGGAAAAGGGAGAAGAAAGGGAGAGAGGGAAAGGGAGAAGGGGAAAAAAAAAAAAGAGGGAGAGGAAAAAGAAAAGAGAAAAAGGGAAGAGGAAAAGGGGGGAAAAAGGAGGAAGAGAGAAGAAGCAAAAGCGCACAAAGCAAAAAAAAAGGAAGCG
>NZ_JBFMIA010000242.1:0-247 GCF_040801915.1 Jeotgalibacillus marinus | reverse complement strand
CCCGCCGACATTCGTCCCAACACCAATGCAGTGGCCGAAGTCAGCTGGGTGCAGTGGGACGACTTCGTGACTGCAATCCGTGCCTTTCCCGCGGGTTTCAGCCCCTGGGCCGTGGACCAGGTCGCGCAGCTGGGTGGAACTCACTCGATGAGCCACCCATCGGCGCCACGATAGGAGTTCCGCGAGCTGGGTCCTGGCGCTTCCAGCGGTCACCCGCGGAGCTGACGGGCCCGTTCGGCCCTCGAAG
>NZ_JBFMIA010000241.1:0-247 GCF_040801915.1 Jeotgalibacillus marinus | reverse complement strand
GCAGGGCGCGTCGGCGATGTTTTCGCCGAGCGTCCGGCCATTGGCGGTGAGCGCATTCAACGCGAGGTGTTCGGCAATCTCGCGCAGCACCGCCGGAAGACCGCCGGCATAATAGAAATCCTCCATCAGGTATTCGCCGGAGGGTTTGAGATTGACCAGACACGGCAGGCGCGAGCCCAGGCGATCCCAATCGTCCAGGCTCAGCGGCACGCCGATGCGGCCGGCAAGCGCGAGCAGATGGATCACC
>NZ_JBFMIA010000240.1:0-247 GCF_040801915.1 Jeotgalibacillus marinus | reverse complement strand
AGTATGCGACGCAAGTCGCCACCGCCCCGCCCACGATTGTGATGTTTGTGAACGATCCTGATTACGCCCACTTTTCGTACATGCGGTTCTTAGAAAACCAATTTCGGGCGCATTGGCCAATTCCAGGCAGTCCAATTCAGTTCGTGTTGCGTAAACGCGCTTAATTTGGGCTAAATGTTTACAATCAATGGGAATAACCATAAAAACAACGCTTTTCAACGCGTATTTATAAAATAAATAAAGAAAA
>NZ_JBFMIA010000239.1:0-248 GCF_040801915.1 Jeotgalibacillus marinus | reverse complement strand
AGGAAGAGAGGGGAAGGGAGAAAAGGGAGAAGAAGGGAAAAGAAAAGAAGAGGAAGAGGGGAGAGAAAAGGGGGGGGAAAAGGGGGAAGAAGGAGGGAGAGGGGAGAAGGGGAAAAGAAAAGGAGGGGGGAAGGAAGGGAGGAAGGAGAGAAGGGGGAAGAGGGAGGGAGGGAGAAAAAAAAAAAGGGGGGAGAAGGGGGAGGAAAGGGAGGGAAGCAATCTGTGGAACGTCATAATCATTCCTCCTT
>NZ_JBFMIA010000238.1:0-248 GCF_040801915.1 Jeotgalibacillus marinus | reverse complement strand
CTGAAGGGTAAGGTGCGGCTGCAGTGGGTTGGAGTGGCCAGGTCCAAGGAGGGAGATGAAGAAGTGTTCTCGACCCGTCCGCCAGCGCCGGCCCGCGCTTTCCTCCTCCTTCTAGACCAGACTTTTGAGGGGATCACGCAAGGTGTCTCATCTCGGAAAATCAGCATACACGTCTCGATTCCACTCACCGTCTTGCGTGTGAAAGAGGCCCACGCCCCACGTGCATGGCACTCCCGGTAAATTGCCAG
>NZ_JBFMIA010000237.1:0-248 GCF_040801915.1 Jeotgalibacillus marinus | reverse complement strand
CTGCTTGGCCTCGTAGAGCGCGGCCAACTCGAACTGCGCCGTGCTCTTAGGGACGGCCACCGAGTTCAGGTCAATCAGCTCCTGGTAAAGGCGGATGGCGTCCTGATCGCGATGCGAATCGCGGTAGATGGAGGCCAGCGCGAACTTGGCGAGGGCGGAGAGGTCGCGGTCACGGAAGGAAGCGGCGTCGCTCAGGCTCTGTTCGGCGGCTTTCATGTCACCGGCTTCGACTGAGGCCACGCCGGACA
>NZ_JBFMIA010000033.1:0-9805 GCF_040801915.1 Jeotgalibacillus marinus | reverse complement strand
GTGAATGCATTCGGAGAGTAACGCAAGATCCTCCTCTGACATATACGTAGCAGCGGTTCTGGCCGCTTGTCCTTCTAATATGATACGAACTTGAAACAGGTGACGCAGGTCACTCTCAGTAGGGTTGGCTACGCGTTTCTTCTTAATTAATCCTTCTTGCTCCAGTCGCCGAATGGCTTCTCTCACAGGTGTACGGCTCACACCAATCTCTTCTGCTAGTCGTTCTTCTACTAACTTCGTGCCACCTTCAAGTTCACCGCTCAATATTTTATCCCTTATCGCTACGTATGCAATGACATACGCAGATTGTGATGATGGTTTTGACATGCTTATCGGGACTGCTACGAATGTATTCGACCTGGCTGTGTAGATCGGTCATTTCGGCAGCAGTCACTCCTCCTCTGCTCATCAGGGTTCAATTGATCACACCCAATAATCAATTCTATTTTCAGTATATAGGGAAGAAAAACGAATGAAAAGAAATAAACGACCACACTTAATGTATATCATTTAAAAAATATTAGTTCTTAATAAATGTTGGGGTTCTTACACAACTTCCGTGAAATAAAAAATGCACGATCATCATCCATTCTTTTATACTTGAATTGTCGAGAAACAAGTATAGATTGGAGATGCGTACAGTTGAATTTTACCATGGATTTTACCATGATTAGAAGAGATGAAATGATAAAAAATCAGACCTGCTGTCGTGTGGAAATGCCAAATTAAACTTCACAGGTGTCCAACTTGCCAGACCAAGACATGGAACCAAAAATTGTTAGTGAGAACACTACAGCATCTGAATTTGAGGACGGCACAGTTATTTCTATGATTCATGAACATGACTTGTAGCGTCATAGATTCGTAGAAACTTATCTAAATTTAATTTTATCTGAAAAAAATATAAAAAAAGATTACCTGTTACAAATAAGCGACAAAACTTATGCGCATTTGGCTTCCGAAGCGTTGAGCGTTTCAGAGCAAAGATATTATTAACACAAGTGGGTGTTCACCTTGGATAGGGTGAAGATAATTTCACTTCACACCAGCATTTGACATAGAACCGAAATTTTTGTATACAAAAATTTAAAATTCGAGTACAATCATACCAACAATTGAAAGCGCTTTATTCAAAGATGAGGGTCTGTTTGACTAACATTTTGTCGAAATATAGGGAACTCACAGGATTGTTTGTCGAATAGTTCATTCGTTTAAATTGAAAATATCTTATTTACACTTACATATATTTCATTATATAGTAATTAGTATAGAAGTTAGATATTGTTAAAGTATTTCGGACCTTGTAGTATCAATGTTTCTATTTAACTAACAAGGATGTTTTGAAGTCTATTAATTTATTGACGTATTTGGCAAACGTTGGTATGATGAATGCACAGAGAAAACTTTGTCGAAAATTGACGAAAAGGAAACTCATTATTAAACCACTTTGAGAGGAGAATTTTTATGAAATCAACAGGAATCGTTCGTAAGGTAGATGAGTTAGGCCGTGTGGTTATTCCCATTGAGCTTCGCCGTACACTAGGAATTGCAGAGAAAGATGCGCTAGAAATTTACGTAGATGATGAGAAAATCATTCTCAAGAAGTACAAGCCAAGCATGACTTGTCAAATTACTGGGGAAGTTTCAGATGACAACCTTAAACTAGCTGCTGGTAAACTTATTCTTAGCCGTGAAGGTGCTGAATTACTTATTAAAGAAATTCAAAACAATCTTCAAAACGCATAAATAATTCATACTAATTATATTAGCCTGTTTGAACAATCGTTCAAACAGGCTTTCTTATATCTACTCTTCCGCCACGTGATACGCTTGGTAAACTTCACGCTTTGAAACACCCCGATCCTTTGCGGTTTCTTTGATAGCTATTTTGGACATCATGTCTTGCTCGTTTATATATGTCTCTACATGTTGTTGAATGGAAAGCTCTTCCCACCATTTTATTTCTTCCTTTTCCCATGCCTCTTTTGTTGCGCCCTCTATCACTAAACAAAATTCCCCGCGCAACTCTGTATTTTCAGCCCACTTAAGACCTTCTTCTACCGTACCACGTATAAACTCCTCAAACTTTTTTGTTAATTCTCTTGAAATAACGATTTTTCGGTTCGCCCCAATTGACTCGATCATTTGCTTTAATGTATCTTTCAATCGATGTGGAGACTCATATAAAACAAACGTCGCTGGGATCGTTGCTAAAAATGATAGCTCTTCTCTTTTCTCTTTTTTTCCACGAGATAAAAAACCATAGTAGTAAAATGGTTGTGGCACTAGCCCCGACGCAATTAGTGCTGTGAGAGCGGCGTTGGCTCCAGGAAGTGGAACTACAGTGATGCCTTTCTTTAGGGCGTCTTGAACTAGTTCGAACCCTGGATCTGAAATACACGGCATGCCCGCATCACTCACTAATGCTACCTGTTCTCCATTTTTCAAACGTTCGATTAGTTTTTTCCCGCTCACTTCTTTATTATGTTCATGGTAACTTATGACATGAGTTGTTATTTCAAAATAGTTACATAGTTTTTTTGTATTTCGTGTATCTTCCGCTGCAATTACGTTCGCCTCTTTTAACAAACGAATTGCACGAAAGGTCATGTCTTCTAAATTTCCGATCGGTGTTGGGACTAAATACAACTGTCCGACACCTTCTTTAAAGCTTTGCTGCGTTTGAATCATGGCGATTCCTTCTTTCCATTAAATAGTGATCTTTTTTCAAGCGCGATAGTTGTTTAAACGAATACTCTGCTTGCATCGCTTCACGCTTTGTATCAAATCTTTCAGCGTGGAGAAGAAAAGCCGGTAATCGCGTGCGTGTATATTTTGATGCTTTTCCCTCATTGTGCTGCGTAAGACGTCTAGCTAAGTCAATCGTATACCCACCATAATAGGAACCGTCCGCACAATGCAGGACATAAAAAAAGTGATTATGCTCTGTCTCCATACAAAATCTCCTTTATTTCTGATGTGTATTCCCCATTTTCCTCATGAACATAAAGAGGTGGTAAAATCTTCACATCTGACCTTCCATCTTTAATTCCTTCTATTAATATGGTGTTCGCTTCTTTGCCATTATTTGGGTAAATAAACCTAATACGTTTCGGTTCTAGACGATATTTTCTCATTAATGTCACTAAATCCAATAAACGACCCGGACGGTGAACAAATGCAGCTTTTCCACCCTGCTTTAATAGCTGGCTACTTGCTTTAATTGTATCTTCTAGTGTGCACATAATTTCGTGACGAGCAATCGCAAAATGCTCGTTAACATTTTTTTCTTCCATTGATGAAGTTAAAAAATACGGTGGGTTACACGTTACAACGTCATGTCGTGCTGCGCCAAGATTTGGAACCACCTTATTTAAATCATCGTGAATCATAGACAACTGTCCCTCTAGACCATTATGAGCAATACTGCGGATAGCCATATCATGAAGCCTCTCCTGAATCTCAACACCAACAATCTTGCCTTTTGTGCGGGTACTCAACAATAAAGGGATAACACCATTGCCTGAACAAAGGTCAATTAAACTGCCTTTTTGAATTGGTACATGAACAAACCTAGCGAGTAAAACCGCATCTAATGAAAAAGAAAACACAGAGGGACTTTGAATTATTGCCAAATCCTCCGCTAATAAAAAATCTAACCGCTCGTCGCCCACGAGTTGCATAAAATCCACCACCTTTCCTCCATAAAAAAGAGCCTGACGCTTCCAACCCCGTGTCTTTCCCCGCGCCTATGTAGCGTATGAGAAATCGACATGGTCGCAAAACGCCAGCCCCCATTTACGTTGATTATTTTTTATTTAAAAACGATAGACAGAATAAGCAATCCTCGTCTTTACGCGGACTTCCAAAATGGATGTTGCAAATGTGAAACCCCTCTTGATATAGACGTGCAAGATTGTCATATCCTTCTCCAATTTCTGAGACTTGTCCATCTTCACCAACAAAGTCTACTGATGTGCGACCTTTTCCCTGGACGGATTCTGTTCGACCATTGTCGAGTTGATCTAATCGCCGGCGTAAATGGTCATTTTCGATTTGAAGCGAATGGTTTTCTTCCATCATTTCAGCGAGGTGCTGTTTTAGCTCCCCTAGCTGCTGATACAAGTGACCAATTTGCTGCTCCATATTGGTGACGGAATCAAAGAACTCCTTCTTATCCACGAACACTCCACCTCATTACTCTGTGGCTTGAATTGATGTGATATCGTTGCTTATAATTTCTTCAAGCGTATATTCTAACGTACGGTCTTGCCCCTTCATTTCGACCTGAAGAACACGCTCTAGCATGTTAAGACCTACAACTTTCCCTTTTCCTTCATGTGTTTGAACAAATTGCCCAAGATCAGGCATTTCTTCTTTTGCTGCTTCATATTCATCGTTCTCATATTTTAAGCAGCACATTAAGCGACCGCAAAGACCAGAAATTTTAGCCGGATTGAGAGAAAGGTTTTGATCCTTTGCCATTTTAATTGACACCGGTTCAAAATCACCCAAAAAGGTTGAGCAGCAAAGCATCCGTCCGCATGGACCAATACCTCCAAGCATCTTCGCTTCATCACGCACACCAATTTGTCTTAATTCAATGCGGGTTCTAAATACAGACGCCAAATCCTTTACAAGATTTCTAAAGTCAACTCGACCGTCTGCTGTAAAGTAGAAGATCACTTTATTTCGGTCAAATGTATATTCGACATCCACAAGTTTCATTTCTAAATCATGTTCCCTAATTTTTTTTTTGCAAACTTCGTAAGCATGTTTAGCTTCTTCTTTATTTTCCTGGACAGACAAACGATCTTTTTGATCGGCAATACGAACCACTTTTTTCAGTGGAAGTACTACATCATTCTCGTCCACCTTTTTAACGTCTACAACAACTTTACCGTATTCGACTCCGCGTACCGTTTCCACGATGACATATTCATCTTTTAAGATGTTGTGCTGGTTTGGATCGAAATAATATATTTTGCCCGCTTTTTTAAAGCGAACACCTACTACATCATACAAACGCAGATCCCCCCTGCAATTTGAGCAACAACTGCTCCATAAGCAGCTGTGTGTTCATGTTTTGATTTATATGTCTCTTGGCTTCTAAAATAGTTGTCATTTGTTCAGACAATTTCTTTGTTGATATTTGAAGCGCATCTCTCTGTAACTCATCTAGATGATCAGGAAAAGATACATGGTCTACCTTTTCCGTTTGGATGTAAAGGAGATCTTTATATATAAGAAGAAACAAGTCTAAAGAAAGTTCGATTTGTAATTTTTCTTTAAAGTGTGGCAAAAACTCGCTTTGAAGACGCGTCATGGCTTCAAAGGGATGTTCCTTTAACACTTCATACAATTTTAACACTATTTTTCGAGCTTGTACAAACCACTCATCCGAACTAAGCTCAATTCCTTCATTAAGTTGATTGGTTACTTTCGAAAGGAGAGCAGCCATCGTCGGATGAACCCCTTCTAACACCAAACGCTCTTTAAAAAGTACAGGTGATAGCGAATGAAACGCAACGTGCTGACACCTTGATAATATGGTTGGCAGCATTTGATGCATTTTCTCTGTAATCAAAATCGCAGTCGTTGATTGGTGCGGCTCTTCCAAGAATTTCAGCAATGAATTCGCTGCTTGAACCGTCATTTTATCCGCAAAATTGATAATATACGTTTTGCGTTTTGATTCCATTCCTGTTTTACTGAATTCCTCTTGCAATGCTTTAATCTGATCTTTTTTTATCGATAGACCATCAGGTTCGATCAAGTGGATATCTGGATGACTACCGTGAACAATCCGTTGACACTGATCGCACTCCCCACAAGGCATCCCGTTTTCAGGTATTCGGCAAAACAGACCTTGTGCTAAAAAAATGGCCATATCTTTTTTTCCCGTACCTCGCGAACCCTCAAATAAATAAGCGTGCGCAATTCGCTGCTTCGCTAAACTATTGATCAGCATTTTAGCCGCAAGTGGCTGCCACTGTTTTAACTCAATCCAGGTTGCGGTCACTTCTATCCCTCTTCTACGTATATAAATTGATCAATAAGCCTTTAATTTCGCCAATTTGGTCTAAAATATCAATGGATTCTTGTTCACTATCCATTAAGCTATCTGTCAACGATGTAAGCTTCTCATTAACTGTTTCAACAATTCTAAGCTTTCTTCCTTCACCATATTGATTCCAAGAATGTGATTGTTTAAGATCTATTCCATAATCTACTGTTTCTTTAACGAAACGACGCACTAATGTTTTAAATTTTGCAAGGTCTTTGAAATTACGTGACCTGATCAAACGATCTCCCGCTTGAGTCACATCTCCCATCAAGCGTGTAAGCTGCTCCACCTGCAATTTTTGATCCTGCTTTTGAACAATGGCTCCAAACCTAGCTTGTTCATTAGCTAATGGTTGTTGTCCTTTTGGCAGTTGATCGACACCGACACGTAAATCTTGGTTAATTTTCATGTTACACGATCACTCCACAAATTAAAATTGATGAAACTGCTCAATTGGTAAGACGAATACGGTTGCTCCACCAACTTCAACTTCAACAGGGTACGGAATATAAGAGTCAGCATTTCCACCCATCGGAGACACGGGTGCAACCATTTGCTCACGTGAACGACAACTATCATTGATCACCTCAAGAGCTTTATCTACACGCGCATCCTCGGTACCAATTAGAAATGTGGTATTACCGGATTTTAAAAACCCTCCTGTACTAGCAAGCTTTGTTGCACGGAAATTATTTTTCATCAATTCAGTTGATAGACTGTTGCTATCTTGATCCTGAACTACAGCGACAACAAGTTTCATCCATCCCACCCTCTTCCTTTTTAAAGTAGTTGGTTGTATTCACTATTACTACCTCTAGTATAACAAGAATGCGAACGCTTTACTAAATCATTCTACATTCCTTTTGATTAAGTTATGCCTTTTTAAAAATGAGCTGTGATTATCTCTAACGCTTCTTCACTTACCTCTTCTATCGTGCGACTCGCGTCAATCTTACGCATTCTCTCTGGAAAACGTGTCAGAAGCAGTTGATAACCTTCATACACCTTTTCATGAAACGCCATGCTTTCTAGATCTAAGCGGTTTACTTCACGTCCATCATTTTTCGCAATACGCGCCATTCCTTCGACAGGGTCAATATCAAAATAAAGCGTGCAATCTGGCATCATATCTCCTATTGCAAATTGGTTAATACCCCACACTTCATCGATTCCAAGACCTCTCGCATGACCCTGATAAGCAAGTGAACTATCAATAAAACGATCGCACAAAACAATTTTTCCTTGTTCTAGTGCTGGAAAAACCTTTTCCACTAAGTGCTGACGGCGGGCAGCTGCATAAAGTAACGCTTCTGTTCGGCTATCCATTGTGGTATGCGTTGGATTTAATATAACTTCGCGAATCTTCTCAGCAATGTCAATACCACCTGGTTCTCTAGTAAGTAGTACATCATGCCCTCGATCTTTTAATTCTTCTACAACCTTATTAGTGACAGTTGTCTTTCCCGCACCATCAGGCCCTTCAACTGTTATAAACATTCCTTTACTCATTGCTTTCCTCCATTGTACGTACGACCTTTATTTTTCCTTCATGTATTAATTGGTCCCCTTGAAAATGCAATCCTTTTTCGATCCATTTTGATAACTGAAAAACTTTCTCCCCGGTTATTCTCTCACCAGAGATTACAAAAGGGATGCCTGGTGGATACGGAATGACGGATGCTGCAGCAATTTTCCCTGTTGTTTCTTTAATGTCGATCCACTCTGATGGAGCGTTATCCACCTCCTGAAGGGGCATGGCTAGTTCTTTAATTGAGTCTTGCACTGCTAATTGCGGTGAAATGATTGGTTCTTGTTCAGTGGTTCTTTCTTCAGAAGCTATCTCTCTTACCACTTGAACGATTCGATCAACCGAAGTCAGCACACCTTCTTTTAAGAGAGGAAGAATTAAAAGTACCTGTAGTGGATCGGCTAGTTCCACATAAATTCTACGTTGTTCAAGTCTCCTTTGAAGTTCGTACCCTGAAAAATTATTGATCTTAAGAATCAGCTTTAATGGATCATCTGCTTCAATCACTATAACTTCTTGAGATTGCGATAATTCTCTTATCAACTGTTTCCGATAATTTAAAAAGTATTGAATATCCTGCTTTGTCATTGTAGCCAAATATGATCTAGCTGCATCAAGAGAAGCCATAATTGGATAAGATGGACTGCTTGATTGAAGCATCCCTAACACACGTTCCACTTTACGCTTATTTACTCGTTCCGTTCCAATATGCAAATACGACCCCATCGTCAACGCAGGCAACGTTTTATGTGCAGAATGAACCACAATATCTGCACCCATTGTAAGTGTAGATTCCGCAAATGGAGGACCTAATGTTAGGTGAGCACCATGCGCTTCATCTATTAACACGAGCAAACCACTCTGTTGCGCTTTTTCAATAAGAGTTTGAATGTCGCATGCATGTCCATAATACGATGGGTAAGTAAGGATAATTGCTTTTGCTTCTGGATAACGTTGTATAGCTTCTTTTAAAACAGCAACGGAAATGCCTTGTGGTGTTTGTGATCCTTTATTAATGAATGGCTCTAAAAAGATCGGTCTCACATTGCTGAATGAGCAAGCGTTAATGATCGATTTATGGCTATTACTTGCTACTAATACTGTATTGCCAGGATCACATGTTGCAAGGATCATCGTCAGATTACCAACAGTCGAGCCATTGATTAAAAAATAACTTTTTTGAGATTGATAATGTTTTCTAAGCAGATTCATCGCATCCTTAATCACACCCGCAGGAGCATGCAAATCATCTAATCCTATAAGCTCCGTCACATCCAAAGAGCCCATCTCACCGAAAAATCCGCTCTGATCCAGTAATCCGTTTTTATGACCAGGTACGTGATACGAAACTGGATCTTGCTTTTTAAACTTATTTAACGCCTCCACTAAAGGCATGCGTGATTGATCCATTATATTTCCACCTATTCTTTAAATACACTTGATTGTATCATCTCATACCTTGCTTATAAATACCGAATCATGCACAAAAATAACCAAGTCCATTGTTCAACTTGGTTATCACGTGAGCTAGTAGTATATTAATCTCTTTTTAATATATGCACCCAGTTATCATAAGCGCGATCATCAACCTCCAGTGTAATCAATGACTGCTCACACCACGAACAGATCAATTTGTTTTTCAACCTAATCCCGCGTTTATACCGTCTACCACACGCTTGGCACACTCTCATATCACTCAATCCCTCCATTTCTCGATGGCACGTATCATCAAGTATGGACATAAATCATCGACCCTAATCTTAATTATATTATTCAGATAGAAAAAGAATGTGCCAATACCCATACCTTTTAAAGAATTCTTTTTAAAGATTTAATATCCCTTGATGCAACCTACCAAATTAAACTAAAAGATCTCTTCGTACGTTTCCATTGATAATCGAATGCAATCGTTTACTTCGAAGCTACGTAACCTGCTTACTAATAATTAAATATTTTGATCATATAACTTTTGGAATATACCATTGAAGTAATATTCATATCTATACGAAAGGATGATTAGTTTACGATGAAATCAAATTTAAAAGTAGTATCAAAGAGAGTGCGAGCCGCAGCCCCTAATTAGTAAGAAAAAAGGCTCCAATCGACTGCTTTTTACACAAAAAACCGCTCCACAATGGGAACGGTTTTTCATCTCGTGCCTAGCGACGTCCTACTCTCACAGGGGGAGTCCCCCAACTACCATCGGCGCT
>NZ_JBFMIA010000236.1:0-249 GCF_040801915.1 Jeotgalibacillus marinus | reverse complement strand
CTCTTTTCTTTCCTTTCCCTCCTCTCTCTTTTTCTTCTCTCTTCCCTCTCCCCTCCCCTTTTTTTTTTTTTTCCTTCCTCCCTCCCCTTTTCCTCCCCCTTCTCTCCTCTTTTCTTCCCCCTCCCTTTCTTCCTCCTCCCCCCTCCCTCTTCCCTTCCCTTCTTTCCCTCTTTCTTTTTCTCCTTTCTTTCTCTTTCCCCCTCCCCCCTTTCTTTCCCCTCCCCCTTTCTCTCTCTTCCTCCCCTCTTC
>NZ_JBFMIA010000235.1:0-249 GCF_040801915.1 Jeotgalibacillus marinus | reverse complement strand
AAATGTACCCAACCTGTTGGGCATATCGCAGGGGAAATGCTTCCAGGCAATCCTTGAAGCGATTTCAGAACTGGGGTATAGCATGTGCTGGCGTGTGCTTAACTCTGCCGGCTTTGGAATACCGCAGTCAAGAAAAAGGCTATTCCTTGTCGGACATCTTGGAGAAAGATGTCCCGGCGAAGTATTATCTTTCGGACGAAGCTATGCGAAAAATGGAACAGCAGGAAAACCTGAACAGCTGATTGCAGG
>NZ_JBFMIA010000234.1:0-249 GCF_040801915.1 Jeotgalibacillus marinus | reverse complement strand
CGCACCCGCTCACCTGCACCACCTGGGGGATCAACGATGGCCATCGACTTCACACTTGCGCCCGAGCACGAGGAGATCCGCAACCGGGTCCGCAGCTTCGTCGAGGACACGATCAAGCCGGCGATCGAGCCGTTCGGCCACCGCGACGAGATGGCGCCGGATCAGCATCGCGCCTACGTCGGTGAGTTGATCCGCCTGCGCAAGCAGGCGGTCGCGGAGGGTCTGTGGTTGCCGCACATGCCCAAGGAG
>NZ_JBFMIA010000233.1:0-250 GCF_040801915.1 Jeotgalibacillus marinus | reverse complement strand
ATTTCTTTTCTCTTTTCTTCTTTTTCCCTTTTTTCTCCCCCTTCCCCCTTCTCCTCTTTCTTCTTTCCCCTCCCCCCTTTCCCTTCCCCTCCTCCCCCTTCCTTCCCTCTCTTCCCTCCCCCCTTCTTTTTCCCCCTTCTCTTCTTTTTTCCCCCCCTTTTTTCCTTCTTCTCCCCTTTTTCCCCCCTTCCTCCCCCTCCCCCTCCCCCCTCCCTCTCCTCTTCCCCTCCCTCTTCCCCCCCCCCCCCTT
>NZ_JBFMIA010000032.1:0-11063 GCF_040801915.1 Jeotgalibacillus marinus | reverse complement strand
GTTTGATAGACTACGTGAAAAAATCGTCGTTGACCTTACTCTAAGAGTATTACAAATACAACCATTTGGTGCAGGTTGCGGTTCCCGTTCTAATTGTAAAGAAAAGTAAAAATGCACTCGATAGCCTTGAGTTATGGAACCGAAATATAAAAAAGCATAACCACAACAAAGACCGCCGACTACGATTAGTAGAGGCCACTGAAAAAGTAATGGTTAAAAAACAAAGAAATTAAGGGGGGCAAAAATGTCTCCTTCAATGCGTAACGAGCCTTAGAAGGGATTCTAGAGGCTCGTTTTTTTCCTGCTATTTTATTTTTCTTAGAAAAGAGGACTTTTTCAGTGCCCTCCGCTAAATATACTTGGTGGTCTTAGCTATAATTCTGATAGTAAAGGATTTGATCCTGTTCTTTAACAGAAATAAGTGATCCATCTTCAAATACGGCTACATCAGGAGTATGACCTTTTAATCCGATACTTTTCTATGTCATCCGTAGAAGCAGATACAGTTGGTATAACTAGCATTAACATCAAAATCGTTGTGAACAACAATTTCTATTTTCATCTCTATCCCTCCTTTTATCAATGCCACCAAACCACACAGTTCGATTCTTCTTTCCATCTACCTAATAGGTATTTAAGATTATTAGTGTCTGAATCTTAAGTGCTTCCGGTTTTTTTGTTTTTTAAAATAGCGACTAACAGACAAAACTAGGTTGAATTTTCAGATAATAACTTGCGGGATTTCCTGTAAAAGGGTAAAATAGGACTAATTTGAATGATCTAACTTTTATTTGAAGGTTATAAAATGTAGGAGGTACTACAAAAATTGGAACCCTCATATCATCATTTGAGTGCAGGTCAAAAGGACAGAGAAGTTGTTTTTGAAGAAACTATTTTTCCCTATTAATCCCATTATGAGATTTGTTTCAGTTAAAGATCATGATGAACGAGAACTTAAGTCGAGTAGAGACAATGTATCAGGAGAAAGAAATATACATAAATTCGTATAGGTATTTTTACATAATTAGGTAAACTTTGTAACTACCCATTTTTAAACCGGTTTTCAAATAGGTTGATAGATAAATTATATAAAAGGGGAGAATGACACATGAAAAAGGGTTCCATTTTAGGTATGGCATTATCAGCGGGTTTGTTAGTAGCTGCTTGTGGAACGGATGATTCGTCTGGTTCATCAGGGTCAGGATCAACGGGTGATGCGGGAAGTGAATTTGATTTACTTGAGGATGGTAAATTTACTTGGGCGTCAAGTGGTTTGTATAAACCGTTTAACTATGAAGAGGGCGGAGAGCTGAAAGGGTTTGATGTGGAAATTGGGTATGCGATCGCAGAAAAATTAGGGCTTGAACCGAATCCCGTTACAACACCATGGGAAACGATTGTACAAGGTTTAGTGGATGCTCGTTTTGATGCGATTATCGGAAGTATGGCGATTACAAATGAACGAGCTGAGCAAGTCAATTTCTCGGACCCATATTACTATTCGGGTGGAATGATATTTGTAGCTGAAGGAAACGACGACATTACATCCGTTGAAGATCTTGAAGGGAAAAAAATTGGTGTCGTAGCAACAAGTACATATGATGGAGTGGCAAAAGAATATACAGATGATGTTCAATACTATAACAGTGACGTGATTGCTTTAAATGATTTACCAATTGAAGGTAGATTGGATGCGGTGATTACAGCAGATGTTGTAGGATATGAAGCCATGGCAGCAGGTCTTGAAATTAAAGATGTCGGAGCTCCACTATGGATTGAACGACCAGCCATTGCTGTGAATAAAGACAATGAGGAATTTCTTGAAGCAATCAATGAAGCACTTAACGAAATCATTGAAGATGGAACGTATGATAAAATTTCAACTGAATTATTTGACCGAAATCTTTTAGATGTTGATATAGAAGGAATTGAAATTTTAGAATAACAAGTCCATGAATTAGGAAGGTGTCGCTTCATGCCAGAGACATTTTACACGATCGTTGATGTGTTTACTCGAACATTATCCGGTTTTTTAGATGCCGCTGTCGTTACCCTTCAGCTAACAGCCGTAGGGATTGTGCTAGGCTGTTTGCTGGGTCTGTTCTTTGCTTTATTAAAGCTGTCAAAATCAAAACCGTTGCAACTCATTGCAAATATTTACATCACAATCATACGGGGAACACCTCTTATCGTACAGATTGTCTTTTTATATTATGGAATTGCTGAATTTGTCACGCTATCCAACTTTCAAGCTGGAGCGATTGCTTTGGGTGTGCATAGCGGTGCGTACATAGCAGAAATTTTCCGTGGAGCCATTCAAGGGATTGATAAAGGTCAATCAGAAGCAAGTAGTTCACTTGGAATGACCAAAACGCAGAGTATGCGTCGAATTATTTTCCCGCAAGCGTTAAAAAGATCCATTCCTCCTTTAGGGAATCAATTTATTATTACGCTGAAGGATTCCTCTCTTGTTTACGTCATCGGCGTTGCGGAGCTTTTTTCACTCGCCAACAGAGAAGCAGCACAGTCATTTAAACCATTCGAAACGTATGTTGTGGTAGGTCTATATTATTTAGTCCTTGTGATGATCTTTACGTATCTATTACATCTATATGAAAAGAAACTCGATGTTGATAAGGATTAGGGAGGAGGTCACGTATGTTAACTGCAAAAGATATCCACAAATCATTTGGTGAATTAGAAGTATTGAAAGGTGTTGACCTTCATGTATCCCCACAGGAAGTTGTGGTCCTGGTAGGAGTGAGTGGTTCTGGCAAAAGTACACTCCTGCGCTGTTTTAATTTTTTAGAAATGATTAACAGCGGAGAAATCATTATTGACGGAAAGTCAGTCAATAGTAAAAAAGATAATTTATCTAAAATACGTGCAGAAGTAGGTATGGTATTTCAGCACTTTAACTTGTTTCCACATAAAACGGTGCTGGAAAATATCATTGAAGCCCCAATGATGGTGAAGAAGAAGAAAAAAGAAGAAGCGATGATTCATGCTAAGAAGCTACTAGAAAAAGTAGGTTTATCAGATAAAGCGGATGTTTATCCAAATAAGCTTTCTGGTGGTCAAAAACAGCGGGTAGCCATCGCAAGGTCCCTTGCAATGGAGCCGAAAGTTATGCTATTTGATGAACCTACCTCTGCACTCGATCCTGAATTAGTAAGTGAAGTATTAGGGGTAATGAGACAACTAGCCCAAGAAGGAATGACGATGGTAGTTGTGACGCACGAAATGAGATTTGCTAGAGAAGTAGCAGATCGCATTGTGATGATAGATGAGGGACAAATCATCGAATCAGCCGATCCAAAAACATTTTTTGAAAACCCATCACAAGAACGCACCAAACAGTTTATTCAGCTAGTGGGGTAGATAGCACTAGGAGTAAAAGGAGAGCAATTTTTTAAGGAGAGGGGAGGCACAAGAGTGAGTAAATTTGATCATGTAAATTGGATGGATCAGGTCTATAAAGATTATGAAAAAAACAATGACGTGAAGGCTAATGCTGGCTTTGGCAAACCTTTACCGAAAAAAATGTTTAGTGGTGACGTTCATGACAACTTTGTCAATACGGCTCGAAATGCTGGTTATTTGCCTGAGTGGATTAAGCTTCAAAAGGAAATTCGCACGGAACTGGGGGAGGTTGTTACTGCTATGAACGTAGGACAACCGGCTGAAGAATTTAAAAGAGAAATCAGAGACATTAACAAGAAAATTAAAAAGTATAATAAAGCTTGTCCACCTAGTATGCAGCGGATGATGATTGAGTTGGATGATGTGAAGGGGCAGCATGAGATTTGGGCGTGAGTGATGGAAGGGGTGGCTTTGAAATAAAGTCGTACCGTTTTGAAAATTATCAAGACACATATTAGTAATATATAATATGTGTTCGCCTTTTATTTCTTGATCAATAAACGGCCAATAGCGCATATACATATGCTGTATAGATTAGGGGGGGCAAACATAAAAACGGGCTTGTCATAGCTAGCCCGTTTTTATGTTTGAGTAACTGACAGTTAAATCGTTATCCACAATCGATTTTGTGGATAACCCAAATTATTTCTGTAATGTATGGTTAAGATCCCAAATTACTCCGAAAGCATCCTTCACTTTAGCGAAGCGAGCTCCCCAGAAAGTATCTTGTAATTCCATTAAAATAGTTCCGTTTTCTGATAAACGACTGTAAAGGGTTTGAATACGTTCTTCATTCTCAACCTCTAACGCTAGAGAAATATGGTTCCCAACGTCAACAGTGTTGTCTGAAAATGCATCGGATACCATCAATAATAAATTCCCTTTTTTAAATTTAGCATGCATAATTTGATCATCTGCTTCAGGAGGTGTAGGGAAATTTGCTTCTCCAAAAGTTTGAACGTCTAAAATTTCTCCTTCAAACACTTCTTTGTAGAACTCAAGTGCTTCCCGTGCATTGCCATTAAATGATAAGTATGGTGTAGCTTGATATTTCATCGTGAACACTCCTTTAAAGAAATAATGTAGAAGACTTCATTTCATTATTAAGTTCTTAAAATGTCCAATGAGGTAGAAAACAACAAATTCACTTACATTTATTGTACAACATGAGAACCTAATTAGCATAAAATTTATTGGTGATTTATCCGATTCACTAATGAACATGGGAAAAACATCTACAATAGGCATAACCTTAAAGCTCTTTGTAGAGAATTACACAGGTGAAAAAAGATAATATGATCATGTTTGCGTTCTCTTGTTGTCATTATGTCCATTTTGGAGGACAAAAAAAGACGAGTATCAGTTCATACTCGCCTTTCCTTTTAGTGATTATCACAAGTCTGGTTCTATATCATTCACTTGAACCGCTCTATAATAATCGTTCGCAACACCATTTGTATCAGGTTTTAGACTGAATCGAACAAACGGAAAGGTCTCTAGATCATCAAGTCTCTTTTTCAGGTTTTCACCAGGTACGATTTTATAATCACCCATCAATTGGTATACTGCGGCTGAATAAGGAATCCCATTCCCACCATCGACCCCAAAAGTGTATTCAGTAGAAACTGTCTGAGTTTCCGTAACCGTTTGTGCATTTGAAAATGCTTCACTTAATTCACGATTTATTGAAGTTTCTACCTGAGCCCAAGGAGGACCCAATGTTAAGTTTATGTCTATCCCTAGTGTTTCAGTCATTGAATAGGCTTCTGTTAACTCGATACCAGAAGTAAAGGTGTAGGTTCTTTTAATGTGGTTACCGTTGCTATGCGATACCACATCTCCTCTTTGCCAATATCCATCAAATTGAACTTTTGTATCACTAACAAGAGGGTTATCTTTATAATAACGAGCTTCTACCAAAGGAATGTTTGGATGAATGTAGCCGCCCGGAAAATCTGTAATATGTTTTTTCATTTCAGCATTCGTCCACCTAAACTCAAGATACCCATCATTGATAATAAATAAATCAGCATCTTGAGCAAGATCATAGAACATTGTCATTGGTAGGTTGATAGTAGGATGAAATACTACTGCTATATGGTCAACTGGGTCTGCCATTTCTGTTGCAGGAAATCCTCTAGTATGGAGGAGCATGTTTTCATATTCAAGTAACTCTTCTAATGGTGGTAGACTTGATATATTTAAACTGTCATCGATCTCTTTCATTTTTCCATCTTCAATATAGAAATCTTTTGAAGTTATTTCTGGATCCCCTAATCCTTCTGCACTAGCACTATTTGTGAAAAATGGTACAGTTAGCAACAATCCTACAATAATCGACATAAAACGAACAATTAAACTCTTTTCTTTTCTCACTTTCTCTTCCTCCTCATTTTTGTTCTGATTGTTACTTGTAATTATTAATCTTTCGTGAGCACCTATGGCAAGGATATCTATTTGTTGCAATCGGAATTTGATACACATCACCTAAACGAATTAACGCTGATATATCTGGTTCATGAGGTTGGGCAATCAGTGGATCACGAAAGAAAAAGACAACATCAATTACTTGGTCACCACCTAAAGGTCTAGATTTAAAACGGTGGATAGGTAGGTTAGTGCGTTCATTTATGCGTAAACCAGTAGTACCCGGGGAAAAAAGTTGGTGTTTATTGAATACTTTCAAAAGCGAGCAACTCATCCTTCTTCTTATCGAGCAATTAGTTCAATGTTCATCACATGTTCCTCCAAACATTAGTCCAAAATATTTTCAAGTCCATACACGAGCGTGTCGATCTTCATAATCGTTTCCACACAAACTTGAACACCTGACATGAATGAAGTGCGGTCAAATGAATCATGACGTATCGTAAACATTTGACCTTCTCCACCAAACATCACTTGTTGATGAGCGACAAGTCCTGGTAAGCGCACACTATGGATTTTCATCCCATCTACATCAGCACCTCTTGCTCCTTGAATCGTTTCTTTCTCATTGAGGTGTCCTTGTCGTTTAGGAGTTCGTTGATTTGTAATCATTTGCGCTGTTTTTAGTCCCGTTCCAGACGGAGCATCAAGCTTTTGATCATGGTGCATTTCAATAATTTCAACATCATCAAAATATTTAGCTGCCATTTGTGAAAACTTCATCATTAAAATTGCACCAATCGCAAAATTAGGCGCAATAATTGCTCCAAGATTGCGTTCTTCAGCTAGCTCTTTAAGTTCTACAAGTTGCTCCTGACTAAATCCTGTTGTGCCAACAACGGGGCGTACATGATTTAACAGTGCTGTTTTGGCATGGATGTAACCCGTTTCTGGTATAGTCAAATCAATTAAGACATCCGGCTGTGTATCATTAAAACAATGATCAAGATTACTGTAAATCGGAACATTTAACCCCATAAATCCATTTAGTTGACTTAAAGTTTTGCCATTGTTCCTATGATCAATAGCTCCTACCATTTCAAAGTGAGGTGTGTTTTGCATGAGTTTAACCGCTTCTTTTCCCATTTTCCCTCTTACTCCTGCAATGACTACTTTTATTTTTTCAGTCATCCTATTATTCCTCCCTGTGGGACAGGATGGGTTGAACCCCACCAAGCTGCAGTGATCAACAGCAGTAGTTAGATAAGCAACTGGAGAGCCATTATAGGATCGAGCTAACAGTCTTATAATTTCTCACCAACTTTATGAATAAAACAAAAACCACTCTCAACGAAGAGAGTGGTTATCATTCCATACTAAATAAATAGTCAAAATGGAATAAGAATCTCATCGTTGAGTTTTAGCACTATATGGCATAGGATCAATCATTGATCCAGCTACATTAAAAACCACCTTAATCCGATAGTTTCTGTTGACCCATTGGCGTCTTTCGACATTTCTGGGCAGCAGCATATCTCCATATAGGAGCCTCACCTAACAAGGATATTTTGTTTTTGCTACTCTTTTACTTAACTAACCATCCATAAAGATTACTTTCATTGTCATTGACTTAAGAATCATGTAGCGACGGGGAAGTAGGGTCATACACCACAAATTTCTTCTTTCTAATTTAGGATTTTTGTGATGTGGATCTTTCTAATTTAATATGGGTATAGGGTCGAGGTAACTGTCCTCCAATCTCTTATTAGCTTTTTGAATAAACAAAAAACACTCTCAACGTCAACGAAGAGGGTGTTTATTAGTCCATACTAAATTAATAGTCAAATGGAATAAGTGTCTCATCGTTGAGTTTTAGCACTATATGGCATAGGATCAATCAGATTGATCCAGCTACGTTAAAAACCACCTTAATTCGATGGTTCCTGTTGACCCATTGGTGTCTTTCGACATTTCTGGGCAGCAGCTTATCTCCATATAGGAGCCTCACCTAACAAGGATATTTTGTTTTTTGTTACTCTTATACTTTTATTTATACTCAACGATCATGCAGTGGTGAAGAATTTGAGTCATTTTAGTTTATTAGCCCACATGGATCAGAGTTCTATAAACCTAAGACCCATGTTGCGACGGAGAAGTAAATGAGTACACCACAAATGTCAGCAATAGAAGTAATTAGTGGTGCGCTTGCGGCTGCTGGATCCATTTTTAGTTTGTTAAGAATAAATGGTAAAGACATGCCAATCAAACTTACTAGCATGACGACAAGAACCATTGTCACTGCAACGATCATCGCAAGTTCAGTTCCGCCTCTGTAAGCGCCTAGAAGAAAAAGTATAATAAAGCTTGTCCACCTAGTATGCAGCGGATGATGATTGATTTGGATGATGTGAGGAGACAGAATGAGATTTGGGAGTGAGTGATGGATAGTGTTGTCGTTCATTTATAAGTTTCCCTTTTTTAGGGAAGCTTATTTGGTAATATGACACATTGAAAATTGATCACCCGAAAGGATTTTTCTCATGGAATTAGATTGGATATGGAAATCAGTGTTGATCGTGATGGGTGGAACATTTTTGTTACGGTTTGCTGGAAGAAAATCGATTTCACAAATGACGTTAGCTCAAATGGTCATAACGATCGAAATAGGATCATTATTAGTACAGCCCTTTACTGGAAAGAGTGTGTGGACAACTTTAGGGGTTGGGGGCATCCTTGTTTTAACATTGATTGTTATGGAATACCTTCAAATGAAATCAGACGGTGTAGAGAAACTGATTACAGGTAAATCAAAAATAGTGATAGAGAATGGAATGTTGAATGAAAAAAACTTGATGAAATTAAGGGTTACCGTTGATCAACTTGAAATGATATTGAGGCTACAAAACGTATCCAAAATTAGCGATGTCAAATGGGCAACGTTAGAGCCAAATGGCCATGTAGGATGTGAATTAAAAGAAGAAGCGAAACCAGTAACGAATAAAGAGTTTCAGTCGTTACAACAGGATATCCAGCAACTTAAACAACTTTTTAATTTGAATTCGTCTCCGGTTCAACAACAAGACCAATCCACTAATGAACAGGACTTATTTTCTGAAGTAGACAGTAATTCACATAAAATAGATCCGCCAAAACACCTACAATAGGCATAACCTTAAAGACTATTGTCGAGAAGTACACCGGTAAAAGACCATGTTTGAGTTCTCTTGATGTCGTTATGTCCATTTCGAATCACAAAAAAAGATGAGTATAAGTTCATACTCATCTTTCCTTGCAGTGATCATCACGCGTCTGGTTCTATATAATCTGCTTGTATCTGTCGATAATGATTATTATCATAGTAAAAATCAGGTTTTAATTTGGCAGGGAAGTCCCCGTAGGAATTTAAAAAGTCCAATCTTATTTTCAGGTCAGGACCAGGCTCTTTTACTAAATACTCACCTTTCAACTGGTATACTCCGCCGATATAAGGAATTCCATTAGGATCTTCATTACCGAAATTGAAAGTAGTAGTAACTTCCTCGATTTGTGAAATAGTTTGTGAATAACCAAACGTTTCAGTTATTGAATGGCTTAATTCTGCACTTAATTTTGCATAATCAAAACCTACTTCAGAACCTATTGTAACCCCAATTGTTGAAGCCAATTCATATGCCTCTGTTATGTCTATACCAGAACCCATAGTATAAGATTCGGAAATTCTTGAACCAGTGTTACTCGATAAAGATTTACCCCCCACTAATTCCCAATATCCAACAAATTGAATTTTCGCCTGATCAACAAGAGGGTGGTCTTTATAATAACGTACTTCTATATCCTCCCCAAACGCAGGATAAATACGGTTTCCAGGGGGATACGTTTCCATTTCAGCATGACTAAGCTGCATAGGCATTTCATCGTCTGGAGAAGTTTTGAAAACATATAAATCAGCATCTGGAGCATGAAGAAATAACTGACCAGCCGTCATGTTCTTGCCATTTAAATTAAATACTAATGCTAAATAATCAATCGGAGCTGTTATTTCTTTTGCAGGAAAATCTAAAGTATTACTAGGAAGTCCTTTAACATAAGCATCATCAGGTATTAATTCATCTAATGGTGGAAGTGATGCTTTATTTAGTGATGTTTTATTAATACTGTTATTAAACTCTTTCAGTTTTCCATCTTCAACATAGAAATCTTTTGTAGTGATTTCTAAGTGCCCTAATTTTTCTGCACTCGCACTATTCGGAATAAGTGCAGTGAACAACAATCCTACGATCAACATAAAACGAACAAGTAAACCCTTTGCTTTTCTCATTTTTTTCATTCCCCCTCATTTTTGTTCTGATTGGTACTTGCAATTATTAATCTTTCTATCTAGTCATTTTGGGCAGGCCGGGTTCAACCCCAGCCAACTGCAGTGATGTACTGTTAGATAAGCAACTGGAGAGCCATAGTAATCAACAGTTTGCATTTTTACGACTTTAGAATACTCTAGGGCTAAGTTACCAGCGTTTTTAAGGTCATAATAAGTATAAGTTAATCTTGACCACGCTGGCCCTGGGTAGTAGTCTTCTATAGGATTCATAATAGTTGATGAAAATTCCACTTCAAGTGGAAAGTCAGGGTAGTCCCACTCTACAATTTCATTACCTACAGAGAGGATATAAAGAGGCGCATCCTCTCTGAATCGCCAAACTTTCACTTCGTACTCTTCATGTGAAAATTCACTTGTGGTGCTAATATTAAATGTCGATACTCCCACTGGAATATGAACCCACTCACCTTCATAAATGTATTGAACATAACCTGTATCAACGTGTTCGACTCGTATATTAGATTCACTGTCTGCATCATAGATCTTTTCTTCCTGAATACCATCTTTAGTGAGATCAAATGTAGCAGAAGTATCTACATTCTCTAAGTTAGATAGAAGGTTGGATCCTTTTTCTGTATCTATCATCGCCTTCGCACTAGTACTAAATGAAAGAACCGCTGCCAGTATAACCAAAGTTGAAAATAGACTTAACATCCTTGTTCTTTTCATAACGTTCCCCATAATCAATTCCTCCCTAGTTTTTTTCTTTTTGTTCTGATTCTTACTTGTCATCATTAATCATTCCTATCAATCCATCTAACATCACCTCCTTGAATACAACAAAAAAACACCCTCAACGAAGAGAGTGTTTATCCATCCATAGTAAACAAAATAGTCAACATGGAATAAGCCTCTAATCGTTGAGCTTTAGCACTATATGGCATAGGATCAATCA
>NZ_JBFMIA010000232.1:0-251 GCF_040801915.1 Jeotgalibacillus marinus | reverse complement strand
AAATGTTGAGCGCGGACGCATAGATGCGTTCCAGCCGCTGTCGCAGCGGCATCTCCTCGCGGAAGATGTCGACCATAGAGGCGCGCGCGTCCTCGCGGTAGCGCTGATAGCTCTTGATGTAGAGCTCGCGCTTGTCGCCGAAGGCGCCGTAGAGGCTCGGCCGGTTCATGCCGGTGGCTGCGCTGAGATCGTCGAGCGAGGTCGCGGCAAAGCCCTGCGTGCGGAAAAGATCGAGCGCCTTGCCGAGCGCG
>NZ_JBFMIA010000231.1:0-251 GCF_040801915.1 Jeotgalibacillus marinus | reverse complement strand
CATTGAGCGATCGAAGAGAATCTTTTCCCGCGAGAAGTTGCAAGAGATAGTCATCGTTTGAGATATAAGGCAATGATAAGTGCTCCAAATTGGGAAAATTTTCCAAAAAAGTCTTGTCAAAATCCTCATCTGCTCGAATCTCCAACCTCTTTACTCCACTAAGAAACTCCAATAGTTTCTTCGGCATCTTTGTAACAGAGTATTCATTTTCCGCGCCATAATCCAGAAATAAGCTTTCAAGAGGCCAAGCA
>NZ_JBFMIA010000230.1:0-251 GCF_040801915.1 Jeotgalibacillus marinus | reverse complement strand
CTTTCGCTTGGGCGCCTTGCCACCTGTCCCAACAGCAGCCTCTGCAGCTGCTGCTGGTTCGCCAGGGCTTGGACCCGGCACAGGGCTGGGAGCGGGGTTGGCGCCTGCTAGTGATGACACGGGATCAGCGGTAGGGCTGTCAGGGTGTTGATGCCGGAGGTGTTGCACCTGTTTATTATGTTCAGCTGGCGATTGCATCATCAACAAAGTTGCTAGCAACGCAGCATGCGGCTTAAGATCTGCATCATGAA
>NZ_JBFMIA010000229.1:0-251 GCF_040801915.1 Jeotgalibacillus marinus | reverse complement strand
GGAGCCGGGATAAGCTATTTCTGGTGGTGTCGCGAGCAATAAAAATTGGCCCGATGCTATCTCGCTCGACCAGTTGTTCCAGGCGGTAGTTTCCTGGCGTTGTTCCCAGCAGCTTATGAAAGAATGATTGCTCCACCATAATTGGCCTCTATTTTCGATAGGAAAGCTGATAACTTTTGTTTAGAGTATATTTTTGAGGGGGAAAAAATATATGCGTAAGATTACCCATTTTTGAGGGCAAGGTAATAACA
>NZ_JBFMIA010000228.1:0-252 GCF_040801915.1 Jeotgalibacillus marinus | reverse complement strand
AAAAGGGAGGGGAAGGGGGGAAAGAGGGAAAAGGAGGGGAGGAGAAAGGAGGGAGAGGGGGAGGAAGAAAAGGAAAAAAAGAAAGGAGAGGGGAGGGAGGAGGGAGGGGAGAGGAAGGGAGGGAGGGGAGAGGAAAAAAGAGAGGGGGGGGGAGGAGAAGAGAAGGAAGGGGAGGAGGGGGGGAGGAAAGGAGGGAAAAGGAGGAAAGGGGAGGAGGGAGGGGAGGGGAGGAGGGGGGAAGAGGGGGAGGGA
>NZ_JBFMIA010000227.1:0-252 GCF_040801915.1 Jeotgalibacillus marinus | reverse complement strand
AAAAAGAAAGAGGAAGGAAAAAGGAGAGGAAAAAGAAGAGAAGAAAAGAGGAAGGAAAGAAGAGGGGAAAAAAGAGAGAAGAGAGGAAGAAAAGAGGAAGAAAAGGGAAAAGGGGGAAAGGGGGGGGGGAGAGAGGAGAGGGGGGGGAGGGAAAGAGAAAAGGGGAGGGGAAGGGGAGGAAAAAAAAGAAGGAAAAAAGAGAAAGGGGGAGGGGGGGGAGGAGGGGAAAAGAAAAAAGCGAGAAGGGAAAAA
>NZ_JBFMIA010000226.1:0-252 GCF_040801915.1 Jeotgalibacillus marinus | reverse complement strand
GATTCCCTCGGCGAACTCGCGGGCCACGTCGAGGTCGGGCTTGGAGGTCTCCATCCAGAGCAGGTCGGCGTACGGCGCGTAGGCGAGCCCCCGGGCGATGCACGGCTCGATCCCGTTCCGCACCCGGTAGAACCCCTCGGCGGTGCGCGTGCCGGTGACGAACGGCTGGTCCCGCTCGTCCACGTCGGCGGTGAGCAGCGTGGCCGCCTGCGCGTCGGTGCGCGCGATCACCAGTGTCGGCACGTCGCACAC
>NZ_JBFMIA010000225.1:0-252 GCF_040801915.1 Jeotgalibacillus marinus | reverse complement strand
ATCGAGCCGGCCGGCGACAAGATGCGAGTCACGTTGCACTACAGCAACAAATACCAGGTGCCGGCCACGGCTACCGCGTCGATCCTCAACCCCAGCCTGGTGGCCTCGCGCACCATCCAGCTGTCACCGCCGTACACCGGCGGCCCGGTCTTGCAAGACGGCGCGGTGATCCCAATCGAGCGCACCCAGGTGCCCGTCGAGTGGGATCAGTTGCGCGATTCCATCAATGGGATCCTCCGCCAGCTCGGCCCG
>NZ_JBFMIA010000031.1:0-16641 GCF_040801915.1 Jeotgalibacillus marinus | reverse complement strand
ACTGACTTGTAATCAGTAGGTTGGGGGTTCAAGTCCTCTTGCCGGCACCAGTTTTCACATTAAATACGGAGGGGTAGCGAAGTGGCTAAACGCGGCGGACTGTAAATCCGCTCCTTAGGGTTCGGCAGTTCGAATCTGCCCCCCTCCACCATTTTTAAAATTGTTTCTATATTGTTTTATGGGTCATACTAAATGAAACCTCTTAGACATTGGGCTATAGCCAAGCGGTAAGGCAACGGATTTTGATTCCGTCATGCGTTGGTTCGAATCCAGCTAGCCCAGCCATGAGCCATTAGCTCAGTTGGTAGAGCATCTGACTTTTAATCAGAGGGTCGTAGGTTCGAATCCTACATGGCTCATCTTTAAAAATCTCTCATCATTGATGGGGGTTTTTTTTTTGTTAAGGAAATTGAAAATAGAATTTGTCATGTAAATGGGTCATTTCCGCGTAAGAGCAGGATTTTTAGACAGTAAATCATCAGTTCAGATAGTAATGAAGGTAGTCCTCCGCACATTCACACAAAAATGGATAAAAAACGCATTTTCTCTTCGCAACTTTTTGACCAACGCATATATATACACAACATTGCTTGGTTGAGTCACTGTAGGTGTAAGCGTTACAATAGAATAGTTAGAAGATTCTATTAAAATAGTGTTAGGGGATGAATTATAATGAAAAAAAAGAATATTTCGCTTATTGGTGTGCCGATGGACCTTGGACAAATGAGACGTGGTGTAGATATGGGGCCGAGTGCGATTCGTTACGCAGGAGCGATCCAGCGACTAGAGCAGCTAGGTCACCAGGTTGAGGATTTGGGTGACATTCAAATTGATCAAGCAGAGAGTGTACATATGACAGATACCAACTTACGTAATTTAGATGCCGTTGTTAAAGGTAATATGGAGCTTGCAGATACAGTGAAAGAAGCTAAGGATAAAGGTCATTTTCCGTTAATTTTAGGCGGTGATCATAGTATTGCGATTGGATCGCTTGCTGGAATTGGTCAGAAATATGAGAATCTTGGTGTGATTTGGTATGATGCACATGGTGACTTGAATACGGGAGATACGTCTCCTTCTGGGAATATTCATGGAATGCCGCTTGCTGTCAGTATTGGAATTGGGCACTCAGATCTAGTGAATATTCATGAATACACGCCGAAAGTAAAGCCAGAGAATATTGTTATTATTGGGGCACGCTCACTAGATGAAGGCGAGCGCGAACTGATTAAGGAAAAAGGCATTCGCGTCTACACGATGCACGAGATCGATCGCATGGGCATGACGAAGGTGATGGAAGAAGCAATCCAGTACTTGAAGGAAAACACGGATGGAGTTCATTTGTCATTAGACTTGGACGGTTTAGATCCAAGTGATGCACCGGGAGTTGGAACACCTGTCAATGGTGGAATCAGCTACCGTGAGAGTCATTTAGCGATGGAAATGTTGGCGGAATCAGACATTTTAACGTCTGCAGAATTTGTAGAAGTGAATCCAATCCTTGATGAAAAAAATAAAACAGCAGCGGTTGCAGTTGCATTGATGGGTTCATTGTTTGGCGAAAAATTGTTATAAGAGTTTATGTCGGAAAAGAGCTGGTGTGCATATACACTGGCTCTTTTTTGCACGACGCAATTAGTTGTGGAGATTAGGCTGGTAGAAACACCTTTAACAAGATCAATGCATATCCTCTAGAGTCCTTTCCTCTTAAAATAAGTTTAAAATTCTACCATATTTTTTGAAATAAATGGATGACTCATTACTTTTTGAGTTGTATAATCATATTGTTAGCTAACCGAAACTTTAGCATGATTACATATATTTTTTAAAAAACGTGCATTCATAAAAAAGAGTGAAACCTTTTGCTAAGAATAGTCGTAAAGGGTTATAGCCGCATGAAGCGGAGGTATAGAGAGAATGGAACTCATAGTTAAAAAGAGAATAAAACAGGTGCTTAAAGGGGATCAGAATGCATTTGGTGAGATTGTGGAACTATATAAAGATAAAGTGATTCACGTTTGTTACCGAATGCTAGGGAATCGACATGAGGCGGAGGATATATCACAAGAGGCATTTATTCGCGCGTATATTAACATACACACGTTTGACGTCGACCGTAAGTTTTCAACATGGCTGTATCGAATCGCGACCAATTTGTGTATTGATCGCATCAGAAAGAAAAAACCCGATTACTATTTGGATGCTGAAGTTACTGGTACGGAAGGGTTGACGATGTACTCTCAGATTCAGGCAGATGGTCGTTTGCCTGAGGAAGAAGTGGAGTCAATGGAATTACAGGACTCAATTCAACAAGAAATTGTAAAACTACCTGATAAATATCGTTCTGTGATCGTATTGAGATATATTGAGGAGCTCTCGTTAAAAGAAATTAGCGAGATCCTGTATCTACCACTTGGCACTGTCAAGACAAGAATCCACCGTGGTCGAGAAGCGCTACGAAAACAATTAAGAACAATGTAGAGAGGGTGAGTACTGTGAACACTTGTCCTGATAAAATGGTGCATTATATGCATGAATATTTAGATGAAGAGTTGTCACACGAAGATGAAAAAGAGTTAAAGTCTCACCTTCATGAATGCGAAGCGTGTCGCACTCATTTTCATGAACTAAAACGGACGATTGCGTTAGTGCAAAGCACCTCACATATCAACGCACCGCAAGACTTTACAGAAAAAGTGATGAACCGACTGCCCAAGGAAAAGAAAGAGGTGGGAATGCGACGTTTGTTGCAACGCCATCCACTACTCGCTGCGGCCGCTGTATTTATGGTTTTAATGGGAGGTAGTGTTTTTACTTCTTGGAACGACGGGAATGAGTTTGCGTTTACTAAAATAGAAAATGTTGTGGTTGATGGACAAACAGTGGTTGTACCAGAAGGCGAAGTGGTTGAAGGTGACCTTGTTGTACGTAATGGTGACCTTCGCGTTGAGGGTGAAATAAAGGGTGACGTTACGATGATTAACGGCGATCGTTATATGGCCGGGGGTGGTACAATTACAGGTGATATTGAAGAGATAGACCAAGGATTCGAATGGCTTTGGTACAACATCAAATCAGTATTCAAAGATTTGGGTGGTTTCTTTCAACCGAATGAATAACCGCTAAAAGCATTGACTTGTGGGAGTGGGTCGATGCTTTTCTTCATTTAAGCGCGGTGTTACAAGATGAGTCTATGGTAAGATAAGCGTATGTTTGTTACTATGTATGTTATAATGAGATAGTTTAAATGGATATTATGCAACCCTTATATAGGGATTTATTAAATAAATAAGTGGAGGAAGTCATATGCCGTTTGCTGATCTATTCTCCGATTTAACGGTGTTGGATGTTGTAACCAACGCAGTGGATATTCTGCTCGTATGGTTTGTGATCTATAAGTTGATCACAGTGATTCGCGGGACGAAGGCTGTGCAACTCTTAAAAGGAATTTTTGTCATTGTTATCGTCCGAGGGCTCAGTAACCTTCTTGGGTTTAATACATTAGAGTGGATGATGGAACAGGTAATGCTTTGGGGTGTTCTTGGTATTATCATTATTTTTCAACCAGAGCTTCGTCGCGCACTCGAACAGCTTGGGCGTGGTCGAATATTTTCACGAGGTAATCTGCGTGAGAACGAGGAGCAGGATCGCTTAGTAGAAGCGGTGACGAACGCAGTTAGCTACATGGCCAAACGTAGAATCGGCGCGCTAATTACGCTTGAAAAAGAAACAGGGATGGGCGATTACATCGAAACAGGGATTCAAATGGATTCTATGCTGACATCTGAGCTGCTGATCAATCTTTTTATTCCCAATACACCTTTGCATGACGGAGCGGTCGTTATCCACAAAAAACGTATTGCAGCCGCGGCATGTTATTTACCTTTGTCAGAGAGTCCTTTTATTTCAAAAGAGCTTGGAACAAGGCACCGTGCAGCACTTGGTGTGAGTGAAGTAACAGATAGTATTACGATCGTTGTATCAGAAGAAACAGGAGCCATTTCAGTCACTAAAAATGGAGAACTTCAACGAAATTTGGAGCTAGAGGAATTTAGCAAGCTGATTCGTCGTGAATGGTTTGTTGGAGAGAATGAGACAGTAACTACCTCAACGGGATGGAATTGGAGGGGTAAAAAGAACAATGGATAAATTCATCGATAGTCGCTGGTTTTTAAGAGGATTTGCTTTGCTCATGGCTTCGATCATGTTCGCCACTGTCAATAACCCTGGTGATCAATTAAATAGCTCAGATACTGGAAAAATTGAAAATGTACCAGTTGAAGTGATTTATGATAAAGAATTATTTGTCGTAAGTGAGATTCCACCTACCATAGATGTGACCATTGAAGGGCCGCCTCAAATTGTGGCTAGTGCAAAAACGCTTCGTAATTTTCGTGTATTTATTGACTTAAGTGAGGAAGAAATTGGTACAAATGAAGTGGAAATTCAATATGAAGGGTTATCAACAAACCTTAGTGTTACGTTATCCACTGCAGTTGTAAATGTCAAAATCGACGAGCGAGTATCAGAGGAATTTCCCGTCGAAATAGACTATAACAATGATATTATTCCTGAAGGCTATGAGGTCGATCAAATTAACACCAATCCAGAAACAGTTTTAGTAACAGGTGCCAAAGAAATTGTTGAATCGATTCGCCACGTACGTGCAACGCTTAATTTGGACGGTACGGTGGAAGATGAAGAAACAGTTGACTCACCTGTCCGAGTACTAAATGAAGACCTAGATAAATTAGAAGTATCCGTTGAACCTTCAAGCGTAGATGTGTCGATTAGTGTTGTACAACCGAGTAAAGAAGTGAAACTAGTACCCGAACCAACAGGCACAATAATCCAAGGGTTCGAATTGAAAGAGTTATCATTAACGCAAACGACCGTTACGATTTTTGGTCAACCAGACGAAATCGCAAATATTGATGAAATTGAGGTTCCGTTTGATTTATCTAGTGTGGAAAAAAGCGGATCAAAAATATCAGTGCCAATTCCTCTTCCAAATGGGGTAAATAAACTATCACAAGAAATGGCCTCGGCAATCGTGATATTTAATGAAGTGGAGGAAGCGGCCGATGATGAAGAATCAGTGGCTGAGACAGGATCTGTTGAAAATGAAGAAGATGAAGAGAATACTGGAGAAAACGCTAGTCCAGATACAGAACAAGAAGAGCTGGAGTTATCTTCTCTTCCTGTTGAGGTAAGAGGTACAGGTGATGATCTGAGGGTGACCTTTATTGGGCCACCAAGCGGGGAGCTGGATCTGCGAGTGACAGGTGAGCCAGACGTGTTAGAGGAACTAACTGAATCAGATGTTGCTTTATATGTAGATGCAACGGATCTTACTGAGGGTAAGCATGAGCTGGATGTTCAAATTGAAGGACCCAAAAACGTGACATACATATTGTCTCAAGTGGACATCACCATCGAGCTTACGCAAACCTAATATATGCGATCCAGTCGAACAACGGTAAAGATAAGAAGGAGCGATGACAGAAATGGGTAAATACTTTGGGACAGACGGCGTTCGTGGCATAGCGAATGCAGAGCTAACACCAGAACTAGCATTTAAACTTGGACGCTTTGGAGGCTACGTGCTGACAAAAGAAACGACGAGACCGAAAGTATTGATCGGTCGAGATACAAGAATTTCAGGACACATGCTTGAAGGAGCACTAGTAGCGGGATTGTTATCAATTGGTGCAGAAGTTATGCGTCTTGGCGTTATTTCAACACCAGGAGTAGCCTTCTTAACAAAAGCAATGGGGGCTCAAGCAGGCGTTATGATCTCTGCTTCTCACAACCCAGTGCCAGATAACGGTATCAAATTTTTTGGGCCAGATGGTTTTAAATTAACCGATGAGCAAGAAGAACAAATCGAAGCACTAATCGATGCAGAAACAGACGAAACACCACGTCCAGTTGGTTCCGATCTTGGTATCGTGACAGATTACTTTGAAGGTGGACAAAAGTACCTGCAATATTTAAAACAAATAGCAGACGAAGACTTCTCAGGACTTCACGTAGCGCTTGACTGTGCACATGGGGCAACGTCGACGCTTGCAACACATCTATTTGCAGATCTAGATGCAGATCTATCAACAATTGGTGCATCACCAAACGGCTTAAACATTAATGAAGGCGTTGGCTCAACACACCCTGAAACACTTGCTGCTTGCGTAAAAGAAAAAGGAGCGGATGTAGGACTAGCCTTCGATGGTGATGGCGACCGTATTATTGCGGTCGATGAAAACGGTACAATCGTAGACGGCGATCAAATCATGTTCATTTGCGCGAAGTATTTGAAATCAGAGTCACGTTTAAAGCAAAATACGCTTGTATCGACGGTGATGAGTAACCTTGGCTTCTATAAAGGCTTAGAAGCAGAAGGCATTCATAGCATACAAACAGCCGTTGGCGATCGTTACGTGGTAGAAGAAATGAGAAAAGGCAATTACACATTAGGTGGAGAACAGTCTGGTCACATCATTTTCCTTGACTACAACACAACAGGTGATGGCCTGCTAACAGGTCTACAACTTGTGAACATCATGAAAATAACGGGCAAAAAACTTTCTGAACTTGCGGGTGAAATGGAAATATTCCCACAGCAACTCGTTAACATCCGAGTAAGCGACAAGCATGGCGTAACAGACAATGCACGTATAAAAGCAGTAATCGAAGAAGTCGAAAGCGAAATGAACGGCAACGGCCGCATTCTTGTTCGACCATCCGGTACTGAACCACTAGTACGCGTGATGGCAGAAGCTCAAACAGCAGAACAATGTGAAGCGTACGTTCACCGAATTGCGGTAGTTGTTGAGAAAGAAATGGGTATTGCTTAAATGGATCATGAATAAATGAATTAGCTGGTACTGTGCTTGGAAAGCGCGGTGCCAGTTTTTTGTTGTGAGGATGGAGGGTGTGTGAAGGACCTTCTGAGGAGCGGATAATGGAGTGATACACTTTGATGATAAACGAAGGACAGTGCCGATGAAAACGATAGGTCGATGGACCCGATACGCGGATAAATGGCATGTAGACTTCGATGAACGAGTGATAGCCGCGGATAAATAGGGACTAAGCTTCGATACATGAGAGGTAACCGCTGATAAATGCGAGCGTTTCATGCAACTCAAACTCATCGGCAATACACGTGTCCGTACTTTACTATGTTTTATGATCAATTTACATAAGCTGTTTGACGAAATGAACGTAAATCGAGTATGATAATATATGTACCCCCCATTATGTAAAGGGGTACACACATGTAAATTAAGCCAATAAAGAAAGGTGGATTGTAAGGTTACTACGTACTAAAAAGCGCCAGGACTGTTCGCAGCGAATGCGGCAGTTGACGAGGAGGAGGAGCATCGAGTTTTCGGCGGATGCCTCCCGACTGAAGTTGCACAGTCGTACGCCCAATCTTAAATCATGAAGGTGACTTCGTGGACAAAGGAGCGGGATTGCAGCATATCTTGATCAAACAAACGAGAGATAAGGGGGGCCAAGTCGTCCCCTGACGACCCCTGGACCTCCTTTATCAACAGGAGGATACGAATTATGTGTGGAATTGTAGGATATATTGGACTAAATGACTCAAAAGAAATATTGCTAAAAGGTCTTGAAAAACTTGAATACCGCGGTTATGATTCAGCCGGCATCGCTCTGCAAAACGAAGATGGCGTGACTGTATTTAAAGAAAAAGGCCGTATCGCAGACCTTCGTACAATCGTCGATGACAACGTAGAAGGATCAATCGGAATTGGTCATACACGTTGGGCAACCCACGGCGCACCAAGCAAAGTGAATGCTCACCCGCATCGAAGTACGACTGAACGTTTCACCCTAGTGCATAACGGAGTCATCGAAAACTACTCCCAGCTTAAGCGTGAATACCTGTCATCAGTCGAGCTTACAAGTGAAACCGACACAGAGATCATTGTCCAGCTAATTGAAACATTTGTTGAACAAGGACTTTCAACAGAAGAAGCATTCCAAAAAGCATTAAAAGAACTAAAAGGTTCTTATGCAATCGCTCTTTTAGATAAAGAACTTGAAGGAACAATCTTCGTTGCAAAAAATAAAAGCCCATTACTCGTTGGACTAGGTGATGACTTTAACGTGGTAGCATCTGATGCAATGGCGATGCTGCAAGTAACCGACCAATTCGTCGAGCTTATGGACAAAGAAATGGTCCTTGTGACAAAGGAAGATGTGATCATTAAAAACCTAGATGGTGAAACAATGACACGCGCTCCTTACACAGCTGAATTAGATGCAAGCGACATCGAAAAAGGTACGTACCCTCACTACATGTTAAAAGAAATCGATGAGCAACCACTTGTGATGCGTAAAATCATTCAAGCGTACCAAAACGAAATGGGTGACCTGACGATCGATCATGGCGTGCTAAATGCTGTGCTCGCTGCAGACCGTATCTATATCGTAGCTTGTGGAACAAGTTATCACGCTGGACTAGTAGGGAAAGAATTCCTTGAAAAAACAGCTAAAATTCCAACAGAAGTGCATGTAGCGAGCGAATTCGTCTATAATATGCCACTTCTATCAGAAAATCCGTTATTCATCTTTATCTCTCAAAGTGGTGAAACAGCTGACAGCCGCGCTGTACTCGTACGCGTGAAAGAGCTAGGACATCCAGCATTAACTTTAACAAACGTAGCGGGCTCAACCCTGTCACGTGAAGCGAACCATACGTTGCTATTACATGCAGGACCTGAAATTGCGGTTGCTTCAACAAAAGCCTACACAGCCCAAATCGCTGTCCTTTCCATCCTTTCAGAAGTGGCTGGAAAAGTAAAAGGCTTCGACATGGAATTTGACCTTGTCCAAGAACTAGGAATCGTTGCAACGGCAATGGAAGCCCTAACCGACGACAAAGAAGCATTCGAACAAATCGCACGTGACTTCCTAAGCACAACGCGCAACGCCTTCTTCATTGGTCGTTCATTGGACTACCACGTCGTACAAGAGGCAGCGCTTAAACTAAAAGAAATCTCTTACATCCAAGCAGAAGGCTTCGCTGGAGGAGAACTGAAACATGGAACGATCGCACTAATCGAAGACGGCACACCCGTACTCGCACTAGCAACACAAGAAAACGTCAACCTAAGCATCCGCGGTAACGTCAAAGAAGTAGCTGCACGTGGCGCACACACATGCACCATCGCAATGAAAGGACTCGAAGAAGAAGGCGACAGCTACGTGATCCCACATGTTCACGAACTACTAAGCCCACTCGTTTCCGTAGTCCCAACGCAGCTGATCTCATACTATGCATCGTTGCATAGAGGATGCGATGTCGACAAACCACGTAACTTGGCGAAGAGTGTGACAGTGGAATAAGAATTAAGTATTCGTAATTTAAGTTGTAGGTTTGAAATAAAGTCGCGATGTTTTTAAAAAAGATGCGATGTTTTGAATAAAGTCGCGACGTTTTTAAAAAAGTTGCGATGCTTTACCCCTTTAGATATGATTGTCTAAAGGGGTGTTTTTATGTCTAAAAGAAGAAGAACATCTGAAATTGAGAAGTGGATTAAAGAAGGTCGTGGCTCAGGTATTGGTGCAGATTATAAGCCATGGCTGAATATTCAAGATGTATCTTCATTAGGTCGTTCTACACGTTTAAAAGGAATAAAGACGAATAGACAGCATGAGTTTTTATCTGATTTGGAACGAAACTATTTCTATATGACTGAATATTCAAATTGTACTGTTGATATTCGTAAAAAAAGATGAGGTCAAGTAGTTGTCTGAAGTGGAGGGAATGAAAATAAAATTTCAAATTTTAATTACTTGTATAGCACTAAACACTATTTTTTTAAGTATTAAATATCCTTTTTTTGAGCATTTTTTTACATCGTATCTTCTATATACTATTTTCATAGGAATTGCATTAGTGCTCTTTGCTTTACCACTTTCTTATTTGGTAGATCGAATCACTATTTTTAGTAACGTAGAAAAATTGATCGTGAGATATACGATTTATATTATTCCTGGTTTTATCCTGGTTTCCTTTATGCCAGAAATAGCTATTTTACTGTTGTCTTTTATTGTCGCAAGTTCCTTTTTTGTGATTGAGTTTGTCTTTGGGAAAATAGGTGGAAAATTAAGAACTATTATTTGCACTTTAATAACAGTTACGTATGTTTGTATTTTGTTTTTTTCTATGTTATTGATATAAAATAGAAACCCCAAAATATAAGACACCTGTTGATTATAGCCTTTAGCAAACGAGAAAAAACATATATTTTAAAAGTAAGCGTAAAATATTCCCCACATACAATTTGTAAATAACCCATGAGATAATCTCTTACATACGTTATGTGGGAGGTTTTTTTATGAAAAAATAGAGACAGAATATAAAGAAAGAATGGGAAGCACATATTCAAGACTATAAGAAAGTGGGTTATCAAAAGCTGATTGTGTCAAAAACAGAACCTACCGGTTCAGCGACTCTATTACTGGCTGAGAAAATTATTGCCTCCAATGGAGGATCATCGTAAAAACGAACGTGCGAATTGGAGTTCGATGAATGTTCCTGTCACAGAAGAGGAAATACATGCGACTATTCGCATTCATATGAAAGAATCCACCATCGAACTAGATGTTCCTTTTACCCCACAAGTACTTCTGCACGTTGCACCGTTTTACTCTTTGGATATTCCACTTTTGATCAAACTTTTTTATAAAAATTGTACACTAATTCACAAGGAAAACATCCATTTTGATCAATCTTTTTTCAAAATGGATGCTTTTTATTAGTTGTAGAATGAGGCTTTACGTGAGATTTTTGATCAAACTTTATTCCAAACCAACATAAGTTGTAGATTTGAAATAACGTTTAACCGTTTATAAAAAAGTTCGACCGTTTTGAAAAAAGATTAACCGTTTATAAAAAAGTCGCACCGTTTTACCCCTTTGGATATATACTTTTGATCAAACTTTTTTATAAAAATTAAGCGATCAATTTAAAGAGAAGCATCCATTTTGATCAATCTTTGTTCAAAATGGATGCTTTTTGTTTGTCATAGCATGAGGCTTTACGTGACATTTTTAATCAAACTTTATTCCAAACCAACAGTTAAAGTATCCATTTATCTGATTATCATTATTGTTTCAATTGTACTAAGTGTTGCAATGGCTGTGACACTTCCAGGAAAATTAAAGGAACTAGGAATCAATTTTGCTGATCTTCGTGAACGCATAAGCCAGCGAAAACAACGCCAATGATTCACCAGGTTTTCACAGTTGGTTCATCTTCTATTCACGCAGGGTTCACCCACCGTTCACAATGGTTATAGGGTGCCCTTGGAAACGCATTTACAGGTTCCTGGGGAACTCATACAGGTGTTGAAACGTATGTTTATACTTCCATGCCAGCTAATTCAAAAAAATCAGCTGATATTGTGCAGCCTAAACTTTCAGCTGCAATGGGGTTAAACAATAGAGGTGTGAAAGCTGCAAACTTTCAAGTGGTAAGAGAAACAAATATGCCAGCTATTCTTACAGAAGGTGGATACATGAATTATCTATTGATATTAAGAAGTTATGTGATGACAGTGTGTTAAAGGCTGCTGGTGAATCTATTGCAAAAGATTTAGTGGAATATTTAGGACTGAAAAAGAAATCATCTGGTGGTTCTTCTTCATCCACACACACAGTTAAATATGGAGATACTTTGAGTGAGATTGCCCAGGATCACGGCATGACTACAAAATCGTTGGCAGATTTAAATGGGATCAAAGACTATATAAAATCACTGTTGGCCAAGTATTGAAGCTTAGTGGTTCATCATCGTCCTAAACAAAAGAGTACGTACAGCTTCCATCATCAGAAGCAACCTGGAGAACGTATAAATTAGATGTGCAGCCTGTGACTAAAAATAGTGACTGGAGTTTAACACCGTCTGCATTTGGCGGACTAGAATATGAGATTCTAGGCAAGCCATCCACAGACGTGATTACGATTGATACAAGTAAAGGAAAGAGAAATATTTATGTTGCTGCAAATACAGGAGCGAAAATTGTGAAGAAATGAATAAAAACCCCTCTACCGTTTGGCAGAGGGGAAATTTTTATTTATTCAACATCGAATACAACTATCTCATCGTCATTAGGTTCAATTGATAGATTGAAGTCCTCACCTATCTCAACCTGTCCTACAACATAACCTTCTGTTTCCTCCATTGGTAAAATATCACCTTTTAGAAGTCCAATAGAATCTTCTTCTATGTTTACTTCCTCTGCATTGTATTCATTTTCTCCACTCAAGAATTTAAAATCAGACCATTCAAAGCTAACAGTCTCATCTTCTATTGGTGAAAAAACAAATTGAACATGTGCTTTTACCACGGCAAATTCAAAACCTTCTTTTGGTTCAGCATCTGGTAACATATCATTAACTTCTTCTCCTCTTAACATATCAACCATCGTATAGTTAGCAAAGTAAGCATATTCCTCACCTTCGTCATTTTCTCTAATAAAATTTATGGTTATTGTACTCCCAAAATTTAAAGGATTTTCTTTTGTTGCGAAATCTTCATCAAATTCATCTTCTTCTACTTCCTCTTGTGGTTTTTCATTTTCATTGTTCATAGATCCGTTTGAATCTTCATCAGTTCCACAAGCTGATAATAGTAAGATTGATAATGCACCCATTGTTGGTAATATTGTTTTAATGTTCATTGTAATTTCTCCTATTCAATTTCTATTTTGTTAATTATAAGATTTTATAGAAATGTACATTCTACGTTTTCTATCAATATCATTTCCTGCATTTCTTACATGTACTTCTAAATCCATCTTTAGCTCTTCTTGCTACATGGTAGTAATCTCTAGTCAACGGTAATTCTTCTTTACACGTAATACAGATTTTACTCATTCTTTTTTAAGATAGGTTCATAGCATACAACATTATAGGTTTACTCTATCTTTAGGATTATATAAATACAAGTCCAAATTATGAACATATTATTGTGCAAAAATGGACGCAGGTTATAAATACCATTTGTGTTGAATAGTTATTTATAACTAGTTATCAGAAATAATAATTCAATTTATTAAACAAGCTTTTTCATCTTCTGTAACAATGCTTGCCAATATCACACCAATTAAGCTGAGTGTAGCCGGTGCGTTTTACTATGCTTATGCTTTATATATTCTGTTTTGAGCAAGCTGGCATAATAGTATCTAACGCTGGAAAACAGAAAAATTTCGGCACGCATCCGTTTTGATCAATCGTTTTTTCAAAACGGGTGCTTTTCATTCGCTGTAAAATAAGGGTTTTCAGAACATCTTTAATCAAACTTTATTACCAAGCAACATTTCTTTAGAATGATACATAATTATTTTTTGTATCATTCGGAAGAACCACGAATTTCCCTTAGCGTAGGGAAATTCAGCTTTTATGTTCCAAATATTGTCTTAGCGTATATTTCCGTTAAAATGTTGGCGGTACCCCTAAAAGAGATAAGTGTTGATTTGAAATAAAGTTGCATCGTTTTATCCCTTTGGATATTACACTTTTGATCAAACTTTTTTATAAAAAGTGTATACTAATTCACAAGGAAAGAGTCTATTTTGATCAATCTTTTTTCAAAATAGACTCTTTTTGTGTATCGTGAAATAAGGGCTTGTTACGTATTTTTAATCAAACTTTATTCTAAAGCAACAATAATGTGTGGATTTGAAATAAAGTTGCACCGTTTTGAAAAAAGTCGAACCGTTTTACCCCTTTGGATATGATTATCTAAAGGGGTGTTTTTATGTCCAAAAGAAAAAGAACATATGAATTTTGGTCCTGGTGCAAAAACAATTAGACGAACGACAACAGAAAAATTGAAAATATTTTTATGGTAAAATAGATTACTAAAAAAGGAGGAATTTTATCATGAAAAAATTAGTAACGTTTGGTCTAAGTTCGTTGATTGCGTTTGCTATCGCATTTTCGTTCAGTCCTATTACTACAAATGCGATGATGTCAGATGCACAAGATGAAAGACCGCAAAAACCACCGGGCGACCTGGGTAAATTTAAGGCAGGATTTGATTTAAAGTGGGGTAGCCAAGTAAAATATGTGAGAGATAAAGGCAAGATCATAGGACATATCTACATCAATACGATTAATGAATTTAATCCGGATCGTCCTAATTATAATCTTTATGAAATACGCGCATCCCGAGCGGGTGAATGGTTTAATCAAATGAGTATGGTTATAGAAATTGATCATTCTGTACCTGGTGAAAGCCGTATTGAATTCATTGGGGATGCACGCGTATTAGCTGCACCGGGGTATTGGCTAAATTCTTTCCCTCAAATTTATTGGAACAATACAGTGGAAAATGAATTTAGTCCTGCCTATGCAGAAATGTTACAACATATTGCTATAGATGGTGGAAATGGCGGTTCTTTTGGTTTTGCTACAATGGATGTGTTCATAAAAGATGGTGAATTAAAAGTCTATGTTGATTTTTATAAACAGTAGAATAAAAAATCGGTCCAGTAACTACTTTTCCGAACCGATATTAAATGTGGCTTTAAAACAAAGTTTGATAATTTATGAAATCCGATAATGATCGATAAGACCGCCTTGTATTAATGAAGTATACTTGGCGGTCTTATCTATATTTTGCACAAAACCGAAATGCTTAAATCACCACCATCATTAATACTGAAAAAAACATCTTTGTAAACGTTTTCATTTTTTCCTCCTAATAAACGATACAAACTAAGTTATACCGCATTTTATTTTGTTAATTATCTATAACATCAAAATGGGACTTTATCATTGTCCATTCTGCTACTTGCTTCTGCCTGAATAGGATTACAACATAAGCCCTGCTGGTACCCATACGGATCAAGGCTTTGATTATAGATCATCTATCCACCATACAACGCGGTTCTCAATCAATCGCATCACCTCGTCTTTTTAAAATTCTTCAAATTATATTGAATATCCTTTTTTGCGAGTGAAAAATCGCAACCAAATAATCGCTCTTTACAGACATTATTTTCACTTTGAATAATGGTATGAATGGTGTGGGATTAAAACAAAGTTTAATGGTTTTGAATAAAGTCGTACTGTTTATAAAAAAGTTTAACCGTTTTAGAAGGGGGATTTTGAAGGGAACGTTGCTGTAGAAATGTTTATGAAAAGTTTTGATCAAACTTTTTTATAAAAATTGTATACTCATTCACAAGGGAAGAATCCATTTTGATCAATCTTTTTTCAAAATGGATTCTTTTTATTTGTCCTAGCATGAGGCATTACATGACATTTTTGATCAGACTTTATTCCAAACTGACATAAATTGTGGATTTGAAATAAAGTTTGATAATTTGTAAAAAAGTTTGATTAAAATTCCTGTATTGATATGCAGGAATTTTTTGTTCCAAGAACGCAAAGTAATTGAATTTCTCTCTAAATAATAAAAACGCAATCCATTAATGGATTGCGTTTTTATCTATAGCAATATTCTTAATAAGGGGTTACATCACTCATTGGCCCAACATCACTCATTGGCCCAACATCACTAAAAGAAGTAGGAACTGCCTCCTCTATTGAAATCGAGCCCAAAATTGAAAAAGTTAATACGAAAGCTATCACTAATTTTCTCATGCATATTTCACCTCTTTCAAATTGTTATACACCATGTTAATCATCTCTTCATTTTCGCCTAATCGCTTTAATTCTTGAACAGGAAGCAATCCATATAATCGATCTCCACGTTTTAAATATCCATTTAGTGACTTCCAAAAATAATCACGATTATCCGTTACCATCCCTTTTATATAAAGTGTGTCAGGTGTGACGTCTACTTTATCAAGGAGTGCTAAACCTTTTTCTTTTTCACCATTCATGATGTGGTTAAACGCTATATTGTGGTCAATATAAATCTGATCAAGTTTTCTTCCTCTTCGAATACTAATTAATTCGATTTTGTTTTGCATCCAATTTACTGCAAAACCCAAGCCTAGTTCTTTGTAAAGTTCTATACTTTTTTCAAGATACTGTACAGCTTGTGTTGGATCTTCATCATGTATATGAGAGTCACCAAGATTTACATAAGACACAGCGTCAAATCGTTTTCCTATTGGATTTTTAAGTGCTTCATGTGCTAGTTCTCTTACTTTTTTAAAATCACATATATTTCGCAAATATACATTTTGTAATAAATAATTAGTACGCATTTTTAATGATGTTTGTATATAACTATTTTGATTTTGATCAAGTTTAACTTTTAATTTTGGCAAAAGGGCTATAATTTTATAAAAATTTAGTTCTTGATAATGAACGTACACTTCTAAAATTTATTGAAAAATTTGCATTTCTTCCGTTTTATTTTTTTGAGAAATGATTTTATTAAACAATTCTTTTGAAACGTTTTTTTGATTTTGTTGATCTTTTCGCTCCATATTTAGCCTATACATTGCTGAAAATTCTTCTAAATGATTTTCATCATTGGCTTTTAAATCGGCTCTATCACAAAGGATTTCTAACATTTCTCTCATATCATGTGTATCGCAATACTCCATTGCCATTTTTATATCAAACGAATCTTGAATCTCTTGAATATAAGCACGCATTAATTCTTCTTCTTCTTCAAAGCAT
>NZ_JBFMIA010000224.1:0-252 GCF_040801915.1 Jeotgalibacillus marinus | reverse complement strand
CGTTGCACCGGCTTCAGACCATCTCTGGCATCGGGCAACGCGCGGGCATAGATCACCGAATACGCGTATTCGAGGAACGACTTGCTCATCTCCTCATTCAACGGTGTTTCGACGATGTTCTCTTTGACCGTACGCGGGTCAAAGGCTGGTTTTGCCGGTTTGCGGTGCGACACCATGCGGTGAATCTCCTCACGGAAAAGTAATGGTAATCAACCTAGCAATGCTACCAGCCGGTACCGCCGCGGTGCTTGA
>NZ_JBFMIA010000223.1:0-253 GCF_040801915.1 Jeotgalibacillus marinus | reverse complement strand
CTTTGCGAGCCGTGGTAACAGAGATCCATCTGATGGCTCTCACTCCGGCCGTTTTCCTCTCCTCCCTGCCTTCTTCTTTCTCCTCCTTTTTCCCCTCTCCCCCTCTTTTTCCCCTCCCTTCCCCCTCCCTCTCTTCCCCTCCCCTCCCCTTTTTCTCTCCTTTTTCTTTCTCTCCTCTCTCTTTTTCTTCCTCCCTCTTCTTTCCTCTTCTTCCCCCCCCCCCCTTCTTCCCCCCCCCTCTTTCCTTCCTTTC
>NZ_JBFMIA010000222.1:0-253 GCF_040801915.1 Jeotgalibacillus marinus | reverse complement strand
TTCTTCTCCTTCCTTTCCTCTTCCTTCCCTCTTCTCTTTTCTTTTTCCTCCCTCCCCTCTTCCCCCTCTTCCCCCCTTTTTCTCCCCCTTTTCCCCCCCTTTTTCCTCCCCTTTCCCTCCCCCTCTCCCCCTCTTTCTTTCTCCCTTTCTCTCCTTTTTTCTCCTTCTCTTCTCTCTCTTCTCTTCTTCCTTTCTCTCCTCTTCCCCCCTCTTCCCCTCTTCTTCCTCCTCCCCTCTTTTTCCTCTCTCCCCT
>NZ_JBFMIA010000221.1:0-253 GCF_040801915.1 Jeotgalibacillus marinus | reverse complement strand
TTTGCCACGACGCAGAGCCTCTACAACGGCCCGAAGCTGCTGCTTAACGCCAACCCCGATGCCTTCGTCAACCACGCGATCCAGCTAACCAATGTCTCCCCAGCATATGGCCCCAAGGGACAGCACTTGCTTTCGGTGACGGTGCTGGATAGCCCAGACATGGCCGATGAGGAGATCGCGAACTGCTGCCGCGAGGAGATGGCGTCGTGGTTCCCCGGTAAAGATCTCTCGACATTGCGCCAAGTTGGCTTCT
>NZ_JBFMIA010000220.1:0-253 GCF_040801915.1 Jeotgalibacillus marinus | reverse complement strand
CCGCCGCCGAGCTCTCCCAAACAGATCCCCAAAACCAGATGGTCATCCGGAGTTTTTAGATCTGAATGTGAGCGCTTTTTCCCTTCCTGCAACCATCTCTCCCCTCTCCGAGTTAAAAGCAGAGAAGGCCAAAATTGACCGAAGAAATTGGTAGCGCCCATGACCGGAGAAAGCCGAAGCGTCCGCCCATAGAAGACGGAGGAGGAGAGGGGATAAGAGGAATGCATCGGCCAGATCCAGAATGAAGCTGAAC
>NZ_JBFMIA010000219.1:0-253 GCF_040801915.1 Jeotgalibacillus marinus | reverse complement strand
CCCGGGCTGCTTGCATCTCGTCCCGGCGGGCCTCGGCGCAAGCTTAAGAGCAATGGGGATTCCAAAGTTCGCCTCGGATACACCCAGGCACGACGTTGGCGACATCAGTCTTGAGGTGGTAGGGCCCCGGGCTAAGTCGACCCACGCTGAAATCGATTCGAGAAGGCGCGGCCACGGCTGATGAGCAGTGACTTCTGAAACGGGATCCCCGGCGTAAGCCGCTCCCATTCAGGCTCCCGGTTTGTGTCCCTTC
>NZ_JBFMIA010000218.1:0-253 GCF_040801915.1 Jeotgalibacillus marinus | reverse complement strand
CCGTCTTTAGGCACCCAGTCGCCGGTGAAGGCGTCGGTGAAGACCAGCTTCCGGTTCGGCACCACCTCCAGATACTGGCCCGGGCAGGGCATATCCTGACCCTCGGGGCTGCGCATGGTGATGTTGCTGGCCCCGCCAGGGGTAAGGTCCACCTGGGCCACCGGGACAGTCCAGGGCTTGGGCGCGAACCATTGCTTGATCAGTTCGGGCGTGGTCCAGCAGCGGAACAGCTTGTCAGCCGGAGCATCCAGCA
>NZ_JBFMIA010000217.1:0-253 GCF_040801915.1 Jeotgalibacillus marinus | reverse complement strand
CGATGGCGCTCGTTGCGATAGCGAAGCGGGCTGTTGTGGGCTCCGATGTAGTTGTAGATCCGGTCGAGCCAGCCGATCGGCTGGTCGCTGGATGTGCTGTATGAGACGGCTGCCGTCATGTGCGACCTCGCTAGATGAGCCCGCATTCCGCAGCGAGCAGTGCAGCAGCTTTCCGGTTTGGAACGCCTAGCCGCGCATTGAGACGTTGAAAGCGGGAATCGATCGCTGCTGAGGACAGGCCGAGGCGGCGTTC